>NZ_CP078143.1:2553381-2862571 GCF_019891395.1 Nitratireductor kimnyeongensis | reverse complement strand
GAAACTGCAGCACACGACCATCTCCGAACGGTCCGAACAAAAGAGACAACCCGAGAAAGATGCCGGCAAGTGCCAACACCCCGGCACCAATCATCGTGGGGACACTTGGCGCCTTATAGGCGGCCCACCCCTGCAGGGCACCGACGATGATTAACGCCCAGCCGCCGAATGTGAGTGTCAGACTGGAAGCGGAACCGAGGTTGAATAGAGCGGCAAGACCGCCGATCAGCGCAACAATCCCGGCAAGCAACCACAACATCCAGTGCTTCATCTTCCTCTCCATCGGACCTTATACGCGAATTCGAACCGGCGTTAGAGCAGCCACTCCACCGGAAGCCAGCCGACCACCACAGTTGCGATCTGACGGAACCAGGTCGCACCGGGCTCCTCCTGATAGATAACCGGTTCCCCCTGGCGCTGTTCCTCCACCCAGACCATTTTGTTCTCGGGTGTCAATCGCGGTTGATAGCTGACCAGTCCCAACCTGTCGTCGAATCCGTCGCTGATCTTTCGGGCCATGCTTTCACTCTCAATCAGGAAGCCCATTTCACAGTTCAGTATTGCCGATCGCGGATCGAAATTGAACGAGCCGATGAAGATGCGTTCGCCGTCGACTGCGAAGGTCTTCGCGTGCAGACTGGCGCCCGAAAGGCCGAACGGCTTCAATTGCTTCTCCGAGCCCTGTGTTTCGCCTCCGCGCAATTTCAGTTCATAGAGTTTCACCCCTGCCTCGAGAAGGCCGCGTCGGTATTTGGCATAGCCGCTGTGCACGAGGAGCACATCCGTCGTGTTGAGGGCGTTGGTGAGGATGCGAACCTGCTTGCCGGACGTTGCCAGATCGCCGAAATAGCTGCTTCCGATCGAGCCCGGCACGAAGTAGGCTGAGATCAGATCGAGCCTTTGACGCGCTTCGCCGAGGATCGCGCCAAGCCGCATGATCATCAACTGGTCACGCGTGGCCTTCCCCTCTCCTTTCACCGGGTCATCGGCGACGAGCTGCACATCCGTCCATTCCAACGCGACGCCGCCTCTGGCATAGCGTTCCGCGCTGCTTTCGAGCTCCGCCAGTACCGTCTGCGCTTCCTCGCTTGCCTTCACCTGTGCGACACGCGCTTCGAATGCCGTAAGATCTCCGGACCCAGAAATGATCTTCTCGACTTCAAACACCGAGGCGCTGTTCCAGTAGTCATCGAATGTAGCGGCCGTTTCCGGAACAATCGCGCCGGTCGCCAGCATATCCATATCCACGTAGAACGCTTTACCGATCTGGAAATATTCGTCACCGACGTTGCGGCCACCAACGATTGCCGCAGCTCCGTCAACGATGAAGGACTTGTTGTGCATGCGCCGGTTCATGCGGAGGAAATCGAACGTATAGCCGAAGAGTTTTGGCTGGCGCACGGTCGATGGATTGAACAGGCGAATGTGGAAGTTCGGAAGCCCATTGAGGGCAGCCATGTAGGAATCGAGCCCCGGCACGCCATTGTCATCGAGCAACAAGCGCACCCGCACACCACGTGCTGCCGCCTTGCGCAGCGCATCCAGCAGGAGAACCCCTGATGTATCATCGTACCAGATGTAGTATTGCGCGTCGATGGAGCCCTGCGCCCGCTCAATGAGCGCTAGCCGGCTCGCCAGTGCATCCTTGCCGTCAGCTATCGGGAAGACACCCGTTTTGCCAGGATGCGCCGCGGCGCCGGTCTCGAAAAGCCGGCCAAGTTGTGTTTCAGGATCTGCGGCAAAAGCCTCCTGGCGCTCTCGCTGCGAAATATCCGGCAACGCGAACACCAACCGCAGAACGAAGACCGCCAGAACGATAGCAGCAGCTATGAAGAACAGAGTGAACATAATCCGCTTTATACGCACGAAGCCCCCCTTCCGCACGAAGGAATAGTCGTTTTATCCCAACTGTGAGAGAGCAATACAAGAATGCCTTTTTCGCTGGGGCCCGCCGCGCCTCATCAGAAAGCGGCTTCGGTTGCACTCAGGAGGCGAATGCGGCGTCGTAAATCTCGGGCTTGAAGCCAACCACACGCCGGTCTCCGAGATCGAGAACGGGGCGCTTTATCATGCTCGGCTGGTCCTCCATCAGGTCGACCGCCTTTTCAGCATTCATATCCGCCTTCTCAGCATCGGGAAGCTTGCGAAAGGTCGTGCCAGCCCGGTTCAATAGCTTTTCCCAGCCGACCTCTTCCACCCATGCTTTCAGGCGATCTCGTTCGATGCCGGCGGCCTTGTAGTCGTGAAACCTATAGGCAATCTCATGCGCCTCGAGCCAGGTTCTCGCCTTCTTCATCGTGTCGCAGTTCTTGATTCCGTAGATTACGACAGACTTTCCAACTGGCATTCTCCGTCACTCCCCATCAAAACTTCTCACCAAAGTCGATCCGTCGCAGTGATAGGCGTCTTTGAAACGGGTTGGAAGTCTCTCACCTGTCGATGAGCACAGCGCTTCCAGGGGACCAGCGCAGTATCACGCTCTGCCCCTCGGCCAGTTTCACACCGCCGTTGTTCTGCACGTGGACCTTGATGATGTCACCACGGTGTTCAACGAAGTACGTGCTGCTATTGCCCGCAAAAATTCGTTTCGAAACACGCCCCTTCAGACGATTTTTCTCTCCACGGGAGGCGTCGTCAGCATCGTAAATGCTTATGCGCTCAGGCCGCACAGCACAGCTTGCCGTGGTTCCGACTGCTGGTTTCGTACCATGGTTCGCACTCACGACGGTGCCGTCAGGCAGGCGTATGCCATTGCCGGTCGCAACGCCTCGCAGGATGTTGGCATCGCCGAGAAAGGTTGCCGCGAATTCACTCTCCGGCCTGTCGTATATCTCTTCCGGTGGCCCTTCCTGAACCAGACGACCGTCGCGCAAAATGCCAATTCGGTCGCTCATCGTCAGCGCTTCTTCCTGATCGTGGGTGACGAATATCGTTGTGATTCCGATCTCGCGCTGAATGCGCTTCAACTCGATTTGCATGTCGACGCGCAGCGCCTTGTCGAGCGCCGATAACGGTTCGTCCAGCAAAAGCACACGTGGCTTGGTCACGATTGCACGCGCAAGCGCAACACGCTGGCGTTGACCGCCCGACAATTGGTGCGGGCGCCGTTCGCCAAGCTGTCCCAGCTGAACAAGATCCAGCGCGCGCTTCACCTCGACCTCAATCGCCGCTTTCGTTTCCCCGCGAACCGACAGGCCGAAGGCCACGTTCTGGGCAACGCTCATGTTCGGGAAAAGCGCGTAAGTCTGGAACACCATTCCGATGCGGCGTTTCTCCACCGGCACACGCTCGACGCCTTCTCCGCCAATGGCGATACGCCCGGCATCGGGAAAGTCGAAACCAGCTATCATGCGCAGCAAAGTCGTCTTGCCGGAGCCCGATGGGCCAAGCAATCCGTAAAACCCCTTATCGGGGAAGGCGATCGACACATCATCGAGCGCCTTGTGCGAACCGAAGGAACGCGAAACCTTGTCGACGACGACTTCGGCCATTGTTTATTTCTCTCCCCCGAACTTGAAGAAGCGGGCGGTGACGAGCATCAGCCCCATGGATATGCCTATGATGATGGTGGATACGGCATTGATCTCGGGCGTGAAGCCCTTGCGGATTGCCGCATAGATCTCCACGGGAAGTGTCGCTTCGCCCGGTGTCGACAGGAAATAGGAAACGACGAACTGGTCGAATGAGACCGCGAAAGCGAACAGGCCACCGGCAATCACCCCCGGCATGATCCATGGGAGGGTGACCCGCGTGGTGACCTGCCACTGGCTGGCGCCCAGCGAACGGGCGGCTTCTTCAAGCTCAGGAGCGAAGGTCTGCAAGCGCGCGGACACGACGACGATGACATAGGGCAGCGCCAAAGCGACATGACCGAGCAAGATGGCGTGAAGACCACGTCCGATGCCGACACCGAAGAAGAAGATCAGCATTGCGGTTCCGGTGATCAGCCATGGAATGGCTATGGGAGGAAACAGCAGGGCCTGCAGCAGCCTCTTGCCTCGAAACTCATGGCGGAACAGCGCCAACGATGCTGCTGTCCCCAGCACGGTCGCGATCACCGTTGTAAAGACCGCGATCTGGATGGAATTCCAGGTTGCGGCGAGAAGCTGTTCGTTGCGTGAAAGATCGGCATACCAGCCCGTCGTCCACTCGAACGGCAATTGGTAGAATGGGGAAGCGTTGAACGACATCAACGCCATGATGCAGATCGGCAGGTAGAGAAAAGAGAGCAGCAGCACGATCCAGACACGACCGAGCGCTTCCAGCAGACGGGTCGTGAACATCATCGCACCCTTCTCAGAATCGGCGCCGCCAGGCTGAGAATGACGAGCACCACAGCCAGCAAAATGAAGGAGAGAGCCGCTCCCAGCGGCCAGTTGAAGACGGCCACAAACTGATCCTCGATCACCGTGCCGTAGAATGTTCCGGTGCGCCCGCCCAGAATGCGCGGTTCCATGAAAGAGCCAACCACCGGCACAAATATCAGAACGGAACCGGCAAGCAGGCCGGGCATGGCGAGTGGCAGAACGACGCGCCTCAGGGTCTGCAGTCGCGAAGCCCCCAGTGAACGGGCCGCCTCGATGAGCGCGTTGTCGATTGCCTGCAGGGTCAGATAGCAGGTGAGAACCATGTAGGGCACGTAGGAATGGACGAGCCCGATGATCACCGCCGGATAGGAATACATGAGGTCAATGTTGACCCGGAACGGCAATATCGCGTTCAGCGTCGTGTCCAGAAGCCCGCCTTCGCGGAGAACCATCGCCCAGGAGAAGATGCGAACGAGGCCATTTGACCAGAAGGGAAGGATGACCAGGAGGAAGATCGCTTCTCGCGCCCTTCCCTTCAGAACCCTTGCCAGCACATAAGCGGCCGGAAAGCCGATTACCGCGCACCAGAGCGTTACCTCGAGGCCAAGACGGACCGAAGCCCAGAGCAACGTGACATACAGCCCGCTTGAGAAGAACGCCGCGTAGTGTTCAAGGGTCAGCGACCAATCCCTGCCAGACATGGGCAGGTCGGTCATGAAGGAGAAAAGCGCCATCGCCGAGAGTGGAAGGAAGATGGCCACTGCAAGCCAAAGATAGGCGGGCGTGAGCAGCGGTAATGCTGGTCCGATGCCCCCTCTCCCGCGGATCGATGATGCCATGCCTCTCCTCCCGATGGTTTCGATGCCGCATCCCGCCCCTTTTCCTCATGTGAGCGGGATGGGGCCGGTTTTTTCTGACTATTGTGCGCCGACCTTGAGTTCCTGCCAGATGGCCAGATATTCTTTTCTCTGTTCGTCGGTGACCGGAGCCTGAAACTGTATGCGGTCGGCCACCTTGGAGTCACCCATCACGGCCCGGTTGAACGCGTCTTCGGGAAGTGCGGCAACAGCCTTTTCATTGGCGGAAACCGGCGCGCCGACTTTCGTGACCCATTCGACGTAGAACTCCGGATCGATCATGTAATTGATAAAGGCTTCGGCACCTTCGACATTGTCGGAGCCGACGGGAATGGAGAAGGCGTCGAGCCAGGCCACGGCTCCCTCCTCCGGGATTACCAGACTGACCGGCAGGTTGAACTGGGTCTTGGCACGATCAGCCGAGCCGGACCAGTATGTTCCTATATCGATCTGGTTCGAAGCGACCATCTGGTTCCAGTCGTTCTCCGAGCTCCAGAAGGTGCGGATCTGTGGCATGAGTGAAGTGAGCTTCTCCTTCACGGCATCCATATCCTTGATGTCATTGATGTTCTGCCCCGAAGCGATCGCACCGAACTGGATCGCCTCTACGGCGTCATCGCGAATGACGACCCTGCCCTTGTGCGCCTCATCCCACATGACCGAGATGCTGGTGGGGGGCGTCTCGAACGATTTGTCGTTGACGGCGATCGCGGTCAGCCCCCAAACCCACGGCACACCGTAGACCTTGCCGTCCTGATTCAGCATGGGAGAGTTGGCCTTGTCGCCGGAAATGTCCGCGTAATTCTGAATCTTTGCGGTGTCGATTGGCTGAATGAGAGATTCCGCCAGGGCCTGCCCGGTGAACGCCGCATTGATCATGACAACGTCGTAAAGGCCGGGATTCGTCCGCAACTTGGTCAGCATTTCCTGTTCGGAGTTGAAGAAGTCGTTGACCACCTTGTGGCCGGTCGCCTTCTCGAACGCTTCCACGGCCCACGGCTCGTCAGCGCCATACCCCTTCCAGTTGAGCACGTGCAGCTCGGCGGCATCGGCGGAGACCGCACACATAGAGAGCAGCACCGCTTGTGCTGCCAGTTTCCCAAGCAATTTGGTCATCGGTTGTTCCTCTCTTTTTGTGTCATCATTTTTTTTGTTCCCTGCGCATCTCTTCGGCAGGTCCACTGCACTTCCGCTCGGTCAGGAACGCCCGTATTTCAGTGTCGCCGGGCGCTGCGCAGCCGCCATGCCGACCGACCGAGATTGCCGCCGCCGCGTTGGCATAGCGCACGGCCGCGAAGGGTTGTTCACCCCGCGCCAGTGCTGCGACGAAGGCACCGATATGCGTGTCGCCAGCGCCATTCGTATCGACGGCAGGCACCGAAAACCCGTCCACAACGCCAATGCTTCCATCACGCAAAAGCAGATGCGCGCCAAATGCCCCGGAGCGGATGACCACGCCATTCGCACGAGGGCAATGTTCGGCCATGAGAAGGACTGCATTGGTTGCAGGATCGGCCGCACCGGCAAGTGTACGCGCTTCCACGGAATTGCAGCTCAGCCATGTAGTGCGGGCCAGAACGCGGGTGCGAATGGAAGAAGGTATCTCGGCCACAACCGGCGTCGGGTCGAAAACGACCGGGGTACTCGCCGGCAACGACTCCACCCAGTCTGCCAACGCCTGACGGCTGTCTGGATAAGTGAGAGTGTAGCCCGATATGAAAACCCAATCGGCTTCCTGCAAGGTTATCGGGGCCAGGTCCGCGATCGTCAACGCCGCTTCTGCGCCGGGCCAGGAGACAAAGGTTCGTTCGGCATCGGCGGTGACGAGCACCACACAATTCCCGCTGTCTAGATCGGATGCCGGCGGGGTCAAGGTTTCCACCCCTTCTGCCGCAAACGCCGCACGCAGAAAATCCCCTTCTGGCCCTGTGCCATGGCGACCGGCAAACGCAACCGGCAGACCGGTCCGTCTGGCTGCGACCATCACGTTGAAGCCGCCACCGGCGATGCGGTTGTAGCTCGATGCGGTCATTTCGCCGCCGGGTTTCGGCAAGGCGTCGATCCGGTAGACGTAATCAACAACGGCGCTGCCGGCATGGATGAGACGTGTCATGCCGCCTCCTCGCCCCCAAAACGGCGAAAGCGCTCTGCAACGAGTTTCGTAGCCAATGTTTCTACAATCCCCATGTCGAGGCCGTTCAACTCGGCGATGCGGTTCTGCGGCAGGCTGTTCATGCCCGCACACGCGCCGGCCATGCCTGCAGCAATCGCCCCGATCGTATCGGTGTCGCCACCAAGATTGGCGCTGATGACCGCAGCACGCCACGGATTTCCCTGCGCCACTTCGAGCACCGCAAAAGCAGCGGGTACCGACTGCTGGCTTGCAACGCCTGTGCCCACGAGCTCCGAGATCAACCCAATCGCGCGTTCTGCGGGCTCGTTTCGCACGAGGTCTGTCGCCCAACAAATGCGCGCTGAAATATCAGGGCCCGCCACCCAGTGCCCATGGCCTGCACCCAGTTTCGCGGCCCCTATGGCGTGTCTGACCACATCGCGCCAGTCACCGCCGGAAACACCGTGGCTGACGGCAGCTGCCACTGCCGCTGCCGATGCAATCGCCATGGATGTGTTGTGCGTCGCGCGGCAGGTTTCGGCCACCTTGGCGACCAACGCAGCCGGTGCGTCGGACGGCATCATGATGCCGACCGGGGCGATGCGCATGGCGGCACCGTTGGTGTCGCCGTCGCGCCCCGCCTCTTCAGGCGGTGTGCCACTGTTGATCGCGTCAATGGCTCGCTTGGTTGAGGGCCCGAGCAAATCGTAGCTTCCGCGCGCCTTAACGTCTCGCTCCCACTCGACAAGCGCATTTACCCACCGGTGGTGGTCAAACGCGCCGTCTGATTCAAGGAGGATTTGCGCCAACAGAAGCGCCTGCTCCGTGTCGTCGGTTATTGCTCCGGCTGGAAGTCCTTTCGACACCGGGTGATCGGGAACGGGCACAACGAAATTTTCCACGAACCCGTAGGTTTCGCGTATCTGGTCCGGCGAAAACAATTGGGTGGGCATGCCCAGCGCGTCACCCAATGCACCGCCGATCAACGCAGCCTTTGCCCGATCTTCAGCAACTGACCTGTCCGACATTCCTCAAAACTCCAGGTGCAGTGCAAAGTGCTTGGGGTTGAGCAAGCTGGTGACGTACTCGATGGGATATCCGTTCGGCCTGCGTGTCAGCCGGCGCGTGCGGAGAAACGGCGTTCCGCTCTCGCAACCCAGAATCGCCGCATCCTCGGGCGACAACATTTCTATGTCGGCCCACTCTTCCCCATGATCCGGGATCAGCCCTGCTCCTCGCAGTGTCTGGTGCAGGGAGCCTTGTCGCAGCCCTTTGAGCGGAACCTCTTCGAGTTCAGCCGACAGGGGCAGACGCGAGCGTTCGATGGAGATTGCGTAACCGGTGCCCACATTGCTGCGTGCACGATCGACAGCGATGAAGGCCGGCTTTTCGATGCCGAGCATCTCGGCCAGTTCCGGATCCTCGATAACTTCAAGGCGTAGTGTACGGGTCTGGACATTGGCCCCGGCATCAGCCAGCGCTTTCGACCAGCCAATCGCGTCATCGACCATCTTTCCGTCAAACGTGACGAATGAGCCGATCCCAACCTTCGTCGTGATGAGCCCCCTTGACGAGAGTTCCTCCAGTCCGCGTCGCACCGTATTGCGACTGACGGAGAAGCGCTGCACCAACTCGTTCTCACTTTGCAGCCGCTCGCCAAACCCGAGCGCGCCAGAGCGGATCTCCCGTTCCAGAACCGTGGCAATCCGCTCAGGCTTTGCCATCCCCGGTGATAGCGAATTCGCGCGTCGAGACATATAAACCTGTCCTATGAACCTGTATAATCCTGTACTTTACAGTTTCATCGGAGTCAACGCGCCGCGTACCCATCTCGCACAGGAGGGAAGCACGCTGCGGCACGCAGACAGGCAGGCGCGCAGGCGCTGACAGTGTTTCCTAAGCCATGCACGCTGGAATTCAGGTCGCTTTATGGCAAGCGCCGACAGCGACCATGCATCTGATTAAGGCGCTTCAACAGCGGGATTGACCGCTCTCCAAAGTCTTGTCGAGCAGGGTCTGCGCCCATTCCCGGTCCGGCGGCTCAGCCGTGAAAAGGATACGATACATGATCGGAGCGATAACCCGATCGAGAAGTTTATCAACATCGGTCGGCAGGTCTTCTCCCTCTGCCACTCGGTCGAGAATCGTTTCCAGTTGCTGGCGCGTGTAAGCGGAGCATTGTCCGGCATTGTCGGAACGCTCGCCGCCAAGAACCTCACGCAGCATTTCCCGCCCCGGTTCGGAAGACATTTCCTCGACAAATTGCTGCAACCAGATCGCCAGATCGTTCCGCCAATTGCCTGTTTTCTCCGGCGGGGCGTCGGGCCGCAGGTTCCTGGCAGCCACCTCGGAGAGAAGTTCGTTGAGAGTGCCCCAGCGACGGTAAATCGTCGACGGCGTTACCCCAGCCCGTGATGCGATGGCAGGAACGGTCAGTCCAGACGGATCGCCCTCTTGTTTCAGCTCTTCCACAGCCTTGAAGACAGCCGCCTGGACCCGGGCAGAGCGCCCTCCGGGCCTTGGAACCACTTCGGTCGCACGATCTGAATTTTTCATTTTTTCAATCACCTGGCTCCCCAGCACGCCCGTCAAAGCAACACGAAAAAACACCACTAACGCAAAATATTTGCATTAAGAGGCTTTTCGCATTATAACGCAAAAAATTCGCTTTTAGCAAAGGATCAAACCATGACCGCGCGAACGATAGGGGTGTCCACCTGCCCCACAACGCAAACTGGCCTGAGCCTGCACGCTTTGTCTCTCATCGGGTTTCTTGCAGCGTCGAGCGTCCCGGCGCCGCTATATCCGCTGTATCAGGCACAATGGGGCTTTTCCGCCTTCACCATTACGCTGATTTTTGCCGTCTATGCGCTGGCCCTGCTTTTCGGCCTGCTGTTCTTCGGGACGATGTCGAACCGTTTCGGCAGGCGCCCGGTCATCGTCGCTGCGCTGGCAATACAACTCGTTGCCATGGCTCTGTTTCTTCTGGCTCGGGACAGCGCCTGGTTGGTTGCCGCGCGCACCATCCAGGGCTTTGCCACCGGCCTCGCAACCACAGCCCTTGCCGCAGCATTGCTGGATATCGATCAGAAAGCGGGGGCAACCATCAACAGCATCGCCCCGATGATCGGAATGGGGGTTGGGGCACTGGGCTCAGGCATGCTCGCACAACTCGCACCCGCACCACTGCATTTCGTCTACCTTGTTTTGGTAGCGATTTTTGTTGTTCAGGTTTTGCGTACCCTGCGCTGCGCGGAGACCGCAACCGGGCTTGCAACCGAGCCCTGGCGCCCTCGCCTGCGGATCGAAATCCCCCGACAGGCCCGCCTGACCTTTGCACGGGTCGCGCCGATCAATATTGCGGTCTGGGCGCTTGGCGGGTTCTTCCTCTCCCTGATGCCTTCCCTGATTGGAGAGATCGCGCCGGGCCAGACGCAGGTTCTGGGAGGCGGAGCGGTGGGTGCGTTGACGCTTGCCGGAGCCGCAGCGGTATTGACCTTCCGTAACCTACCCGTGCGATCCGCGCTGCTTTTTGGAAGCGTCGCCATGATCGTCGGTCCCGCTGTCATTCTTGGCGGGTTCAGTCGGTCCAGCACGGTGGCTCTCATGACCGGAGCCGCCATTTCGGGGCTAGGCTTCGGAGCGGGTTTTCTGGGTGCCATGCGCAGCCTCGCTGCTCTTGCCACAGCCCAGCAACGCGCTGGACTGCTCTCGGCATTCTACACCGAAAGCTATCTCTCGAATGCTCTCCCGGCCCTTATTGCGGGTTTTGCGGCACAGCGCATCGGTCTGGTTCCGACTGCAACGATCTTCGGCGCGGTCATCATTGCGCTCTCCACGCTGTCCCTGATCCTGAACTTTTTCGCAACAGTTCCGACCTCGATGGACAAGAAGCCATGACCATCCCTGCCTACACTGCCGAAATGATTGCCGATTTGGCCGACCGTCACAAACTGCCCTTGCCCCAGGAGCGGCGCGACGCAGTGGCTGCAACGTTGACACATGTGCGCAGCTTCATCGCCACTCTTCAGTCCGCCCAGCAGGGCGACGAGGCCGCCATCACGGAGAGTAACTTTCATGGAACCGTTTGAACTGTCGATCACCGAAGCGGCCACACTCATCGAACAGAAAGAATTGTCGCCGGTGGAACTCGTCGGGTCCGTCCTCCAGCGAATTCGGGAGCTCGACGACAATATCGGCGCCTATTCTCTACTGCTTGCCGAGCAGGCGATGGAGAGAGCCCGGCTCGCCGAAGAGCAGATCATGACCGGTGCTGCCCTCCCACCGCTGCACGGTATTCCGATCGCCTTGAAGGATCTCATCGATGTTGCCGGGCTGCCAACCAGTGCCAGTTCCAGAGTTCAGGAGGGGCATGTGGCACAAACCGACGCTCCAGTCGTGAAACAGATCAGAGAATCGGGGGCGATTTTCGCCGGCAAGACGCACACGCACGAATTCGCTTTCGGACTCACCACGCCGCAAACCGCCAATCCCTGGCATACCGAACACACGCCGGGCGGCTCGAGCGGTGGTTCTGCCGCGGCAGTGTCTTATGGTGGCGCACTCGCTGCACTGGGCACGGACACCGGTGGATCAATCCGCGTGCCTGCTGCACTATGCGGCGTCGTGGGGTTGAAGCCGACGCGCGGAACGGTTTCACTTGAGGGCGTCATCCCCCTTGCGCCATCGCTCGATCATGTCGGGCCGATCACCCGCACGGTAAAGGATGCGGCGCTTCTTCTGAATGCCATCTCCGCAACTGGACGGCACAAGCCAGCCGCAACCGCACTGGCAGATCATGATATTACCGGAGTAAAGCTTGGCGTGCCGGTCAATCACTTCCATGAGCGCCTCGACCCGGAAATCGAGAATGCTTTGGGACAGCTGCGCACGTCCCTCGCGAACGCGGGCGCCGAGCTCGTGGAAGTCTCGGTCCCACTGACCGACACCATCATGCCCAGCCAATGGGGCATCATGCTCGCGGAAGCGGCTTTCGTTCATCGTGAAAACATTCGATCACGGGCAGACCGTTTCGGAGAAGACGTGCGGCTTCTCCTCGAAACAGGAAGTCTTTTGCCGGCCCAGGACTATCTGATGGCGAAGCAGGCGCAAGCGCGGCTGGAGCGCGCATGGGTGGACATGTTCCAAAATGTCGACGCGCTGGTCGTACCCACGGTGCCAGTCGTGGCGGCAAGACGCGATCAGAGCACATTCATCTGGCAGGACGGCAGCGAAGAGCCAGTGGTGGAGGCTTACGTGAGATTGAACGCTGCCGCCAATCTGACGGGTGTACCGGCGCTGTCGGTCCCGGCCGGCCAGCATTCATCCGGCCTGCCTTTCGGCGTGCAGTTCATCGGCCCCGCCCATTCTGAGGCGGTGCTGCTGAAGCTGGGGCAGTTGGTTGAAGGCAGCACGGGGCAGCGGCCGATGCCGATGCCTGCACCGACTCCCCTGCGCACCTGAATGGGCTGTGCGACCACAGTGAGGCAGCGTTTCGGCGCTGCCTCTGACGGGGCCCGGTTTATCGATGATCGCGATTGGTGGTCTTTCCTTCCCCGGACGGTTCGCCAATCCGTATTATCGCCAGAGACATGTTCCTGGCCGCTGAAAGCGCTCGTGCGGTCGCCATCAACATTTGCGGAAGCACCATCCATTCAAGGCTCCACGCCGCCCCAGAACGTTCCTGCTCATGGATCATCGCATGGTGCATGGCCGAAACCTGCGTGGCGTTGAAGCGGGCAAGCGTGACAAGAAGTTCACCCTGAACCGGGTTTTGCTTGTGAGGCATCGCCGATGATCCGCCGCCACCCGAAAGCGCGATCTCGTCGATCCCCTGCTGCGCCATCAGCACCGTATCCTGACCGAATTTGCCAAGAGTCCCCGTGACGAGGGAAAGGAACGATGCGTAGTCGGCGATGCCGTGGCGCAGGGTGTGCCAGGCCTTGCCTGTGGGTGCGAGACCAAGGACTTGCGCAACATCTTCGACGACAGTTCCGGCCTGAACGCCCAATGCCCTGCGATCACCGGAAGCGCCACCGATCTGAACCCGTTCGACATCCGCGCGTAGTGCGGACAGCCGCTTCAAATGGTCATCCAACGGAAGACGCCAGGTTTTGATCCGATCGCCAGCCGTAATCACGGTGGCAGCCTGCATTCGCGTGCGCCCCATAAGCGGCGCATCCCCAAAACGACTGATGAGTTCATCGAGGGCTGCCGCGAAAGCCTTGATGCGCGCTTCCAGAAGATCGGAGGCTTCTTTCAGGGTGAGAGCCAGCGCAGTGTCCACGACGTCCTGAGACGTGGCATGACGATGAACCGCATCGGAAGCCGCAATGGCCTTCAACTGCTGAACCAGGCGCGGCACTGGGACTCCGTCCCGTGCCATGCCGGCAGCAATGTCGGTTAGGTCGATTCGTGCGTTCTCGATTGCGAGCGCCGCGGCCTCAGCCTCTTCGGCATTAAAAAGGCCTGCGCGACCACACGCTCGCGACCAGGCAGCTTCGAAGGCCAGCATGTGGCTCATCTGCCGATCCGCGCTCAGGATCACGGCCATCTCCGGGTCGCCGAACAAGCCTGCCAGCCATGGATGATCAAAAACAGAGACGTTCATCCCGAAAAGCCTTTCGACATTGTTCGCGTCGCCTGGATCGGCCTGCATCTGTCAGAGGTCGAGAAACACCGTCTCGCGATCGCCCTGAAGGCGGATGTCGAAACGGTATTTCCCGTCTGCGACTTTCTTTGCGATCAGCGTCTCCGCCCGCGGGCGCTGCTCGATGCGGCCCAGCAACGGATCGCCAGAATTGTCCTCATCCTCGAAGTAGATCCGTGTGTTGAGCCCTGTATTGATACCACGCGCGACAATCCACAGTGAAATGTGAGGCGCGCTTCTCACACCTCCACGTCCCACATAGCTTCCCGGTTTGACCGTTTTAAGCCTGAATTCACCAGTTGCCTCGTCGACGGCGAAGCGGCAATGACCCGAGACATTCGGGTCGGCACCATCCTGCCCCGGAAACTTGCCTTCTCCGTCGCACTGCCAGCTTTCGATCAGCGCGTCGCGCAACACCCACCCCGTGCCGTCGAAGACGGAACCGACAATTTCTATCATCTGCCCCTTCACGTCATCTTTGACGGGCGATACGCCTATCTCCTGCGGGAAGGAGCCGGCATTGCCTGCATAAGTGGGCATCAGGCCGATGTGGACGTATGGTCCAGCGGTCTGAGAAGGCGTTTCAGCAAGAGTGGCCAGCTTCTGAACCATGATCACATGCCCTCCAGCTTGTTTTCAAACATTGTCTGCCGACGACCACGCAACACGATATCGAACTTGTAGGCGAGGTAATCCAGCGGGCGCGATTTCGAAAGATCCAGCGGTGCCACCAGGCGATCCAGATGACTGCGCTCCTTGACGGTAGCGGCAATCGGGCAATGAGCGATCAATGGGTCGCCCTCAAAATACATCTGTGTGACGAGGCGCTGGCCGAAACTGTGTCCAAAGATCGAGAAGTGGATATGCATGGGTCGCCAATCATTGGCGCGGTTCGGCCAAGGATACGCGCCTGGCCGGATCGTCAGGAATTCATAGTAGCCGCCCTCGTCCGTAAGCGTGCGGCCACAGCCACCGAAATTCGGGTCGAGCGGGGCAAAATAGGTATCCTTGACATGCCTGTAGCGGCCACCGGCATTGGCCTGCCAAATTTCGACAAGCGCATTTGGAACCGGCCGGCAATTCTCGTCCAGCACATGGCCATGCACGAGAATGCGCTCACCCACGGCGGGGGCAAGCCCCTTGGACCAGTTGAGGATGAGGTTGTTGTCCAGCTCACCGATCAGTTCCGCCCCGAAAACAGGACCGGTTTCCTCCGAGGGTGTGCTCTCCATCGAAAGAAGCGGCAGATTGGGCGAGCGCGTCACGCTTGTCTTGTAGTCCTCAGCATAAGCTGCCGGATGAACCGAATGATTGCGCGGGATGAGTGGTCCGAGATCCCTCATTCGTCATTCTCCTCCATTTCCGCGTAAGTTTGTTTGGCAAGCTTGAGGGCGTGGTTGGCCTTTGGCACACCGGCATAAATGGCCACATGTTGCAGTGCTTCGGCAATATCCTCCCTGGAGGCTCCCGTGCGGGCCGTGGCGCGTATATGCATTGGAATTTCCTCGAAATTGCCAGTCGCTGCAAGAAGTGCGACGGTCAGCATGGACCGCTCACGACGGGTAAGGCGGTCGGACGCCCACACCGTGCCCCAGGCGCCCTCGGTGATCAGCGACTGAAACGACTGATCAAATGGGGTCTTGGCGGCCTCCGCCCGATCCACATGGGCGTCTCCGAGCACCTCGCGGCGCACTTTCATGCCCCTGTCATACCTTTCACTCATCACAGCATCCTTTCCCAAATCGTCTTCCGCCCTGCCGAGAGAACATCCAGCGTTGGCGCCATTGCGATAGACCCAGTGCCACCTCTGGAGCAGAACCGTTTCCGCCCCCGCAAAGCGAGGGCGGACGGCATCAATCAATGCGGAACAGTTTTTGGGCGTTCTTGTAACAGATTTTCTCCATGTCCTCCTGCGGCAGGTCCAGAGACTTCAAGACCGCAATCGTATCACGGATATAGCCCGGACCTTTTTCAGGGTCGAACGGACTGTCAGATGCAAACAGCACCTTGTCCACGCCATAGAATTCCAACCCGCAGACGGTGGCTGCACGTGAACCAAATACCGCTGTGTCGGCGTAGAAATCCTTGAAATAGTCGAACGGGCGCTTCTTCAGCCCTTTCAACACGTGCGAAAGATCCTCGGTCGATGTGCGCTTCCCGAGTTGATCCTGTCCCGGCCCGACGCGGCCTTCGAAAAAGGGAACCATGGCACCCAGATGATGAGCGAGAACCTTCAGCCCCGGCAATTTGTCCATCATGCCGGAAAGGGCGATCCGCGCCATTGCCGCGCTCGTCTCATAGGGCCATCCGAACGTCCACCAGATTTCGTAGCGAGACTTGGATTCCGTGAGATAATCCGGCATTTCTTCGCCGCGCGAAGGATGCAGGAACACGGGCCGATCATACTTGGCCGCCGTTTCGAAAATCGGAAAAAACTGCTCGTCATCGAGTGGCGCACCGTTGACGTTCGTGTGAATCTGAACGCCGACCGCACCATCATTGGCTGAGAACACGCGTTCCAGTTCAACCACGGCAGCATCCGGATTGTTCATCGGCAACGCCGCGAGATAACCTGGAAAATGTCTGGGGTGCTTGCTGACAAGTTCGGCAAACCCTTCATTGCCCAGGCGTGCAAGCTCAGGCGTCTTGTCCGGCGTGCCCATCTGCTCGATGGGCGGCATCCCCAAACTCAGGATCTGCCGATAATTCTCGAAAGGCTCGATGACTCTGAAACGCTCCTCCAGATCGAAGATGCAGGGGATGTTCTGCATGCGCTTGCCAATATTTTTGCCCGCCCCTTCAAAGGTCTGAATTTTGTCCCAAAGCGGCTTCGGGAAGAAATGATTGAAGGCATCGATATACTGCATCTCTCGCTCTCTCTTTTTTTTTGGACTGACGTTCCGGTTCGGCAGCCAAATTTGGCGCCGAGTATTTGAGGAATTGTGGATGCAGGCTCACCCTGCATCCGATTAAACCGAGGGTATGATTGTCATTGCGGGGAACCACTGACCCAGGAATGTTTGCGGCCAGGGAATGCGCAACAGCTGGTCGAACACCAGGTACACAATCAGTGTGAGTGTGACGGCATATCCAGCGATCAACCGCCACTTTTCGCGCCCTTCGATGCGCATGAAAACCGCGACGAAAAGTGGAACCGTCGGGATCAGGCCGACCAGCGCCATCATTGCGATGAAAAGGACAAGAAAGGCGAAAAACCTTGCCGCGCGTATAGCGACGATTTTCAACGTGGCATCGCCATGATCGACGGCCGTATCCATGTGCACTTCATGCCGAATTTCTCCGGCTTCTGCCCGTGCCTGCTGTACTGACCGGGTGAAGACCTGGTTGAGGAAACTGAACACACAGAAACTCAGTGTCATTATGCCGACACTCAGCGGGCCGACCTTGGCACCCCAGGGCCATTGCAGCGCTTCGACCACCATGACACCTGCCAATGCCAATACGCCCAAGTAAAGCAAATCGGACCATTCAAGCCGCGGAGCCCCGATATAGCTGACAATGCCCTTGAAGCCGCCTAGCGCACGGATATGACGGATGAGAGGTCCGGCCAGAATGATCGCCGCCATGGTGAAAAGCACGATGACAAGCGGGCGCAGCATCCACTCAAACCCATACCGCGTGGTCGAGATGAACATATAGCGCTCAATAAGGGCCCCGAGCACAAAGCCGAGAACCAGCGGCGGCCGCGGCCAGCGCAATTGCTTCATAACCCAACCGACAACCGCAAAGATCAAGAGCGCGTAAAGGTCGCCCCAATTGCGCGAGGATTGGAAAGCTCCGACATAGACGAAGATGAGGACCGCCGGGAGGATCAGCGTGTAGCGGAGGACCGCGATCTTCGCCAATTGCCCTGAAAACAAAAAGCAAAGACCGGCACCCAAGATGTTGGCAATGGCAATTGACCAGACCATCGAATAGGTGACGTCGAGATTGGTTGTCAGCATTTCGGGCCCGGGCACAAGGCCATGGATCAGGAAAACGCTGAGCAGGATGGCCATCGATGCCGAACCAGGCACACCGAAGGCGATCGTCGGAACGAGAGATCCCGCAGTGATGGCGTTGTTGGCGGCCTCAGGGGCGATGACACCGCGAACATCACCTTTGCCGAAGGTCTTGTCAGCATCCTTTGTGGACTGGAAGGCCCAGCCATAGGCGATCCAATCGACAACCGAAGAGCCAAGACCCGGTATGGCGCCAACACCCGCGCCCAGCCCGCCTCCACGCAGAACAAGCCACCAGTTCTTGAGGGCATCATGGAACCCCTCGGACATCCCTTTGCGGGTATCGTACTTCGTCTCCGAAGCGATGGCGGACCGCTTGATCGCGAGATCTGCAAGTTCGGGTAAAGCAAAAAGGCCAAGGACGAGCGGCACGATCGGCAACCCGTCCCAGAGATAGAAACTGCCCATCGTATAGCGCAGCGTGCCTGTTTGCGGGTCGGCGCCGATCATGGAAATCATGACGCCGATACCGGCTGCTACCAGCCCTCGCAACGGTGCGGATCCTGACAGAACTGCCACCATGGCGATGCCGAACACGGAGAAGCCAAGGAGCTCCGGTGATCCGATATAGAGCATGAAGGGACGCAACACCGGCACGGTCAGGGCAAGCAGCAGCGCCCCCACCAGCCCTCCGAAAAGAGACGATGTGAAAGCCGCACTCAGCGCCCGTCCGGCCTCGCCCTTTTTGGCCATGGGGTTGCCGTCCATCACGGTCGCCTGAGCACCGGCCGTGCCAGGGACGCCAAAAAGCACGGCAGGGATCGTATCACTTGTGCCAGTGACCGCGGACATTCCAAGCAGCATGGCAAAGGCCGCATAGGAGTCCATCGTGAACGTAAAAGGAAGCAGCAGCGCCATGCCTGCTAACCCACCGATCCCGGGAACAATACCGAGGAACAGGCCAAACAAGACGCCGCAACCCAACATGAAAAGTCGAAACGGGTCTGCGAGCCCTATGATGGCGTCGCTCGCCGCGCCGAGAACACTGATATCCATAGTTTGAACGTCCTATTCCCGATGTCCCGATGCAGCGTCCTGGAGACTGGTACTCCAGGACTGAGGTATGAGATTTCCGGATTGCGCCTGGCGAATGTAGAAGTTCCACAATTTGGCGACGTGAAAGCCTCTTGGACTCGATATTTGCGCAATCTCTTCAGCGGTGAGCGGCATCGGTTCCTGCCCCGCCTGCAGGACCATCATGTGCTGCTTAGCATTTTCAAGAAAGTGTACCGCATCCACAAACAGTGCCGGCACCGTTTCAGCCGTCATCGCCAGTCCATGCGCGCGGATCAGCGCGGCATTGTGCTGTCCAAGCGTCCCCGCCAAGGCGGTGCCCTGTTCGCTTGTGGTTATGAGGCTCGGATCAGGGTGCGTCGGTATGCCTGAGGCCCAGCGAACCGCTCGCGCCCGCATTGGTTTCAGCTGGATGCCCTTCATCAAGGTGAAGGTGATCGCCAACTCCATGTGGCAATGCAATACCGCTCCCACATCAGGCCGGGCGCGGAGTATTTCCGTGTGCAACGCCAATTCGAGTGGTGGCTTCAGATCACCGTGAATGACTTTGCCATCCATATCAACAACAAGCAGCCGTGACGGATCAAGTTCGCCGCGCGAGTCTGAAGCCGACTGAATCATAAAATGCTCGCCGTCCGGCATGCGCGCGCTGATATGGCCGCTGTAATCAAGTATGCCTTGAGCGACGAGCATTCGGGTCGCCGCAGCAATTTGTTCGGCCAGAATGGCGTGAGGGTCGTGATCCATGATGAAACATGCTCGCTATGCCGAAGGACAGGGCGCGCAGCGCGGCACACCCTGGTTCATGGTTAGTCCGATACGCCGATGAATGCGCTCAAACGAGCAGCCACTTCTGGCTTGGTTGCCAGAATTTCATTGACGGTTTTCTGCAGGTGCTCGCCAGACAACGGTATGACGGAAAGTCCCTCATCCGCAGCGGCTTGGACAAAGGCTGGGTCTGCCACCATCTCGTCAAACGCCTTGCGAAGGGCCTGCAGACGCTCTTCCGGAACATTAGGCGTAGTAAAAATCGGCCGACCCATGGCTGTCGGGGCAGACAGCAGCCGCAACAGCTGTTCATCTTCGTCCGTCGATGCCAACTCATAAAGCAATGGTACATCGGGAAGATCTGCCTCCCGCTGAAGACCGATCTGCACTAGCACGTTGATGAGGCCCTCCTCGTACCACCCGAGTGGTTTCAACGAGGCCCAGTTTACACTCCCGCGCCCATCGACTTCCCCCGTTTCCATTGCGTAGTTTATATCATTGCCGCCAGGATATCCGCTTACGATCTCAAACTTCGTCCCCAGCAACGCGTTCATGATCGATGGATATTGCGAAGAGGTGGAACCACCTGTTGCTCCGATAGGGATAGCGATCTGCTTGGCCTCATCGACTGACGAAACTTTAGAAGTATGCCAAGTGAGAAGGACGTTGTTTTCCATCGTGGGACTGCCAATGTAGCCGAACGCGCTTGCATCGAGTTCGAGCGACTCTCCCATCGCCTGCGCCACCGAAAGCGACTGGTCCGCGGTGCCGAGAACCGTGCCATCCTGTGGTGCAACGTTGTAGATATAGCCAGCGGCAAGTCGACTGGACGCGCCGGGCATGTTGCGGGGCACGATCTCCGGATTGCCTGGAATGTATTGTCCGAGATGCCTGGCGACCAGACGCGCATACCGATCATATCCACCGCCGGAAGAGTATCCGATGATCATATCGATCGTCTTGCCCTGGTAAAATGCCTCGACCGTCTCCTCAGCGTGACTTGGAGCCGTACCGACGGCCCCAATCAGCATTGCTCCCATTAGACCTGATAGACCCGGCAGCCTTAATGCAAACGCCATGTTCTCCTCCCCAATTGTGTCGGGCGGCCCCTCCTGCGCCCTACGACCCAATTAGCACCCTTCCTGGTGCATCCGTCAAGCAAATATCAAAAAATTCTCTTATTATGAGATTTTCAAATTATGGAGTTAAGCGCTATCTCTCTCTCATATTTTTGAATATCGCATTGATATATATGTATTATTATAATTTTTCGATTTTTGATTTTGGTTCTCTTGTTATTTTTTTATCCCGAATAATGGCATCAGTGCCCTAGCGCCTATCACGACCAGAAATATGCGCAGGACGTGATGTGTCGACACCAAAGCCACGTCCAGCTGCAGCGCCAGGGCCAGAACCCCCATTTCGGCAAGCCCTCCAGGAGAGTAAGCCAGA
This sequence comes from Nitratireductor kimnyeongensis, assembly GCF_019891395.1. NCBI lineage: Bacteria > Pseudomonadati > Pseudomonadota > Alphaproteobacteria > Hyphomicrobiales > Phyllobacteriaceae > Nitratireductor > Nitratireductor kimnyeongensis. Next base: position 2,841,389 of record NZ_CP078143.1, on the reverse strand, counting down.
AGCAGCTCCGTCAATGTGTATTGGGTGAGATGGGAAACGCCAAAGGCAAAGGCACAACTCAACAGGATCATCAGGAAACAGGAACCCAGCGAGACAAGGAATATCTGCAGGATATCTCTAGTCCTGCTTCCAGCAAAACGGCAGCCGATCACCGAACCGAGAACCAATTGCGCCACGGCGACCAGCTCCCAGGGCGGTTTGAATGTCGACAAGCCGCTCATATGGACGGCAACGCTGACGATCAGCGGTCCCAGAAGATAGCGCGCGGGCAGGTTGATGAGGCGACCGAGCATCAGGCCGCCGGAAAATGTCGTCAGCAACCAGAACAGGGACCCAGCATGCATGTCCAGAAGAGAGACCGAAGCGGCTGCGGAGCGGACGATCTGCCCCCCTTCCACCCATTGCACGATGAACGGGATCGAAAATACGGTAAAAACGATGCGCCCGGCATGAACCAGTGCGACCCGGCGCAGGTCGGCCCCGCTGTTTTCGCCGAGAAGCACCATTTCGACGACGCCGCCGGGCATGCCCGCGAAATAGGCGGTAGGAAAATCATACCGCGCGACCAATCGGAAATATGCCACACAGATCATTCCCGCCACCAGCATGAAAGCCAGCAGGCCGGCGATGGTCGCCCACCAGTTGAACACATAGTCCAGCAATTGCGGCCCATAGCCTGACCCGAGCATCACCCCGATCATGGCAGCCATGGGAGAACGGAAAGCGGTCGGGGCGGCAAGCGGAACGCCCAACAGGCTTGCGATCAGGCAACCGGCGAGCGGACCCAGCATCCAGGGCATGGGCGCTTCGATCCAAAGGAAAACGACTGCGCCCGCGACCCCGATGCAGAGCGCCAAAAGGGTGCGCGGATAATCGACATGCCTGACCTGTGCGAACCAGGACCGCAGACCACCCTCCATCTCTCACCGTTCGCCGGAAAAATTGACGTGGATGGTTTTTTCCTGCGTGAATTCCAGGAGTTCGCTCAAGGACTCTTCGCGGCCCAATCCCGATTGCTTGTATCCACCGAACGGCGCACCGGGAAAATGTTTCGAAACATCATTCACCCACACATAACCCGCTTCAACCGCGGCGGCCACCCGATGGGCTCGCGCCAGATCATTGGTCCAAATGGAACAGGTCAGCCCGTAGTCGAGACCGTTTACCTGCGACAGCATGCTCCCCTCGTCCGTCCAGTCGAAGACCGAAAGGACAGGGCCGAATATCTCTTCCTGCGCGATGCGCATTTCGGATGTCACACTGGTGAAAACGGTCGGCTCGATGAAACAGCCATTGGCGAGCTCTGGTTCGGAAGGATGCCCCCCGCCCAGAAACAGCTTTGCACCCTCAGCCTTCGCTCCATCGATATAAGACATGACGCGATCATACTGAGCACGGTTTATCAACGCGCCCATTCTGGTTTTGGGATCTGTTGGCATGCCAGGCTTGTACACCGCGATCTTGTCCGCCAGTTTTTGCAATACGGCGTCATGAATATCGGCATGGAGGAAAGCCCGGCTGGTGGAACCGCAGCTCTGGCCGCACCAGGTGAAATTCATGCCATCCGCCAGAGCCTCGGCAACCCGCTCTGGGTCGGCATCGGGAAAGGCGATCAGCGCGTTCTTTCCACCGAGTTCCAAAAGCACAGGCTTCAGCGTATCCGCTGCTGCGCGCATGACCGCCTTACCGGTCGGAACGCTGCCAACCAACCCGACCATCGCGACACCCTTGTGCGCGGAAAGCGCCTCCCCCACGGCCCGCCCTCCCGTCAAGATCGTAAACGCGCCGGCAGGCAGCAAGCCACCGACCAGTTCTGCAAAGATCACACCGGACAGCGGCGCCTGTTCAGGCGGCTTGACGATACAGGCATTGCCGGCGGCCAGCGGCGCTGCCATACGACTGGAGGTAAACATGAAGGGATGATTGAAGGCAACGATGCGGGCAACGACCCCCCGGGGCTCGCGCTGCGTAAGCGTGAGTGTCCCCTCTCTGCCCGGAATGGTGTCGCCCTTCATTTCGGTGATGAGGCCCGCAAAGAAGTCAAACCGCTGCGCGCCCTGCATCACATCGGCCCGGACCTTTGTGACGGGGTTGCCGGAATCCGCAGCCTCGATCTCACTCAGCATGTCCGCATTGTCGCGGATGACCTGCGCGATCTCGCGCAGGATGCCGGCGCGCTCCATAGGCGGCACCGAGCGCCACACGGCAAACCCCTCTCGTGCGGCAGCTACCGCAGCATCTACATCATCGGTATCGCCATCAGCCACCTCGCCGATGACTGCCCCTGTGGCCGGGCTGATCGTTTCGAACGTTTTTCCATTGATAGGAGCATGCCAGGCGCCTCCGTAATAAAGTTCCGGCTTCGAGACGAACGGTTCTGACGAGGCTTGGTGATCAACCACGGCGACACTCCAGTTAACATTTTAAAAGATCAGGCGGCTGCTCCGGCACACCCCGGCTTGAAAAATGGCGGGGCGTTTTCGGCCCCGCCGCGCAAATTTACTGCGCCACCACATACGGTTTGACGCGGTCGATCACCTCTTGCGGGTAATTCATCTGCTCTTCGATCTTCGCCTGCAATTCTTCGCCTGAAAGCGTATCGATCAAATGATTCCGCTCCTTTGCTGCGGCAAGAAAATCAGGATCCGAGACCATCGCGTTGAAGGCGGCGCGGAGTGCTTCGACACGATCCTCAGCCACATTGGGCGTGGTGATGACCGAGCGACCGATTTCGGCCGCGCTGGCCACCAGACGCAAGGCCTGTCGGTCCAGATCGTTGTCGCCGAGTTGCCCCACCGCCGGCACGTCGGGCAGCAATTCATGCGGTGTCAGACCGAGCTGCCAGACCACGTTGACAACACCCTCGGGAATCCACGTCGGACGCGAAGCGCTCATGCCCGCAATGCCCTGCATGGCACCGTCAACCTCACCCGTTTCAAGCGCCATCATCGCGGCGTTTGCGCCCTGATAACCCTGTATCACCTCGAACTTCGTACCCACCATGTCGTTGAGCATGCGCGGAACGAAACTCGATGCCGAGCCGGCACCCGTCGAGGCGAAGCTGACTGATTTTTCCTTGACCTCATCCAGCGTGGTGACGCCGACATTCGACCAGATCATACCCAGTTCATATTCAGGCGTGATGCGGCCGATGGCGTTGAAGTTGCGGGCATCCAGATCGCCGGGCAAAACATTCAGAAGGCTGTCGAGGGCCATCGACTGGACCGGAACGCTGAGCGCTGTGCCATCCTGCGCGGCAACATTGTAGAGAAACTGGATTGCGGTGCGTCCGCCCGCACCCGGCATGTTCTCCACGATAACCTCGGGATTGCCGGGGATATGCTTTCCCAGGAATTCGGATACCAACCGCGCATAGAGATCGTATCCTCCACCGGGCCCAAATCCGACATAGATGGTGACCGTGTTATCGCTGTAGAAATCCTCCACGGTCTCCTGGGATGCGGCCGGCACAGCCTGTGCTGCGGATAAGCCCAGCGCAAGCGCGCCCGCCAAGAGCCCGCGCCTGTTTATGTGTTGCAGAAACCCCAAACGATTGTTCTTCATTGTCTCTCTCCCTTATCTGGCAAAACCGCCTCCTCCGCGTTTCAGTTTTTGGCAGCACCCGTAAGCGCACTGACCAGGGTGGCCGGATAGCTGGCATCGGTGATCACCTCGACAACCGCTACTTTCCCCGCCTCGACCGCCGTGATGGCCTGCTTGATCGTGCTTTCGAGCTGTGCCTGTGTGGTGACCGGCCCGAACGCCATGCAGCCTTGTGCCCTGGCCATGTCCGCAAGGGCGATGTTCGGATCGCTCATCCGCATGCCGATCCATTTGTTGGAAACGTCGCGTCCCCGCATGCGCGCGACCTTCTCCTGATGAACCTCGTCATTGAAAAAGGATCGGTTGTTGGCGACGATCATCAGCAGCGGGACTTTGTAGTGCACCGCGGTCCAAAGCGCCGTCACCCCCATCAAGAAATCGCCGTCTCCGCAAATCGCTATGGGCAGGCGATCCCCGCCCATGTCCCGCAATGCAAGCGCTGCGCCCACCGCGTGGGCAGGACCTGCGCCCAGCCCCCCTCCGCCGTCTGAGCCGAGATAGTCGAGCGGATGGTCGAAGGGCCAGAAACTGCCGTCCCAGGAAAGGGTCACATGCGTTAGACAGGTCTTCTTTCCGCCCACCAGATGCCGAAGCGTCAAAGCCATCGCTTCAACTGTCAGCGCCCCCCCTTGATCCGTCGGCAGGTCCGGGATCTCCGGGCGGGCCGGAGCAGACCCGGTGGCGCGCTCCGCTGCACCGCTGACCATGGCGTCGGTGAACCGGTCCGGATCAACGCTGATCACCATATCGGCGGGTGGATGAGCCTGATGATCCATACTCCAGCCATTGTGGCTATGATGATCGAGCCCGACACGAACCACCTTGCATTCGGGCCCGGTTGAACCGAAGGCCGCGGTCAATGCCCCGTTCAAGTCCACCCAATCCAGAGCAATCACGAGATCGGCGTCCTTGAGAACCTCCAGTGTCGCTGCACCATTTCGTCCACGCAGATCGCCGGCATAAGCCTGGTGACTGGTTGGAAACGCTGCGGCGACCTTGAGATCGGAGATCACCCTGGCTCCCATGGCTTCCACCAGGGCCACACGCCTCTGCCAGCTCACCTCGTCGCGGGAGACGCGTCCAGCCAGAACCACCGGGCGCCGTGCCGTCCTGATCAATGCCCAGACCTCCGAAACCGTTTCGTGGTCAATACCCGACCGGGCAACACTGAGGTATCGACCGGCATCGATAGCCGGCAACTCGGCATCGATCGTGCTTTCCTGCATTTCCGCATCGAGATTGATATAGACCGGCCCCATGGGGGCGTTCAGCGATAGCCAAGCACCGCGCAGGACGGCTTCCCGCGCGGCGGCGGCCGAAGCGGGCTGGGCGTCCCATTTCACGTAGTTGCGAACCAGCCCGCCCTGATCTGCAGCGGTATGGATCCAGTCAATCCATGGGCGGCGTTTGCTGGCATCAACAGGGCCGGTGGCTCCGAGCACCACCACAGGCATACGGTCACACCATGCGTTGAAGATCGCCATGGTCGCATGCATCAGACCGACATTTGAATGCACGGCGGCAGCCATGGGCCGCCCGGTGACCTTCGCATATCCGTGGGCGAGGCCCACGGCACTTTCCTCATGAAGACAAAGCAGGATCTGCGGTGCTCTGTTGCCGAGAAAATTGACCAGGCTGTCGTGAAGTCCGCGGAAACTGGCTCCCGGGTTGAGTGCGACATAAGCAATACCCGCTTCCCGCAGGGTGTAAGCCACAACATCGGACCCGTACTGCGTCGTCTCGGCAGCGTCCCCTGAGGGACGTTCGATGTCGGCGGGCTGCTTCACGGGGATCAGGGCAACCATCAGCCCTCACCACCCGGTTGGCATGGCTCGACCCCGGCTTGACGGCACCAGTACTCCCAGGCCCTGTCATAGCCCTCACCAGGTTTGGCATCCGCCAGACGGGACTGGATAATCTCCACCTCTCCCTCAGTCAGGAAGGTGATCGGCCCGAGACCTGACGCAGCGATCTGAAGGCTGGCATTCACCTCGAGATAGACGGCCGTATACACCGCTTCGCGGATCGACGCGCCCACCACGGTGGAACCATGCCCCCGCATCAGGGCGCTGTTTCCCTCGCCCATGACGGAAGCGAAGTCCCGCCCCATCGCCTCATTCGCAATCAGGAGATTGGTATCTCCAAAGCTGGTCTGAGCGTCCCAAACGGGTACGGCATGACCGATGGTCGCACAGCTATGAACCACAGGACGCAATTGGGCCGGTGTCACGGTAAAGGGGATGACACTGCGTGAGTGACTGTGAATGACGCAATGAACATCTGCCCGCTCCGCGTACAGTGCGCCATGAATGAACCGCTCCAGAAATGGTTTGCGGGTATCACCGTGCATCGGCGTTCCGTCGAGCGCGAACTCCATGATATCCTCGCGCTCAACGAGCTGAGGCGCACGCGCACACGAGAGCAGATATGCGTTCGGATTGTCAGGATTGCGCACGCTGATGTGACCGAACGCATCGCACACGCCTTGGGAAGCCAATATCCGATTGGCCGCGACCATGTCGCTCAAAAGATCCTTAAATGTCGACACGGCTGTCCTCCTCCCGAAAATCCGTCCGTCCGGAACGTGATCGTCGCAAAGGCTAAGGTTTCCCAGCCGGAAAAGTCAACAAAATTATGCCAATAATCCTATAATATGCGAAATTGTAAGTTTTCTAACCAATGGTACACCTCGCAAAATGCGGTTCAGCCAGATGCGCTACACCCATGCGAATCGCACCAAGAGACGGAGAATGCAGCCACTGGCCACTTCTACTCGAGAGATTTGGAGATGATACGCGAGCAGAAGACCACGCGTTCGGCGATCGCTTCTTCGCGCTCGGCAGGCATGTTCGTTTCCGACAGGGTCAGGCTCAGACTTCCGATAATTTCTTTCTTGCCATCAAAAATCGGCGCAGCGATACCAGTGACCCCTTTTGTGACCTGCCCCGTGGTTCTGGTCCACCCGCGCTGCCTGATGCTCTTGAGCGTTTCGCGCACCTCCGTCAGCGTATTCCCCAGGCCGGCCAGTGCAAATTCATCCGACTGCTCATCATACAGCTTCGTCAGCTGATACGTCGAGAAATGGGCCAGCACTGCAAGTGAAGCTGCGCCCTGCAACAACGGACGCGCTCGACCGCGCTCATATGTGGACCGGAACTGATCCGTGCTGGTTTCCTGATGAATGCACAATACTTTCTGCTTGTATCGTCGACATAGAAGACTGACGCCCGAATAGCCGAGAACAAGCTCGTTCATCACCGGGCGCGCCACATGTATCAATGGATCGGTGGCAACGATCTGGTAGTCGAGTTCGATGACCCGCGGGCCAAGCGAATAACCCCGCCCTGGAAAAGTCGTCAGAAACCCAGCATCGGTCAGGGTCTTCAGATAGCGATAGAGCGTCGAACGGGAAAAACCCAACTGGGCATGCATCTCGTCAAAACTCCACTCCGGACGCTCCAAATCAAACAGATCGAGGACACTGAGCATTCGTTCGTGACTAAGCATAATCGGCACCATCCCAAAGTTCGGGGACAGCTCTGCACAACGCGGCCCTGATGCGGGCATCGATCCCCTGCCACTCTTATAGCCCGACTTCGAAATGCGCATCAATCACGAGCCGATTGTGCACGATGCGGAAACACCTGCGATTTTTCAATGCAATGTTTAATCCCATAAAATGAGATTTTTATTGACTGCTATACCCTCGGCGGCTAATTACCGGGAAACGGATGATCGGGATGAGTAAAACCATGAAGACCGAAGTACTTATCGTTGGCGCAGGCCCCGTTGGATTGACCTTGGCCATTGACCTTGGCCAACAAGGGATCGACTGCATACTCATCGAGAAAAAGGCGGCGCCGGAATTTCTTCCGAAGATGGAGCGCTGCAACGCGCGCACCATGGAAATCTATCGACGACTGGGTATCTCCGACCAGATTCGCAAGGCCGGCCTTGATGGCGACGTCCCCATGGATGTGTTCGTCATCACCAACATGACAGAACCGCCGCTGCTGCGATTGGAATACGACTCCGTCAACAAGGCCATGGCCGAGATCAAGGCCAGTGAAGACACTTCGCAACCGGCCGAGCCATACCAACTCGTCTCCCAATACACACTGGAACCGCTTCTCAAATCGGTGGCTGAAACCCTTCCCTCGGTCAAGGTGCTGTATGGCACGGCGTTTGAATCTTTCGTCCAGGACCAGTCAGGCGTGACAACCACTGTGCTTGCCTCGGACGGCACACGCTCCACCATCCATTCCAGCTACATGGCTGGCTGTGACGGGGGATCCAGTCAGGTTCGCAAGGCGCTCGACATCTCCCTGCGCGGCGAAGGAAATATTCTCAAGCTGCGGCAGGCGCTTTATCGGTGCGATGAGCTGTTTGACCGGATCCCTCTCTCAGAAGGCCCCGGCCATGGACGGCATTATCATGTGGCCGACGATCAGGCCTCTTTCCTGATCATGCAGGACTCGACGAGACACTGGACATTGCATGCGGTCGTCGAGGACGACGCGGCAATGGCACGACAGTTTGAAAAGATCGTCGGCGAACCAGTCAACTACGAAATGCTCTATGTCGGCGAGTGGAAACAGAACCTGCTTCTGGCCGACCGATATGGCGAGGGCCGCGTCTTTCTGGCTGGGGATGCTGCACATTTGGTCATCCCGACGGGCGGGCTTGGCATGAACACGGGTGTGGGCGATGCCATCGATCTGTCCTGGAAGCTTGCCGCAACCCTGAGGGGCTGGGGCGGCCCCAGACTTCTGGAATCCTATGAGATCGAGCGTCGTCAGATCGGCGACCGCAACATCGGTGCGTCACGCTATGCGTCCCAGGGGAGACGCAAATGGCGCGCGCAGTGGGCGCCGGGCTTCAACGACGAGACTCCCGAAGGCGCAGCACTGCGCCGAAACCTCGCCAATATCGCGGATATCGAACAACGCAAAACCAATGAGATGATTGGCGCCGAACTCGGCTATCGCTATGTGGACAGCCCTCTAATCTGGGATGAGCCTGGCGGGCCTGAGCATCTGTTCCGGACCTATGAAGCCTCAGCCTGGACAGGCACCCGGCTACCCCACATATGGGTGCAACCAGATGTTTCCGTGAATGACCTGATTGGCCGGACCTATGCCGTGATCAGGATGGGTTCCGGCACCGATGCAGTGGACGCCATTGTGGACGCCTTCCGCCAGATCGGAGCCCCCATCACGGTTATTGACCTTCCAGATGAGCGTTATCGCAAACTGTATGGCAATTCCTACTTTCTTGTCCGGCCTGACCTCCACATTGCGTGGCGCAGCGACGCACTGCCTTCAGATCCGACCAAACTGGCTGCTCTTGCAACGGGCTATTCCGTCGACAGGATGGCACGCTTCCACGCCTGAAGGTTTTCGGCACAGTGAAAAAAGCCCGGCGTTGATAGCGCCGGGCTTTTGCCATTCTGATTGTGGAAGGACCGGGGTTCGGATCTGTCAATATCGCGAGGCGTCGCCGCGCCCGCGCCCCTCGTCCAGGGGCAGAAAGAGATCTTCCGCCTTCATCATTCTGCGGCTGAGACCCTGTTCGAACGAGTATCGTGCCAATGTTTCTATGTTGGTGCGGTTCTGCGCATCCAACCCGTAGACCCAGGGATCCTTGCCAAGAATGGCTTCCTGTTCTTCCCAAGCTTCGCGATACCATGCCAGCGGCACGATGCGTGGATTTTGCATGCGCTGCATTGCCATTCGCCGAGATGCGTCGAAAGCCTTGTAGAGATTGATGGCCACCCAGGGATGGCGCTCCACGATCTCACGCTTGAGGGCCGTCACATGCATGATCGGGAAAATTCCCGTTCGCTTGAAATACGCGACTTCCTCGGCCTCGTGATCGTTAAACAATCGGCCGACACGCGGATCGCGGGCTTGAATGGGCTTGATGATGTCTGGATGCAGCAACGCATCGATCTCGCCCTCGACGAGCATATCCTCTATGCTCTTGCCATCATCGATCTTGGAAAGCTTCACCCCGGCAGGCAGCGAAATATCCACATCCTCGTCGAGTTGCGAATACCAGTCTATCGACTGATGAGGGACACCGTAATGCTCCTCCAGAATTCCACGCAACCACAAGGTCGCCGTGACAATATAGGATTTCACACCGACCTTTCGGCCGATCAGATCCTTTGGCGTCCGTATGCCCGACGCGGTGTTGGTGAAGATGAACCCGTGCCGAAACCGTCGGTGGAGGAACACGGGAATGGCCTCAAGGTCCTGCCCTGCTGCCTTCGCCGCGATATAGCCCGAAGCCGATACTTCTGCGACATCAAACTCCCTGTTGCGCAAAAACCGCCAGTGGCGCGTGGTCGAATCCATATTCGTCACGAAGGTGAGATCGATACCGTCCGCCTTCACCAGGCCCTCACGCAACGGTCTGATGATCTCATAATCACCGCAAGCCAGGGTGAGATGTAAATTCTTGGACATTCGCTAACTCTCAAACGATGTCCCGGCTCCACCGGATTGCGGAGCCGGGTGCTGGTTCAGGGCGTCAGGATTTCCTTGACCCGCGCAGCGAGCGCCTCGGTTGTGTTGGCATACACATCCTCGACGATGGACTGGATCTTCTCACCATTCAGATAATTGAGCTCAAGACCAGCTTGTTCTGCCTCCTTGACGAAGGCAGGATCAGACAAGGTCGCTTCAAACGCATCGCGCAGCAGGCGAACACGTTCCTCCGGCACCTCCGGTGGAGCGACATAAGGCCTCCCGAGCGCCTGCCGGGCCAGAATGAGATTGACCAGCGCCTTGTCTTCCGGGCTTTCGATCAAGCTGGAAAGCGTCGGAACGTCGGGGAGATCCGGATGCGCAGCACTGCCCATTTGCACCAGAACCTTGATGCGCCCGTTATCCAGCCATTCCTTTTGCGACGCCACGACGCTTGACCACGACCATCCGCAGCGGCCTTCCACCTCACCGTTCTCCATTGCGAGGTTGATGGCCCCGCCGCCGCCATATCCGCTGACGATCTCGATTTTGGTACCAATCACCTCATTCATGATACGGGCAAATTGCTCTCCATCGGCCGTGGGCCCGTCACCCCCCATAACCATGCCATCGGTCATGAGATCTTCAAGATTGCTGACACCGGAATCAGCCCATGCCACACATACGCTGACTTCGTCATTGGCACTGCCGATCCAGTTGAACTTGGTCGCGTCGAACTGAACGGATCCGTCGTCCTGACCGGTCAGCGCAAAGAATGGAACCGCACGGCTGATCGTGGCGATGGCAGTGCCGTCCTTCGGTGCCACATTGTAAAGCCAGTTTGTAAGCAGCATGGAGCCGGCACCCTCCATATTCATGGGGATGACACTAGGCTCGCCAGGCAGATGTTTGCCCAGATGGTTTGCAATCAGTCGAGCATAGAGATCATAGCCCCCGCCCGGTCCGAACCCGACATAGAGCTTTACCTCCTCACCCGCGAAGGTTTCCTCCTGTGAGAAAGCCGGCGCTGCCACCGCCCCGATCGTCAGGGAGAGTGCAACTGAACATAGAAATGATTTCAACGGAATTTCTCCTCCTCCTTGAATGGCTCTACGGCCAATGCATTTTCAATATATATTAATCCTATAATATGGGATAGTCCTGCAAAAATAACTTTCGCCCTCGCTCGTGGATTTCCAAGATTTCCGCGTTGATTTCATCATAAATATCTGAAATTATTTATATTTTAAATCCACCGACAGGATTCGGAAAGGAACTCTTAGAAAAACTGTCTTTTTCATATTGCAGGAAAATTGTATTAGCGTCGACATGCGCCGACCACGATCCGCGGTGGCAAGCGCGATATGGGCGAGCTTTATGTCGACAGGGCCTGCTCACACGGCGCTTGACCGGCCACCGACCAGCCAAGGCACGCCATGGGTCAAAATGTACCGGGTTACACACGGGCATCGCGGCAGGTTTTGGTCATGTTCGCCTGCCTCAAGCTCACGTCCGGCCCTTCCGCGTCGAGGGCATGGGGATGCCGTTGCGGATCTTGTACCCCTTGATGACTTCCGAGACCGTCCCTGCAAGAGGCAGGCTTATACGAGCATGATCGGCCTCATCGAGGGCAATGCGCATGTCCTTTTCCGACCACGGCATCGGTTTTTCTTCGGCTCGCGTCGTGAGCGACCAGTTCTGAGCACTCGACAGACAGAGCGCTTCACGCACTCTCTGTGGATCCACACCCATTTTTTCTACCAGACGGAGCGCTTCGTCATTGGCCGACATGCAGGCCCAAAGGATCATGTTGTTGGCCATTTTAGCTACCTGCCCGGCACCAAACCCGCCAAGATGGAAGATGTCGCTGGCAAAGGTCTCGAACGCAGGGCGCCACTTTTCGAACAAAGCCGTATCGCCGCCCCCGAAAAGCAGAACGTCCCCGGTCTCCAACGCCGCTTCGCCGCGCGCTGAAGGCAGATCAATCAATCCGACGCCGCTCGCCGCAAGTCGCTGTTCCAGTTCCCACGCGTAGCTGGGTGATATGGTCGATCCGATCGCTATATCGACCTCACCCTGTGCGCCCGCCAGAATACCGTCATCAGAAAACAGGACAGTCTCGACCTCGCTGTCGAACCCCACAACAATGAGGACGAGATCGGCGGCCCGCCCCACCGCTGCTGGCCCATCGAGTACGGTGATCCCGACTTTGCCGGCCTCGGAGCGTGCTGCCTCGACCGGATCGCATCCGACGACCGAATATCCCGCCGCAAGGAGATGCCTGCCGACGGGACGCCCCATCTTCCCCAACCCGACAATGCCAATGGTTGCCTGCTTCCCAGGGATCGCTTGTTTCATTGTCGTCCAGCCCTAGCGATGCTGCGTGATGATATCGACAAGTGCGGGCCTGCCGGCCTTTACCTCGGCAAGCGCACGACGAATTGCCGGAGCGACTTCATCAGGATCGTCGATTGGTCCCTCACCATACATTCCCATGGAGCGCGCCAACGCACCAAAATCCGGATCTGGCCCGAACAGGTCCATGCCGATATGGGCCCTGGTTTCGTCGGTATTGCGGTCACGGGCCACGGCAATCTGATGGTCCCAATCATTGTAGTATGCGCGATTGTTGAACATCACGATCAGAATGGGGATCTCGTATTTTGCGGCAACCCACAGGGCCCCCGCATCGAACATTAGGTCGCCATCGGGTTGAATGTCGACGACGATCCGCCCTGTTCCCTTGTGAGCCAACGCCACACCAAGGGAAATGCCGATCTGCGTTGCCGTGCCCAGATCTGTTCCGGGGTGCTGATGCGGCTTGTCGAAGGTCCAGGTCTTTCGCGCCCACTCTTTCAGGGTGTGGCCGGAAAGTACCCAGTCTTCATCCTTGATCGCATCCCAGATTTCCAACGACAGGCGACCAAGGCTGACAGGAGAGGCATCCCAGTTTTCCCTGGCCTTGTCCTGCCATTCGCTCCAAAGCTGAAGCTGACGCTTCCCCTGCGCCTCCTTGCGCGCGGCAATGCGCGCCTGCGCGTCCGGGTCACGCGCAATGCGCTCCGCACATAGACGCGTCAATTCAGGTATCCCCAAGATCGTGTCGCCCAAAGCACGAATTGAGCAATGCTGCATCCGCCCGTAGTCGAACGACCACTTCGATATGCCCACCTCGGCAATGCCAATTTCAACCCACTCGCAATTGTCGGGAGCGAGCGGACGCACCACGCGTTCCGTCATCACATATTCGCAGGTCTCCTTCTCCCAGTCGCGCATATCGAGCCCGACGATGAGATCTGCATTCCGGAACACGGATTTGTCGTAACTGGCATTCAGCGGATGACGATTGGGGAAGTTCAAGGCGCTTTTCGCGTCCCAGACCGGCGCGCCCACAGTTTCAGCGAGTTCGATCATGTTTTCAAAGCCGCCCTTCTGACGCCCGACATACTGGGCAATCAGAACGGGATGCTCGGCAGCCACCAGCTTGTCGGCGATGGCTTCAAGCGCGCGCGGGTCAGGCATCATCGGCGTCGGCGTCCGGGCAGCGTCCGGCGGCGGAAGAGGAACAGGGCCCGTCAGCTCTTCTTCCTGCATGGCCGCGTCATAGCACATGTAGATCGGCCCCTGGGGCTGGGTCGTCATGATCGAATAGGCGCGTGCAAAGGATTCCGGCACCCCCTCGATCGCGGTGGGTTGATAGTCCCACTTGGTATACAGACGAACGGCATCGCCCTGAACAAGGGCAGTGTGTGTCCAGTCGATCATAGGGCGGCGTTCACCTTCGTGCATCGGACCGGTCGCGCCCATGATGAAGATCGGTACCCTGTCGATGAACGCGTAGTAGATCGCCATATTGGAATGCAGCAGACCAACGAGATTGTGAAGGATAACCGCCATCGGCTCGTTCGTTGCCTTGGCATAACCATGCGCGATCTGAACAGCAGTCTCCTCATGCTGGCAAAGCATCATCGGAGGCTCATTGTTTCCATAGTTGATCAAAGAATCGTGCAAGCCCCTGAAGCTCGCTCCCGGATTCATGGTGATGAACGGAAAATCGTATCGCTTGATCAAGTCGACGATCACATCTGACTTGTACCCCTTGTATGCACCTTCAGCCGACATCCCATCCTCCGCTTGGTTTAGCCACGATCAAACGCAATACAAAGAAGCGCACGCCAAGTCAAAAAATAATCCCGCTTTATGAGATAATTTTTCACTTCATGCCTTGGATTAGCGGATCAAATCAATGAATTTCCAGACAAACCGGGATAGTAAGTTAAACCCTTTTTCTCGGAAAATGAGATTTTTTAAGGTTTTCGGCATCCTGGTTGCCCCGACCAATACACCTCGATGGTCAGTCTCAAGACACGTGCCCGCCGGCGCTCTTTACGCAAGCAACAAGGCCGCAACCCATTGCGGAAGCCGCGAAAACATACGGCTTTCGTGCCGCATCCAGCCCACCTGGCAAGCTGGTGAGCAATCGGTCTGCGCACCGCTGTGTGCTTCACACGGTCGCGATCAATCGGCAGCCGCAAACACCAGCTCCACGCTCGCCATGGGCCAACACCCGCGATTGAACTCGATCACCTGTCCTGAGACATCGCGATTGATCGAGGTGACATATTGCACCGGAGTCTGAGGTGAGATTTCAAGAATCTCCGCCTCTTCCTTGCTGGCAAATCCACCCATGACACGGGTCTCGGAGCGGCGATAGCTTTCGATCCCCGCGCTGCGGAAAACCGCACGAACCGAACCGCTTTCATGATAGCGGTTTTCAAAGTCAGGAAAGCGGAGGATTGGAAATTCCTTGCGCGAAACATAGATCGGCGCACCATCCAACTGCCGCAGGCGATGGAGCAATATCACCTGCTCATCAGGCGCAATCCCGAAGAGTTGTGCGGCCTCTGGACTTGCCTTGCCTCGCCCCAGCCAGAGGTTTTTTGAGGATATGCTTCCGCCATCGACGAGCAGCGATTCGGCAAACTGCATGTCGTTGCGGATCAAAAAGCGGCGCGGGCGCGGGCGCACAAAAATACCAACACCCTTACGCGCCTGCAGTAGCCCCTCGTTCTGGTGCAGTGCCAGCGCGCGCCGCATGGTGATCCTGTTCACACCGAAAAGATCGGCAAGATACACCTCTCCGGGCAAACGCGAGCCGGGGGGCACCACATCCTGCCGAATGGCATCTGCAAGCCGATCATAGATCTGCAGCCAGATCGGACGAACCGACCTTGGCGCATAAGCCTTGGCTGCGAGCGCTGCGAGCGCGGGGTTTTCTGCCTTGATCAGATCACCGGCCAACAAATCAGCCACGCTCGAAAACCTTTCTGCCTGCGACAAACACGGCGCGAATGTCGCGCGTCTTTTGATCGATGACAAGCAGATCGGCCCGCAGGCCCTGGGATATCCGACCCCGGTCGGTCAGCCCCACCGCTTCGGCCGGATGGGTCGACACGGTTTTCCAGGCATCTTCAAGAGGAAGAATGCCATCATCGGCCAGTCGGAACGCCGCGTGACGCTGGGCCGGATAATAATAATCGGAAGCCAGAATCGAGCAGTGGCCCGCGCGCACTGCTCCGCTCGCGCAAAGCGCGCCGTTGTGGCTGCCCCCCCGCAAGACATTGGGCGCCCCCATCACCACATGCTCGCCATCTGAGCGAGCCGCCTGGGCGGCCTGCGCGGTCACCGGGAATTCGGAGACGGTCACGCCATGCGCGCGCGCCTCGACCCTGTCTTCAGGGGTTTCCTCGTCATGTGCAAAGATCGCAACATGCAGGTTGCGCGCATTTTTGCAGATCCGGTCGATCGCGCCCGGCACCTCGCCGCGCCGCGCCCATACATCGTCAATGAGCTGTTTGACCCGCCGGGAAGGAACGCCCATCCGCGTGGCCATCCGCTCGAGCTTTGGAGCCCCCGTCTCCAACACACGGTTGGCGGTCGTATGATCATTGATCGAAAGGATATCTCCTCCACCGCTCTGCAGCCAGGTCAGGATCTCGTCCACGTGATCGACAGCGAATGTTTCCCAACGAATGTTCAGGCGCGTATCAGCATCAAGGTTCGGCGCATGGGTGCGGTGTGCGGATACAAGTTCGCGCGCGCAGTCGATGCCACGCAGGCCCGGCTCCCATGAGACGGTGAGGCCGTGAAATGCGGTTGTTATTCCATTGGCCAGAAGCTGTGCCCCGACCTCTGCAAAGGCAACGGCAGACGGAAACCGGACCCCCGGTCGCGGCTCGATGATCCTCTCGAATGCATCGCCATGGACATCGATGATCCCCGGCAGCACCCAGGTTCCGGATGCATCGTAGGATCGTGTATGCGCTCCTCCTTCCGCTTGGATGAGGCCGCCCCCCAAAATCAGGCGCTCCTGTGCAAACCCGTCCTCGGTCAGGACCTCGCCACCGGAGATCGTCCATTCGTCTGTCATGTTGGATACCGCTCTGTTCGTCACGAAAGTGTTATGGGGATCCTCTATGAACGCGGTGTGTGACATCCCTGTGTATACAGCAATCTTTGGAGAGAAGATGATCCGCTCACTTGCCACCGCCGTCGCCCTGGTGTTCGCCGGGGCCGTTCAGGCAGAACCCCTCAAATTCGCGGTAACCGACATCGAGGGTCTGGAAGCACTCCAGCAGGAGTTTGCGCCCTTCGAAGAGGCTCTCGAGGCTGCCTCCGGACAAGACATCAAATTGCTGCCGGTCAGTTCACGAACCGCTGCCGTCGAGGCCTTG
The DNA here is from genome assembly GCF_019891395.1 of Nitratireductor kimnyeongensis. Classification (NCBI taxonomy): domain Bacteria; kingdom Pseudomonadati; phylum Pseudomonadota; class Alphaproteobacteria; order Hyphomicrobiales; family Phyllobacteriaceae; genus Nitratireductor; species Nitratireductor kimnyeongensis. The sequence goes on along the minus strand of NZ_CP078143.1, from coordinate 2,824,582 downwards.
AAGCAGGGTCAGGTGGATCTGGTGCTGACCGGGCCGGCCGAATATGTCGTCATTGACGGGCTGACGGATGCCGAGATCGTCACGGCATGGCAGCGCCCGAATTACTATGCCCAGATCGTTGTCATGTCTTCTGGCCCCATCAAGACCGTTGAGGACCTCAAGGGCAAGACGGTCACATTCGGGTCCGTCGGGTCCACATCCCAGCACCTCGGGCCGGCACAGGTCCTGGCGGATTTCGGCCTGGCTTATGGTTCGGACTATAAGCCCCAGATCATCTCCCGCAACGTGGCGGCCGAAGCCATGATACGCGGCGATGTTCAAGCCATCGGGATGAACGAGGGACATCTTTCCTCCATCCGCGAAGCCTTTCCCGACAAGTCCTTCACGGTCGTGGCGCGTGGACGCGACCTTCCCAATGATGTTCTGGTGGCGCGCAAGGATGCCGACCCTGAAGCGATCGCCGCAATCAAGAAGGCGTTTGTGGAGCAGTCCGACAAGCTGATGGCGGCCGTCCTCAAAGGCGACGACAATCAGAAATACAAGGGTGGCTTCTTCCTTAACGAGGTCAGCGACAGCGACTACGACTACGTCCGATCCATGTATGCCACGATCGGCGTCGACAGCAATGCCTTCGTCGGCGAGTGAAGCCCTCCTCGAGCGCCCCGTGCAGGAGCCCCAACCGGGTGCTGCACGGGTGCGCCCCCCAATGCCAGAGGCTTCGTCTCAGTGCGATGGGAGCTCGGTGGTCGTCGATGCCCAGAGACTGCGCAAGTCCTACGACAACCGCCTCGAGGTTCTCAAGGGCGTGGACCTTAAGATCACCTCGGGCGAACGCGTGGCGCTGATTGGCGCAAATGGCTGCGGCAAATCCACCCTTCTGCGGTGTCTGATCGGGCTCCACGACATTTCAGATGGCTCCCTTGCAACAATGGGTCACACTCTGACGGCCGGACGAAACCCGGCAGCGCGGCGCCAGGTCCGACTTCAAACCGGGTTTGTTTTCCAAAAACACTGCCTTGTCCGTCGAAGAACAGTTCTGTCGAATGTGGTCCATGGCTTTTTTGGCGACGCCGGAAGCTGGCGTGCCCATGCGCATGGACTGGCTCCCGCCGCCTGGCGCAAGCGCGCCATGGAGGCGCTGGAGGAGGTTCGTCTTTCCGACCGTGCACTAAGCCGCGCCGACACGCTCTCTGGCGGGCAACAGCAGCGTGTCGCCATTGCACGTGCTCTGGTGCGCCGTCCACGCCTTCTGATTGCCGACGAGCCGGCTGCAAGCCTTGATCCATTGTCCGGACAAAACGTGATGGAGCTGTTCACCCGGCTTTGCACAGATCACGGTATCACGCTGCTTTTCACCTCACACGACATGGAGCATGCGCTCACCTATGCGAGCCGGGTGGTGGCTCTGCGGAATGGACGCATTCTCTTCGACAAGACCAGCGACACGGTTTCGCCAAGCGATCTGAAAGACACATTCGATGGCTGAAAGCAGACATGTGGTTCCAAGCCGTCTCTCAGGGATCACGGCCCTCCATTTTGTAATTCTCGTCACACTCGCAGCGGTAATTCTTGGTTCCATGGGGCAGGTTGCGCCCTCGCCCGGACAGCTCGCCGCCGGCGCGCCGGGTATGGTCAATCTTGTGGGCCGCATGATGCCGCCAAACCTGGAACCGGATTTCCTCTGGCGGATTGCCGTGCGCATTCTGGAGACATTTCAGATCGCTCTCGTTGGTGCGGCAATCGGTATTGCCATCAGCCTGCCTGTCGGCTGGCTTGCAGCCCGCGGCGTTTCTCCGCTCGGACGGGGCCACTACGTCTTCAAAATGCTGACCTCGCTGCTGCGCACCGTGCCCGATCTCGTCTGGGCGCTTTTGTTCGTTGCAACGGTCGGGCTTGGCGCCGTCGCCGGAACGATGACAATCGTCGTTGACACGATCGGGTTCTGCGGCAGGTTCTTTGCGGAGGCCATGGAGGATGCGGAGAAGGAGCCTCAGGAGGCGCTGGCGGCGATCGGGGCGGGACGCAGTGCCATTCTTCTTGGCGCCGTGTTGCCCGATATCGCGCCCTCGCTGACCAATTCGGCGCTCTTTGCGCTCGAAAAGGCCGTTCGCTCTTCCGTCGTTCTCGGGCTGGTCGGGGCGGGCGGGATTGGCCAGGAACTCAAGGTCGCGTTCGATCTTTTTCAGTATCGCAACGCCTCGACGATCATTCTGGTGATCTTCGCGATTGTGCTCGCAATGGAATTCATCACCGACCGTCTGCGCGCCCGCATCCAGTAAGATCAAATGGCGATGAGCCTCTGCTGCTGCCGAGGATCGCGGTGAGATCCTCGGCGGCCGCCCATTACTCCCACTCGATCGTCAATAGGCTTGAGTTCGCTTTGCAATTATTGGGCTTTCCGCATGCTCTCCAAGTCCATACCAACTGCGATACCATCAAGCCAAGGGCGGCTGGATTCGCGGATTCCATATACCTCGAACATCTTGCGACAGAGAGATATCGATAGGATTGAGCCGGGGTAGCTCCAGCCGTGCTGAGCCAGCCACGCAACCGGATCATGAAACACCGGCTCCGCTGTTCCGCCCAATTCAATTACCGCCTCGCAATGATCTCTGAGATCGCCGGCTGTCCATTTGCCGAGCTGAAACCTGCTGATGTATCTGACCACGTCTTCCGGCGTTTCGAGGTCCGGATAATAGTAGCCCAAATCCTTATCGCCTTTGATCCGATCCATCGTATCGGCGCAGACAAGGAGAAACCGCTTACCATCGGCCTTCGCTTTTTCGATCCGGATTTCAACGTCAATCATAATCATCTTTGCCCGCCAAGTTTGCCAATGATTCGAAGCTGTTGAAGAAATAAAGCTATGCTCGAACCTGATGATGGTTCGAGACAGGTCGAGAGATTCCTGTACAGATCGCTCACCGGATTGCGCAGACCGTTCGTTCAGCGGATTCCCGCCAGTTCAAAGAGTCTATTATAAAGCAGCCTGTACTCTGCCGAAAAGCAGGACTGACGGTCCACGAGCGATCGTAGCTGCGGAATGACACCGAAATCCTTCATGGCCACTTCCCATTTATTCATGATCGCGGAGCCAAGCTTGGGGTCGAAATAAAGGGTCTTGGTGCCCAGTTCCGACTTTGCCTGGGACAGGATCGCGCCGTAACTGTCCTTGCGTGTCGTTATCAGAAAGCGTTCCACGTCGAAGGACGTACGGCCATATGGCCAACAGGCAGTTGCTGACGGACCGTAGATCTGGCGCAGGCCATTGAGCGCCTTTTTGCCCCGTGTCATCGCCGATGCCGACATATCTGGAGAGAGTGAAAGCGACACGTTCAAGATCGCGATCAGCGACGCTCGCTCCTGCTCGTCGAACTTGTCGAAATTGCCTGCAAAAAGAAGAGCGAATACCGGATTGTATAAGATCGGGCCATCGGACCCGAAGACCTTGTCGGCATCGACCGGATCGAACGGGTTGGTAACCGCAAAATCAGTGGCATAGGCTTCCAGTTTTGTTGCCGCGCCCGGTGACAGCAGAACTTCGAAATGGTCACCGTCGCGCTCGACCATGGCAAGCGCGCTCTGCCGATGCTGGCAAAGGGTCGTGTAGATTTTGCCGATCAGCAGGTCTTCATATCCGCTGACGTGGACCAGCCGGTCGCCGACCTGCAAACCGGCTCTATTGTCCAGCTCCGAGTGTATCGCGGTGATTGTCGGATCCTTGAGGCCGGCAAACTCCAACCCCATCCCCTTGCGGACATTGTCGAACAACGCTTCCGGTGAATCGGTCTTGCGGCAAAGATACTCGAACTTCTCGGACGGGATGTCGGCGACACTGGCCGATGGGGACGTGTCGCCATCGCCATCAATGTTCGCCATGAATGCCGCGGCCCAGCTTTGAGCATGCGCAATCACGGAATCGCTGTCGAGGAGCACCCGTTGCATATAATAGTTGGTCTGCACGTTATAGGGGATCGAGACTACATCGCGATCGCCCGAAGCTAGAACGATATTGATCGTTTTGGGAAAACCGGTGACGCAGGCATGTCTGAAAATCCCGATCACAATGTCAGCGGCATACTGCGCCACATGCTTCTCCGGAGAGCCTGCGCGTTCGTTCATATCCGTTGGATAGGAGATCCTGACGGTCTCTTCGTGCCGGCAGATCGGCGCTTTCAGATATTTGGTCGTCGACGCTCCACCCTTTAAACGTCCTCGTGAGTAGGGATAGTCTGAAAAGACACCGGCCTGTGACTGCGCCTCAACGAGGCCTTCATGGAATTGACGCACGATGTCGGTAGGATTCATATATTTATACCTACCTTTGTCATGCTTCCTGAGTTTATCCAGAATGCACCTGTGAATAATCGAATCTTCAAAGTCTTCCTTATTTCCAATGGTGGACTGCGTCGGGCATCCTATTGCATCTGCGGCGGCGATTAATTTGTCGCGCGGGAGCATCTTGCTGGCGGCAAGAGATTGGATGGGCAACATGGATAAAATCAAAGAGATAGATATCCAGACACCTTTGGAAAATAGCTGTTCAAACCTGCTATTTTCACGCTTCCTGTTGAGTAATTTTAATGTTTCTCGCGAAAATGCCATAATAGATTTCCTGTATTGATCAGGTGCCACGCCCGTACGGATTGCTCAGACAGTCCGTCATTGCATGTATTTTGGCCCGAGACCTCGGATATCGACCGAGCCGCGGGTCTGGTGAACGAAGCCGTCATGGTCGATCACCTCCCCGGTAATATAGCCGAGCCCGTGAAACTCCTGGCCGTCCGCGCCGACGAGATATCCGACATAGTCCGATATCTTCCAGTGCGTCTCCTTCCAGTCGTGGGGATGCGCGCCGGCCAGGACGGTGGTTTCAACCGACAATTCTCCGGAGCCGGACAATGTGCCGTCGGCGGAAATGTGCAGTTCAAATGTTCCCGTTCCTTTGCTCATCGAGCCATCGGGGGATTTGAATGCGAACCTGGTGACAGGCGCTGTCAGGTCTCCGCTCGCTTCGAGGTAGACGATGGGAGTCTTGCCGCCGCGCTTTTTCTGCAGGTGTCGGTACTCGGACTGCCAATGGTCATCGGGCTGCAAGGACACTTGAAAGCTGCCCTCGGCGATGTCCGCTGCGGTCGCTCGATCCCTGAACAAGAAGCCGGTGACGCTCAGGTGGTTCGCGTTTTCGTAGCGCTGCGAGGGACGGAAATGGGGGCTTAGATGCTGGAAGGAAACGGATTCCTGGATCGAGGTCTTGTCGCCGGACTCGTAGGCTCCCGCACTCACGCTTACCCGCTCATGGCTTTGCGTATCGGGGACGATGACGTGGTAGTATTCGTAGTCGCCCCCTTCCACCAAGGTCAGACCTGACACCGGTTCGGCGGAGATCAGTTCGCCACTTTCCCGGTCGAAGCAGATGTCCGTCAGTTCGGTCTTCGGCCATTCTCCTATGAACCCGTAGCGGATCGCGGCAAGCCCCCGCTCGTGGGGGCAGTCCTCCAGGGCGTAGTGAACGAAACCGTCCGTTTCGGTCCTCAGAAGCGGGGAATGGGGATCGGGTTCTAAAACCGTTTCCGCAACCGCCGGGCTAGAAAACATAAGAGCGCTTGCGACTAAGGCGGCCACGGCGCGGCCGAAGCGCTCGAACTGGGAATATCTGGACATTCGACACACTCTCCGACTTGCAAGATGTGCTGACGGGCCTCTCCAGTCTGCCACCCTGGCGTGAACAAAAATCAGAAGCGCCCGTGCCTGAAAGCTGGCCTTGGCGAGGGCTGCGAGACGGGTCAGCGGAAGCAGCCATAAAGGAGCAGGTTTCCCCTGCCTCCCTCCAACACCGCCCGCATCGCGGGCGGCGTCCCATTCTTGGCGACAACCCCAACCGGCATCAGAACTTGATGCCGGTCTTTTCGCCTTCGGCGGCGGCTTCACCGCCGAAGCTGGCGCCCTCCTGGATCATGACTTCACTCTGGATCAGGTGTTTGTAGAGTGTTTGCGGATCATGCAGGCGGAAGATCAGGCGATCCCGTTCGGTGTCATTCGCATCAAGGGTCAGCGTCACCCCGGAAGGACATTTTGATCTCATTTCCAGAACGTTTCGCTCCGCTTCAAACGGTGCCGGTTGCCCCCGATACGTTCTGGATTTCCATTCCGTCGCCGCGCCATTCTCATCGCGCCACGCCAGCAAATGCGCATGGGAACCGTAGGAGGCAACACATTTGGAATCAGCGTTGTCCACGTCGAACCATGCCTGGCTGCGCTGATCGGTAACGTCGGCCGGCCCATATTTCTCCCGCGCCTGGGCAAATATCTGGGCGGGAGAGACCGTTCCCTTGTCGAGGTCGACCAGACGAACCGCGCCAACAATCACCTTCTCGGCGGAGGGTGGTTCATCGTGAATGACGATCACCTCACGGCCGTCCTTCGATTCATAGGCGACACCCGAAGAGAACGGGTCGATGTTCCCTGCCGCAGCACGGACCGACCATTTGCGGTCGGCGATGAAAACGCGCCCGACATCCATGTGGTCGCGGATGATCCTGTCGGCCTCATCGAAGGACATTCCAAGGCGCAGCCCGATGACATCCTTGCCATAGGGCTCACTGGGCGGAGCCACCGTCATGCGCTCCAGGGGTTCCAGTAGAGAAGCGTCGGGACCCGATGGCATGTCCACCAACGGGATGTTGGCGACGACCTTACCGGTTTCGCGTTCCACCAGTTCCATCGACACTGCGCGGAGATCAAAGAAATTGGTTTCCACCAGTTCGGGAGCGAAATTGCCGAGCGTATCGTGGCGCTCCAGCAATTCCTGCGCCGCTATGAAATCGTCCACCTTCATCAACGCCTTGGCAAAGGGAGAGGGCCGCGCCTGCGTGCTGCGCTCGACCCCGGCGACCTGTACGGTGAGCTTTGGATACGTCCTCACCCTGCTCTTCCGAGCGGCAATTTCCGGTCGAATATCGGCAGCCTTGTCGAAGACATAGACATCATCGAGCGCGAAGACCGTTTCGCCGAAGATTCCGGACCTGATCGCCTCCTCGAATGCGCGACAATAGTCATCGCGTGAGCTGGGGATTGTTGTTGCACACTCCACCCGTGCCCCGACAGTGCCATGATATGGCAATGCACGAACACTGGTGCCCTTGCCGCGCCACGCGGCGGGCAACGTCTCGGTACGCCCGATATAAAGAACATCGCTCGGCAGTTCAGAAGCCTGACGAATATATTCGCAGGCATTCTCGAGCATTTTCAGCTTGTGCTCGGGAAAGTTGTTCTGAATCTGAGCCATGCGAATGGCCGTATCGCACTGCATCAATGCACTGTGCAGGCTGTTCGGATTGGCCAGTGTGCTGCCGAACCCCGCAATCCCCGGCACATCGGTCTGGATCCTGCGCGGCTCAAGGTAAAACGATTGCGGAAGATTGGCGGCGCGGGCCTTCGACCAGTCGCGGAAGGCCGGGAGCATGGCATCCAGCGCGTCTCCCTCCGGTTTCGCCTGACCGATCTCGAAGAAACGGCCCCAGGGAAGTTGCGAACTGATGTCACGTTTCTTTTTCTCCGCCTCCCAGCGCGCAAGAAGCATCCGTTTGAAATCGGCATCCGTCACAGTGTCCGGCAGATGCCGCAGGATCAGGAGATCACTCGTCTCGGCATCGAGCGGCAGGGTCTCGGGTGTCGGAACCGATGGTAAATCGCCATCGTCGGCAGCGCTGCCGCTGTCCTGCCGGTCGTCGAATGCGATCATGCGTTCCTCGCCCTGATCGAGAAACATGACCCGCTTCATTGCGACCTTCAGAACAACCGCCTTGACCGCGTCCGAACCCTCGTTCTCCTCAACGATAATCGGCGCCTCTTCCAGTTCCAGGACGATATGGCCGCGAAGCTCTCCTTCGTCTCTTGGCACGTTGCCCATCACGCCGCTCCTGACACGGTTATTTGATGCCGGCTCGTTCAATCCACTCTCAAACCTCAGCGGGGCGTTGGGATTGGCCTTGTTCAACTTCAGTGAAAGAACGACAGGACTCGTACCGCGCTGCGTTAACTGCACATTGCCGCCGCCGAGCGCGATGCGACCCGGCTCGATGGCATGGGGCGTACCCGCCAGAAGGTCGGCAAGGCGATCTGGGTGATTTGGGCCGCGATTGCGCCAGTTTCCGAACTGAGACATGTTCTGCTCGAGCGCAAGCGCAATCAGGTCGACCGGTCTTTCGGGTTCGATGGTTTTCGTGCCGTCCTGCGCCTGTCTTACCCCTGTGCTCACAGGCAGTATGATTTCCTTGCTCACACCCGCCTGGCGACGCCCGTCGAGAAATGCGCGGTAAAGGCGAATGTCGTCGCTATTGGGTTTGCGCCTTGGCTCTGCAAGCTCGGGGCGCAGGATCTTGTTGGCCGGCAGGTTTCCAAGTCCCCATTCGGCCATATCCATATTCTCGAGGGTGACGCGTGACCGCATCAGCGGTTCCACGAGAGTCTGCGAATTGAGGAGATCGGGAAATGCATCCGACACGGCGGAGACAAGATATTCCGGGCCGTAAAGGGTGGCCGGAGTGCTTCGCCCACCTTCCCTGACCGCCTCGACTTCCCCGTCTTCCAGCTTGTCTGGAACGACGCTGTAGAAGACGTCGCCAAGCATTTTATCGCCAAAGCCGAAATCGATCCGTTCCGCCTTGTGCAACAGTTCGATGGTGAACGGACCCTTGTCCACCTCAAGCTGACGAATGTCCGTCAGTTCGCCGAACACGGCCATATTGACCACACGGTAGCGATCGTTGCGGGATTTGGCGATCTCTTCTATGAGGCGTTTGGCGGCCTGAGGCTCCATCGGTATGAACTTCGGATATTCCATGATATCCGTATTGAACCGTGAAGCTCCCGCAATTTCGGCGAGTCTGGAAGCCGAAGGATTATTGAACCTCTGAATTCCCTTAACGGGAAACCCGCCATTCTCGAAATCGTATTCCTCAAGGGTCACTCGATAGATCCGCACAACGGGAAGCGGCAGCTGAAGTTCGGATGCGGCGATCTTGGCGCGCAGTGCCGTTCGGATTTCCTGCAAAGCCGGGCCGCGCGTGAACTCATCCAACTTGTCCCTTTCGTGGAGCATCCGCTTCGCGTGAAAAGCTGCTGCGCCTCCACGGCCACCCTGCATACGAAGTATGTTGGGGGATATCTTGTCGAACTCGGCAAACAAGGGGAATGGCAGTCCCAATTTGGCTTCGATCGCAGATTTTTCTGTCTCGGACAGGAAACTGTGGGCCACCGCGATTGCATAGGCATCGTCGTCGTCCTGGGACCGGCCCGGCAGATCGGGCTCGATCAGTTGCGGTAGCGCAATCGGCAGATTGACGGTTGACCATGGTAGCCAGGGCAGGCTTGCGGCGTGCGCGTCAGTCTGCCTTTCCGGAAGGATGGCATACCCGTCGAGCGTCTCGAACTTATAGTCGGGAGTGATTTGGCTGGGAACCAGACCTGCGTTCGCATCGATCGTCACCGGTCGCTCGGCAAGATTTTCCTTTGCGATTTCGCTCTCGGATTTCGGCGCGGTTTCAGCAGCCGCGCTGGGCACTCCGGAAGCCGCAACCCCCTTGCACTCGCCAAGTGCCGCGCTGGAACCCCTCAGCGAGAATTGCGCTTCGGGTCCGCTGCGAGCGCGGACAGTGACAGAACTGCCGGCCTTGAGGGTCTCGACCAGCGTCTCGAAATGCTGCGCGCTCACCACCGCTGATGGGTCGCCGACGAAGACTGCATTGTCGCGGCTCAGCATAAGCGGGACGATGCCTGGGTGGGCGTCCTCGAAACGCAACTCCACCAGGGTGCCGGCCTTTATGGGCGTGTCGCCGATCTGTAGCGTGATCGAGCTTCCCCGTGTGCCCGCACCCTCAACCCCGCAGGTCAGGGTCAGACTGTCCCCTGCGCTGTTCACGATGCCGGCCGTGTGGAAACCCTGACCACGCGTGGACGTCCAGCCTGCATCCTTGCTGGCCTGGGGCTGCGCGACGGTTTCGGCGGTATTGCTTGGAGCCTTGTCGATCTGCGCGCGCGCGGCCCGGTAGTCGCAATAGGAAAGGGTATCGCAGGAAAGATCTTTGGCATATCGTGTTGCCTGCCCATCAATCTCGACGATAAAAGCCGAAGCAGCCAACCACCAGCCACCGTTTCCGACACCTGGCTTATAGGCATCGCACTGCTTGCCTAGATAAACCTTCGAACGATCCGGCAGGCTGAGGACGGCGCCGTTGTCATTGCAGGCGACCGAGATGTTCGCAGGTTCATTATATGCCGTAGCCCCCGGAGCGCTTGCGGCTCTCCTGGCTTCGACGGCCCGCACATCCAGAATCTCGGTTCCCGCCACATGCGGGTTTTCTCCGCGTGTCGCAACCTCCAGATATTGATCATCGTCGTTGTAGAAATAAAACTTGCACGGCGTGTCGCCGACGGGCGAACACGTGTCGACCTCGGTGTAACCCCGATCGAATATTTCGCGCGTAAAGTACACCAGATTGCCCGGGTCGAAATTCTCCAAAGGCCACCAGCGATGTTCCCGAAGAACGGACCGTGCCTTCCCATAGGGCATGTTCATCACATCGGGCACCGAAACATCGTCCTGCCTGGACGAAGCGGCGGCAAAGCCATTCGACGATCCTTGCCCGCCGGCCCCGTAGAGAACGCTTTGAATCTTTCTGGAAAGGAAGAACCCGTTGCCGTCGCGATTGGTGCATTTCAGACCCTGTTTGGAGGACTCGCAGGTGAAACCGCCAAACTCTCCCGTCACACCATAATCTGCCTTGCTGTGCCCGTCCCTGCTCGTGCTTGTCGGCGTGCACAGGACCTCGACCGGACCATGTTCGCGCATCGTGAACGTATGGCCCCAATCGGAAGTGCAGCCGCTGGGGGGCGGCAAGGCGAAGGAGCCGGAGCGCTCGATGATCGTGCAGGTGATGTCCGACTGGACGCCTGCGCCCTGTCCAACCGTGCACTGGATGTTTTCCGAAGGGGTCTCAAAGGTCCATACATCCGCCCGTGCAGGCACTATCGAAGCCGCCAGGACGAGGCCGGCCAAAAGCATGCATGCCTTGCGGCGCGGATTGGTGTAATTCAACTGTTCCATAGTAATTTGTCCCCAATACATTGGCTGGCTCGTGCCCATCGCTTCATTCACCGTCGAGTTCGCTGCCATCATCCCAAAGCTCTGCGATTCGCCGGCTATAGCCGGTGATTTCGATGCTCGCGTGAACCGGATTGACGAATCCGTCCTGATCGACGGTCTGTCCGTCGGCGATGCCGACCGCCCTGAACTGCTCCCCTCCGTCGCCAACCATGTGTCCGACAAGTTTCCTGATCTCCCAGGTCGTCGTTTTCCAGTCGTGCGGTCTGATGCCGGCAAGACGGGCATTCTCAACGGTAAGCGTCCCGCTCCCCGAGATTTCGCCCTTGTCGTTGACCGTCAGAAAAAGTTTTCCAGCGCCCTCCTTCCCCGTATTCGATGTGTTTCGCAGATTGACGACCCCCTTTGATCCATCGAAACGAAGCACGCCCTCGAACGATAGATAGGGGACCTCCCGGTCACGATATTTCTCGTCTCTACCCCTGAGATGATCCCATTGATCGCTTCCACCTACATAGACTTTGAAATCTGAAGGCTCGATATCAGGGCTTGGCTGGGTATCGAAGATGTAACCGTGAAGTCGAACATCTCCGTCTAGTTGCGTACCGGTATGGTTCCAGTTCAACAGTTCTGACGCCAGTCGCTGGTAGTCGAAATCCACGCTACCTGCTCGATAGCCTCCGTTGCCTGACGCTTGCTCATAATTCGTCACGCTAGCGCGCCACCGCGGGAAATCGGGCACAAGTACCTCATATTGGTCCCACTGTTCGTCCTGCTGAACGAGTGTCAGGCGATCCTCTGGTTCGGACGCCCAGAGGCGCCCACCTTTCCGATCGAAGCAGATATCGGTGATCTGCGATTCAGGCGGCCGATAAGGACTATGCTTTCTGAAACTGTAGGAAGCCACGGCAACGCCACGCTCATAATCGCAGCGCTCCAACCGGTGATGGACCACACCATTCTCCTCGGTGCGGATCGTCTGCATCTGCGCCATGGCGGCCCCGAAAGACAGCAAAGGCTGCGCAAAGACCGCCACCAGAACCAACTGTGCAGCCGGCACGCAAATGCGCAGCCCTTTCCGCGCAGCGCTCCCGATCAGGAAAACGCGAATGGTACGGCAAAGCCGTTCAAGAAAGACCATGGTGCCCGCCCACCAGAATTATTGTCGCCCGACGCTCTTTGAGAGCAGGTCAAGCCAAGCATAACCGAAAGCACGAATCCAGACTTTCGCCGACAATTCCCGGAAAGCGAGGGTTGTTTCTGGAAATTTCTTGAAAAAACACTATAAAAACAATCTCGTATTGTCGGGGGGATTTGACGGTTTGAGCGAATTTGCAACTGAGTTGTCCGACTTGATACGCGATCGTGGCATCACGTCCGACGAGCAATTGGCCCGGCGGGCGATGAGCTTTCAAAAGCCAGGAGCGCGGCGGATCAATGTGCACGCCAGAACGATCAACAACTGGCGAAACGGGCGCAGCAGACCGCGCAGCCTTGAAGATCCGCGCCTTGTGCTCGTCCTGAAGGCACTGGCGCCTTCGGAGGAGGAAATGTCCGCTCTTGCTCAAAGCTTCGGGAGTGCCGCGACAGAAACCGGACAGGTTGAGCAGGGGCGGTTTCTGCCGAGACCGATACACCGGGGCCATCAAAAGCTCTATCTGGCGGCAGTCATCCTTATCGCTCTCTCCAGCTTGGCCATCTTCTCGGCATACAGCCTCGGTCCGGCGCGGTCCGATTATCTGGCGGAGATCCCGCCTGATCAATTGCGCCTTTCAAAAGATGGCTTCGTCCTTCCCCATTCCAACGAGCAGATCATACGCCAGTCTGAACTGGACACGCTGTCGGGATGGGAGCTCTATGTCGCGAGAAACGAGATTTTTGCCCGCCACGGCCGACCCTTTGTCGAACCTTCATCGGGTTGTCTGCAGAAACATTTCGACCGGTGGACGACGTCAGCCGGAAATCAAACAGGCTGGTACGTGAAACGGTCCGGAACGCCTCTTGCCACCGACCTCGAATATAAAAATGCAGCCTCCATCCGCGACTATGAGTGCGAGGTCCGAGGCGGACAATACACTTGCAACGGCAAGCTCAACCCGTGTCGTTGAAACGTTGCACGTTTCAAGCGGCATTGAGTGTGCGCGCCCATATCTCGACCATCCTGCGCCATAGCAGCATCGCTACCAACGAGATGGCAGGATCGGAGCGACGTGCGGCGATCCCGGGGCAGGAAAAATAGTCCTTGTCGATCGAAGACAATGTGCGACCACGGCAGGGAGCCAGATGGTCTGGAACAAACTTAGATCATTCCCACTCTATTGTGCCGGGCGGCTTGGAGGTCACATCGTAAACGACGCGGTTGATGCCGCGCACCTCGTTGATGATGCGAGTCGCGGCCTTGCCGAGGAATTCCATGTCATAGTGATAGAAATCCGCCGTCATGCCGTCGACCGAGGTCACGGCGCGCAGGGCGCAGACGAACTCATAGGTCCGCCCGTCGCCCATCACGCCGACCGTCTGCACCGGCAAGAGCACGGCGAAGGCCTGCCAGATTGCGTCGTAGAGGCCGGCCTTGCGGATCTCGTCCAGATAGATCGCATCGGCAGAACGCAGGATTTCCAGCTTCTCGCGGGTCACTCCGCCGGGGCAGCGGATGGCCAGGCCCGGTCCTGGAAAGGGATGGCGGCCGATGAAGCTGTCGGGAAGGCCGAGCTCCTTGCCAAGCACCCGCACCTCATCCTTGAAAAGCTCGCGCAGCGGCTCCACCAGGCTCATGTTCATGCGCTCGGGCAGACCGCCCACATTGTGGTGCGACTTGATGGTGACCGACGGCCCACCGGTGAAGGAAACGCTCTCGATCACGTCGGGATAGAGCGTGCCCTGCACCAGGAAATCGGCGCCGCCAAGTTTCTTCGCCTCTTCCTCGAACACCTCGATGAACAGACGGCCGATGGTCTTGCGTTTCTTTTCCGGATCGCTTTCGCCTTCCAGCGCGCCGATGAAGCGGTCGGAGGCATCCACCAGAATGAGCGGCAGATTGTAGTGCTCGCGGAACATGGCGACCACTTCGGAAGCCTCGTTCTTTCGCATCAGGCCATGGTCGACCAGAATGCATGTGAGCTGATCGCCGACGGCCTCATGCGTCAAAAGGGCCGCCACGGAAGAATCGACGCCGCCAGAAAGCGCGCAGATCACCTTGCCGTCGCCAACCTGCTTGCGGATGGCTTCGATCGCCTGTTCGCGATAGGCCGCCATCGTCCAGTCGCCCGAAAGACCGGCGATCTTGTGTACGAAATTGGACAGGAGCTTTGCGCCGTCCGGCGTGTGCACCACTTCGGGGTGGAACTGAACGCCGTAATATTTGCGATCATCATCGGCAATGGCCGCAAAGGGCGCGCCCGTCGAGGTGCCGACCACGCGGAAGCCCGCCGGGATGGCCGTCACCCGGTCCCCATGGCTCATCCAAACCTGATGGCGCGTCCCCTTGGCCCACACACCCTCGAACAGCGGGCAATCGTCATCGATCTCAAGGAAGGCTCGACCGAACTCGCGATGGTCCGACCCCTCGACCTTGCCGCCAAGCTGGGCGCACATGGTCTGCTCGCCATAGCAGATGCCAAGCACCGGAAGGCCCGAATCGAAGATCACCTGCGGCGCGCGCGGGCTGCCGATTTCGACCGCCGAGGCCGGGCTGCCGGAAAGGATGACCGCCTTGGGCGCAAGGCGTTTGAACGCCTCCTCGGCCGACTGAAACGGGGAGATTTCGCAATAGACTCCGGCCTCGCGTACGCGCCGCGCAATAAGCTGCGTGACCTGGCTGCCGAAATCAACGATGAGAACTGTGTCGGGATTGGATATCGTCATGGCGAGCCTTTAGAGAAAGAAGCGTTTGGGTGCAAGCGTCAGGGCTGTTTTTTGGTCATAGAAGGCCATCTGCAATGGCCTGTTCGAGGCGATCCACCGCGTCGGCAAGCTTCTCATCGATCACATGCAGATACTCGGTCCAGTCGTTCACGTGCTGCAGTTCCGCGGCACCGTCGGAGATGCCGCGCAATGCCACCAGATCGAGACCGAAGCGTTGGCAGGCGCGCAACGCCGCGAAGGTTTCCATATCCACCATGTCGGCATTGATGGCGTCATAGGCAGCCCCTGAAACCACGTTGCCGCCGGTCGAAAGAGTCGCTTCTCGGATGCCCGGAATGCGATGCGGCAACGGCATGATCGCAGGATGGTCGAGAAAGGGCGTCACGCCCCTTTCAAAACCGAGCGGTGACGCGTCCATATCCCGATAGGAAACGGCGGTGGCCTGATAGACTTCCGTCTGTTCGAGGCTGCGGCTTCCGGCAGATCCAAGGGAAACGAGGAGATCGGGCAGATGCCCCTCGGTAGCGAGAAGGGCGAGCTCCGCACCGAGCACCACGCCCGCTTCCACGGGGCCGACACCCGTCACCAGGGGTTTGAAGCGCTTTTTGAGATGTGGTCCGTATTCGGCTTCAGCCGCCATGACAAAGAGAACGCGTTTTCCGGCAAGGATCGCCGGCTCGACCGGTGCCCGCATCACCCTTCGATCCCCTCACGTCCGATGATGGTCATCATGGTTCCCGTCATTGTGGCAATCAATTTGGCATCGCCTTCGGCGGAATAGGCATAGGCCTGCCCGTCAGCCACAATGATGGTGCGGCCGGGCTTGGTGACGGTGCCACGAAACAGAAACCGCTCGCCGCGCCCCGGCGCTAGCAAATTGACCTTGAACTCGATGGTCAGAACAGCAGCATCGTCCGGCATCAAAGAGAACGCCGCATAGCCACAGGCTGAATCCAGTGCCGTCGAGATCACACCCGCATGGAGAAACCCGTGCTGCTGCGTCAGACCCTCCGCATGGGGCATCTCGATCTCGACAATACCCGGCGTCACGAGTGTCAGCTCGGCACCAATGGTTTCCATCATCTTCTGGCGGGCGAAGCTTGCCCGAACACGGGCCTCGACATCTGCGGGATTTGCCTGGTTCATGGTCGGGCCATTCGGTCGTCAGTTCCGCTCCAGCGCGGCGAAATGAAAGCCGTCGGTCGCCGTGCGGTTGGGGGAAAGGGCAATGCCCATCGTCGTATCAATTCTTGCCTTCGCAGCCTGTCCGGGCAAGTGCCTCTCCCACAATGCCGCATGGTCCACGGGCTGGAAATCCGGATTGGCTTCGAGAAAGGCGCGTACCTGATCGTCGTTTTCCTCGGCGAAGACCGAGCAGGTGATATAGGCAAGCCGCCCGCCCGGACGCACGAAGCGTGATGCCCGCGCAAGGATTTCGGACTGCTCCGCCTGCCGCTGTTCAAGCTGCTTTTCAGCGAGCCGCCATTTCGCATCAGGTCTGCGCCGCCAGGTGCCCGCACCCGTGCACGGCGCATCGACAACGACCAGATCAAACTTCCCCTCATGCATGGCGAGCGCCTCGGGGTTGGCCACCGCCTGCACATTGCGACAGCCCGCCCGCTTCAGGCGGTCGAATATGGGGGCAAGTCTCTGTTTTTCGGCATCGAAAGCCTGGATCTGGCCGGTATTCTCCATCGCCGCCGACATGGCGAGCGATTTACCTCCAGCACCTGCACAATAGTCGAGCACCTGCATGCCCGGCGCGGCTTCAGTGAGGGAGGCAACAAGCTGCGACCCCTCATCCTGAACCTCGAACCAGCCCTTCTGAAAGGCAGGTTCGGCCTGCACATTGGGATGCCGCCCCTGCCCTTCGATCGGGCCGATCCGCAAACCTTGCGGCGCCAGTTCACTCTCATGCACACCGGTGCGCGCCAGCGCCTTCGCCACCTTTTCGCGCGTGGCCTTCAACATGTTCACCCGCATGTCGAGCGGCGGGCGCTCGGCAAGGGCGGCCGCCTCCGCCACCCAATCATCGCCCCAGGCCCGCTGAAAAAGAGGTTCGCACCATTCAGGGCATTCCGCACGCACGCCGTCAGGCGCCTGATCCAGCGGATGCGCCGCAATGCGGGCTGCTTCCTCACTTGAAATTGGTTGCGGGGCGAAATTGTCTTCCGCCAAGGCTGCATTCAGCATCTCGGCATCAAATCCCGCCTCGATCAAGAAGGCACCGAAGGCAAGAGCGCGCGGGCTTTCGTCCTGAAAAATCCACGCAGCAGAGCGCTTTCGGCGCAACGCATCATAGACGATATTGCCAATGGCTGCGCGGTCCTTGGAGCCGGCGAAACGATGGGAAAGGCCCCAGTCTTTCAGCGCTTCCGCCGCCGGCCGATACCGCCGGTCGATGTCTTCCAGAATTTCAATGGCCGCAGCCAGCCGTCCGCCAAGTCGCATGTGACACCTTTGCCGGTTACCCGAATGGCGCACAGCTAGCCGGTCACGAGCCTTTAGACAAGCAAAACGGGCGTGGATTGCTCCACGCCCGTACTTTATCAAGGTATTTTCACGTTTGCCTATTCGGCAGCCCGCTGCGGTGTCTTTCCGGTCACGGGTACGGCGTTGGGCTCGTAGCCGTGCGCTTCCTTGAGCGCTTTGCGCACGCCATTGCCGTAGTCGGGATGAACCTTGTCGAAATGCGCGAGCTGCCGCTCTATGATCTCGCCGGGTACACCGTCCATCGCAGCCGCGATGTTGGAAAACAGCCGGTTCTTCTGCCCCTCGTCGAAGAGGTTGAACAGCGCGCGCGGCTGGCTGTAATCGTCATTGCCGATGCGATGATTGTAGCGGTCCGCGTCGCCCGAAATCTTCAGTGGCGGCTCCTTCGCGGCCGGGTTTTCCACCGGGCCACCGAAGGAATTCGGCTCGTAATAGGCATCCGGATTTCCCGTCTTGATGCCGCCGAACGTGTTCATCTCGCCATCCCGATGATAATGATGCACAGGACATTTCGGCTGGTTGACCGGGATCGTCTCGTAGTGCGTGCCAAGCCGGTAACGGTGCGCATCCGCATAGGAGAAGATGCGCGCCTGCAGCATCTTGTCAGGCGAATAGCTGATGCCCGGAACGATGTTGGAAGGCGAGAAGGCCGCATTTTCGATCTCGGTGAAATAATTGTCCGGATTGCGGTTCAGCTCCATCACGCCAATGTCGATCGGTGGATACTCCGCATGCGGCCAAACCTTGGTAAGGTCAAACGGATTGTAGTCGGTCTTCTCCGCATCCGCCTCGGGCATGATCTGCACCTGAACCTTCCATTTCGGAAAGTCGCCATCTTCGATCGCGCCGTAGAGCGCTTCCTGATAGCTTTCGCGCGTCTTGCCCACCACCTGCTCGGCCTCCGCATTGGTGTGGTGCTTGTGGCCCTGCATGGTCTTGAAGTGGAACTTTACCCAGAACCGCTCGCCCTTGTCGTTCCAGAATGAATAGGTGTGGGAGCCATAACCATTCATGAACATGGGCGCAGTCGGCAGGCCACGGTCCGACATCAGGATCGTCACCTGATGGAGGCTCTCCGGGGAGAGCGACCAGAAATCCCACATGGCCGTGGGTGAACGCATATTGGTGCGCGGATGACGCTTCTGCGTATGAATGAAATCGGGGAACTTGAGCGGATCGCGGACGAAGAACACGGGCGTGTTGTTGCCCACCAGATCCCAATTGCCGTCCTCGGTGTAGAATTTCAGCGCAAAGCCGCGCACATCGCGCTCGGCGTCGGCAGCACCCTGCTCGCCCGCAACGGTGGAGAAACGCGCAAGCATTGGCGTTTCCGCGCCTGGTTGAAGCGCCTTGGCGATCGTGTACTTCGAAATGTCGCCGGTGATCTTCAAGACGCCATGCGCGCCCCAGCCCTTGGCATGCACCACCCGCTCTGGAATGCGTTCCCGGTTCTGATGTGCAAGCTTTTCGATGAGCTGGTAGTCCTGAAGCAGAACCGGGCCCCGCTCACCTGCGGTCACGGTGTTCTGGTTATCGCTGACGGGCGCGCCAGCAGACGTGGTCATCGTGGGTTTGTCTGCCATGAAATAATCTCCCTTGCTTGCTGTCCGGTTTTGCCCGGCTGCCGGTCTCACCTGCGGCGTGGCTTGGAACAATTCCAAGGTATCGACGCCTTTTGATAAATTCCAATTGTCTTTGATGTTCGATGCGATAACTTGTTCTTATGATACGCCTGACCATCCGACAGATGCAGTATTTTGAGCGTCTGGCCGAAACCCTGCATTTCGGACGCGCCGCGACGAGCTGCGGTGTTACCCAGCCCGCACTCTCCGCACAGATATCCGAAATGGAATCCCAGCTTGGCTTCAAACTTTTCGAGCGCGGCGGCGGGGCCGTGCGTCTCACCGCCGAAGCGCAGTCCCTGTTGCCACGTGTGGCGCGCATCCTTGCCGAGGTACGCGAGCTGGAAGGCGAGGCGCGCAGGGAGCGCAAGGCGCTTGAAGGTCGCTTCCGGCTGGGAGTGATTCCCACGATCGCACCCTATCTGCTTCCTGAGCTTCTGCCGCTTCTCAAACACAGATTTCCAATGCTGCGCCTTGAGGTACGAGAAGCCGTGACCCACGCCCTGGCAGAAGACACGGCGACCGGTCGCCTCGACGCGATGATCGCTGCCGATCCCATCGACGATAACCGGCTCGCGCCGGATATTCTTTTTGAAGACCCGTTCTACCTTGCGGTACCGACCGGCGATGCCGCGCGGATCGCCCCGCCCGTGGCGCAGGAGAGCATGGCGCTGGAGAGGCTGATGCTTCTGGAAGACGGGCACTGCATGCGTGGCCAGGCGCTTGAAATCTGCGGGCGCGTCAAACCCGTAACCATGGAGACTTTTGGAGCGACCAGCTTGACAACTCTTTTGCACATGGTGTCGCATGGGATGGGTGTCACCCTCATACCGCAAATGGCGCGCGCCTCGGCAAACCTTTTGCCATCCGTCAGCGTGCTGCCGTTTCTCGACCCCAGCCCTTCCCGCACCATATGCCTTGTCGGACGGAAGTCCAACCCACGCAGAAGCGACTTCGCGGCTCTGCGCGAGACAGTTCTGGAGGCCCACCAGGCGCTGCTCGCCCGTGCATGACCATCAGGCCGCATTCCAGAGTTCAAGAGCGAGAAGCGCCCACATGGCGCCAAGAGCCAGAAACCCCAGCACGAACAATGGCTGGCGATAACGGATCCGGTTCGACGTGACGTGCACAAAAGCATGTGCATAGCGGGAAAGCACAAACACCCACGCCAGCCAGATTGCGACCGGCCCTGCTCCTCCCACCGCAAATAGCGCCAGGCATGCCGAATGGAAGACCATGGGCAGCTCAAACTGGTTGGCCAGATTGTTCCGCACAAACAGGCTTTCAGGCGGTTCCTCGCGATTTTCCCTGAATTGGGAAACGCGCGCGCTCCCCGTTTGCACGGCCTTCTTCCGTCGCAGACCTATCAGCACATACACGGCGTAGACAAGAACCACATGGGCGATCATCGGCCAGAAGATTGCGTGTTGAGACATGTCTTTCCCTTCCCGTTTTCACGGTTTCCCCTCTCAAATCCTGATTTCACCATCAGCGTTGAAACGGAGACGCTTGGCAAGGGTGGCCTGACCGCAAGGATAACACCATGAAAGCTTACGTCGCCGAGTGTTTTGGAACATTTTGTCTGGTCTTTCTTGGATGCGCCAGCGTGACGGTTGGCGGATTTGGAAATCTTTTGCCGCTGGGTGGTCTGGGTATTGCCATCTCGTTTGGTGTTGCGGTGATTGCGATGGCCTATGCTATCGGCCCCGTTTCCGGCGCGCACCTCAATCCCGCCGTAACCGCGGGCGTGTTTCTGGCAGGCCGCATGCCTTTCAAGGATGTGCTGCCTTACATGGTCTCGCAATTGGCAGGAGCAGCACTGGCCGCTGCGTCACTTTGGGGCATGGCAAAAGGCTCTGACGCAGTGGCGCCCATCTCGCGGGCAGCCAATGGCTGGGACGGAGCGGGACTCTATCCAATGCCGACAGCCTTCGCACTCGAAACCCTGGGCACTTTTATTTTTGTCACCGTCATCCTTGGGGTCACGGCACCAAAACACCGGACACCTCTGTCCGGTGTCGTGATCGGCCTCACGCTCACGGCGATCCACCTATGCCTGATCCCCGCGACCGGCACGTCGGTTAATCCCGCGCGATCCATCGGGCCCGCCCTTTTCTCAGGCGCACGTGAGATGAACCAGCTATGGCTCTTCATAGCCGCGCCCTTTGTCGGCGCCGCAGTTGCGGGGGTCTTTGCCAAGACGACATTGATGGAACGCACCTGAGAACATGAAAAAAGGGCCTGACGGCCCTTTCTTGCATGGCAGTGAAATCGCACCCATCTCACGCACCGCCGGGGTAATTCGGGCTTTCGCGTGTGATGGTGACATCATGCGCATGGCTTTCCCGAAGCCCTGCTCCAGAAATACGCACAAAAGTCGCCTTGGAGCGAAATTCACCCAGATTTGCCGCACCCACATAGCCCATAGCCGCCTTGAGCCCGCCCGTGAGCTGGTGCAGCACGCCACCTGCAGGCCCCTTGTACGGCACCTGTCCTTCAATACCCTCAGGAACAAGCTTCAGCGTGTCACGCACCTCGGCCTGGAAATAGCGGTCGGCTGAACCCCGCGCCATCGCGCCGACCGAACCCATGCCGCGATAGGCTTTGAAGGAACGTCCTTGATGCAGGTAGACTTCGCCCGGGCTTTCATCGGTGCCCGCCAGAAGCGAGCCGACCATCACGGCTGAGGCACCGGCGGCGAGCGCCTTCGCCAGATCTCCGGAGAATTTGATGCCGCCATCGGCGATCAGCGAGACGCCAGCGTTGTCGGCAACCTCGACCGCGGACATGATGGCCGAAAGCTGCGGCACGCCGACACCCGCGACGATGCGCGTGGTACAGATCGAGCCCGGACCGATGCCGATCTTGACCCCGTCAGCGCCTGCGTCAATCAGCGCCTTTGTGCCATCGGCGGTTGCCACATTGCCAGCAATGATGCGCACGGTGTTGGAAAGCTGCTTGGCCCGCGCCACCGCATCGAGCACACGCTGCGAATGACCATGGGCGGTGTCGATCACCAGCAGGTCCACACCTGCATCGATCAGGCGTTCGGCACGCTCGAAACCGTCGTCGCCAACACTCGTTGCCGCCGCTGCACGCAGCCGCCCCTGCGCGTCTTTAGACGCGTGAGGATTGAGCTGAGACTTCTCGATGTCCTTGACCGTGATGAGGCCGACGCAGTTGCCCGCGTCATCGACCACAAGAAGCTTCTCGATACGGTGTTGGTGCAGAAGCCGCTTTGCTTCGTCCTGCGCCACCCCTTCCTTGACCGTCACAAGATTCTGATGGGTCATCAATTCGCGCACCGGCTGCTCAGGATCGGAGGCGAAACGTACATCGCGATTGGTCAGAATGCCGGCGAGCCGCCCCGTCGCGTGACCGCCCGCTCCACCATTTTCCACCACCGGAATGCCGGAGATACCATTGGCCCGCATCAGTGCCTGTGCCTCCGCGAGGGTCGCGTCGGGGCCGATGGTGATCGGGTTCACGACCATGCCGGATTCGAATTTTTTAACCTGGCGAACCTGTTCGGCCTGTTCCACCGGTGTCAAATTGCGATGAATGACGCCGATGCCGCCTGCCTGGGCCATGGCAATCGCAAGGCGTGCTTCCGTCACCGTGTCCATAGCCGCCGAGAGAATCGGAATGTTGAGGTCGATGTCACCGGCGATGCGCGTGCGCACGTCCGTCTGACCGGGCATCACTTCGGAATGGCCGGGCTGCAGGAGCACGTCGTCGAATGTAAGCGCCTGGGCGCCGGTTGCTGTCTCGATGATTTTCGCCATGGCCGACCCTTTGGAATAAGAGGACGCGCGACCCCGCCATGAAATGGCAAGGCCTCGCTTGTGTGATTCCCTTTCAGGATTGGCGCTGGCTGGTACCACGGAAGCGCCGGCTTGAAAAGGAGGTCTGCCTGTATGCACGTGGAATGTTTCGTCCACACTACATGACAGCACCAACACAGCGTCGCCTTTGCCACAGGACAAGCGACATACCCCATGCTATAGCCCGCGTGCTGATCCGGCCTGTCCACCCCTCCCTCCCAGCCTCACCCGACAGACCGGCACAGGGATCGAATGCTTTGAACCGCACATTGCCACTGATACTCGCCGTCGCGCTCTTCATGGAGCAGATGGATTCAACCGTCATCGCCACATCCCTTCCGGCGATCGCTGCCGACATCGGCACCAGCCCCGTGACGTTGAAGCTTGCCCTGACCAGCTATCTCGTTTCGCTCGCCATCTTTATCCCGATCAGTGGTTTCATGGCTGACCGTTTTGGGGCAAAAAAGGTCTTCCGCATTGCGATCGCGGTCTTCGTGCTCGGTTCCATCGCTTGCGCTTTCTCCAATTCGCTGGCCGCTTTCGTCCTCTCACGGTTTTTGCAGGGCATGGGCGGCGCGATGATGACGCCGGTTGGTCGCCTTGTTCTCGTGCGGGCTGTTCCGCGAGAGCAACTTGTCAAAGCGATGGCCTGGCTGACTGTCCCCGCGCTGATCGGTCCGATCGCCGGCCCTCCGCTCGGCGGCTTCGTCACCACGTATTTTTCCTGGCACTGGATCTTTCTGATCAATGTGCCCATCGGTCTCCTGGGCATCATCATCTCCGGATTTGTACTGCCGGATTTCGCACGGGAGGAGACCGGGCGGCTGGACCTTTCGGGCTTCCTGCTCTGCAGCATCGGCGCGTCAGGTCTGGTGTTTGGTCTCTCGGTCATCAGCCTGCCGGCCCTGCCGCCGATCGTCGGAGTCTTGACGGTGTTGTTAGGGTTCCTGGCTTCGGCGCTTTACATCCGTCATGCATTTCAGGCCTCGAACCCCATCCTCAATCTTGGCCTTTTCGCAAACCGCGCTTTCCGCTCGGCGATCATTGGCGGGTCGCTCTTCCGGATCGGCGTCGGCGCAGTGCCCTTCCTGCTGCCGCTGATGTTTCAGGTCGTGTTCGGCCTGACGCCGTTTCAGTCCGGTCTTCTCACCTTCGCATCGGCCTTCGGCGCAATTGCCATGAAGTTCATCGCCACTACCGCGCTGCGTCTCGGTGGTTTCCGGGTCGTTCTTGTAGCAGCATCCGTGCTCGGCGCGGCCAGCATTGCCGTCAATGCCTTGTTCACGCCGGCAACACCGCACTGGATCATCGTCACTGTGCTGATTGGATCTGGCCTTCTTCGCTCACTCTTCTTCACGTCGGCCACTGCGCTCGTTTTCGCCGAGCTCGGTGACCGTGAGGCAAGTCAGGCGTCGACCATCTCAGCGGCAGCTCAGCAGGTCAGCATCGCGCTGGGGGTTGCGGTCGGTGGTGGCATTCTCGAGATGTCCGCCTTCATCACCGGCACGGAACTCGGCATGGACGCTTTTGTCAGCGCCTTTCTGATCGTGGCCGCACTTTCTGCACTGGCCGCCATCCCGTTTCTGTCCCTCCCGCCTGAAGCAGGTAGCCGCGTTTCTGGTCACATCAAGCGGCGCAACAGGGGCGACGAGCCGACTCCCGCCGGCGAATGAGGCAAGTACACTATAACTCCTCTTCGGAGCGTCCCTTGAATCCCTTGGCCAGGAGGTAGAGTTCCACCGATTCCGCACGTGAAGCTTGCGGCTTCACGTGGTGAACAGACTTGAAATTGCGCTTCAGTTGATCGAGCAAGCCGGTTTCGGCGCCTCCCTGGAAGGTCTTCGCCAGAAAATGCCCGCCAGGTTTCAAGACGGACAGCGCGAAATCCGCTGCCGTCTCGCACAGATGCATGGTGCGCAGATGATCCGTTTGGCGGTGACCGGTGGTCGGTGCGGCCATGTCGGAGATGACCAGATCCGGCGCATCGCCGAGCGTCTCCAGAAGGCGCTCCGGCGCATCATCGTCCAGGAAATCCATCTCGAGCACGATCGCGCCGGGCACTGCATCCATCCCCAGATAGTCGATGCCGACGACGAGCGGGTTTTCAGGAGTGGACCCGACCCGCTCGGCCGCAACCTGGCACCACCCTCCGGGCGCCGCTCCCAGATCGATCACCCGTGCCCCTGGAAACAGCAGCTTGTGGCGGTCGTCGATCTCCGTCAGCTTGTAGGCTGCGCGCGAGCGCATGCCCTCAGCCTGCGCGCGGTGCACATAGGGATCGTTGAGATGCCGTTCGAGCCAGCGGCGGGACGAGTTTTTCAGCCCGCGCTTTTTCTTGACCCGTGTTTTGAGCGCACGAGCGCCGCCGCCCGTTTTGGCCGGTTTCTTGCTCATCCGCAAAACCTCATTTGCTTCGCCCCGTCTGCCGACGCCGCCGCCAGGCGCCATCGGCAGCCATCATTTCGTTCAACATGCCTTCGCGCAGGCCACGGTCCGCCACCCGCAAGCGCTCAGAGGGCCAGCGCCGGCGTATTGCCTCAAGGATTGCACAACCAGCGAGCACGAGGTCGGCGCGGTCCGCGCCGATGCAGGGATTGGCCTTGCGCTGTTCGAAATCCCATGAAAGCAATGTGTCGATCATGCGGTCCACATTGTCCCGCTCCATCCATAGCCCGTCGACCTGTCTTCGATCGTAGCGCGCCAGCCCCAAGTGAACACCGGCGAGCGTCGTAACCGTTCCCGAAGTTCCGATCAGATGAAACCGCCCCCCGGCAGCGACCTTCGAAAGCCGTCCGCCATCGTCAAACCGGTCAAGCATGTCACTCACCGCGTCGACCATCGCCGAAAAACTTTCACGCGTCACATGGTGGCCGCCGAAACGCTCTGCAAGCGACACCACCCCCACAGGCAGTGACGTCCAGGCAACGATGTGATCGGCAAGCCGCGGGGTGCGGTGGCGCGAAATGTCCACCAGAGCAATTTCCGACGAGCCGCCGCCGATATCGAAAAGAACCACGCCCTCCGTTCCGCGGTCCACCAATGTGCTGCAGCCGGCAACGGCCAGCCGCGCTTCCGTCTGGCGGTCGATAATTTCCAGCGTGAGCCCGGTCTCGTGCTTCACACGTTCGATGAACGCTTCGCCATTTTCGGCCGAGCGGCAGGCTTCCGTCGCGATCAGCCGCATACGCCGGGGCTTTCGATGACCCAGCTTTTCGGCACAAATGCCAAGCGCACCGACAGCTCTGTCCATCGCCGCTTCGCTTAGCCGGCCTTCGCGGCTCAGTCCTTCTCCAAGGCGTACAATCCGCGAGAATGCGTCCACCACGCGAAAATGCCCGGGTCTGGTTGGCACGGCCACCAGCAGGCGGCAATTGTTGGTACCTAGATCGAGCGCCGCATAGGCTGTGCGCGGGCCATCCTGATCTGATTCGCGCCGCCTTGCCGGCTGTGGCCGGCTCGCCTTTCCCGCCTCGCCTTGATGTGGCGTTTCTCCGGAAGAGGCCTCCGCCATCGCATCACGCACGAAAGCACGACGCCTGCGCCGCTTTCTGCGCTTCCTTTTCGGAGAAGTTTCCTCCGTCCGTGTAGGCTCGTTCGCAAGAGCTTGCTCGCCCTGCGCCCGCATGTCTGGAGCATCGTCACTGGATGCCTCTTTTGCGGGTTTCTCCAATGCGCGACGGGACACCGCCCGGGGGCGGGAGGCCTTGTTCCTGCGCGTCCTTTTTCGCTTGGGCAAAACATCTGTCTCACCCATGAGAGCAGGTTGTCCGGCCGACCGATCGTCGAAGCCGGGGGAAGAGCCCCCATCCGACGCGGCATCCCGAACGACCCCCTGTAACGGGGAGCCCCCGTCGTGGTCGTGGTTTTCCACCGCTATTCCTTCGCCGCCGCGCAAGCCCTTCAGGGCGCAGCAGGCAGCTCATTCCGTTTAGTTGCCACCAGAGTATCAGCCATAGCTGGTTTCACCAAGAGCGGTATTCACTGGAAACGCGATCATCTTTGCGCAATCGAGAAAAATGTCGTTCCCCGAATTGAATCCATATCCGCCCTTGACTATAAAACTCATATCGCTAAATAGCGTGGCGAAAGCGGCCAGCGCCGCCCGCTGGGGAATAGGTTAACGGTAGACCCACGGACTCTGACTCCGTTAGTCCTGGTTCGAATCCAGGTTCCCCAGCCAAATTTCTTTTTCTTAATAAAACAATCACTTAAGCGAAACGAGAAATCGCAACCGGAACAGTCTTCCGGGTCATAAACCCGAAACGTTGGCATTCCCACCTCCCCTCTCCAATGAGTGGCTAATGGCGAATTGTTGCCGCCGCGTATCCGGCAACCCCGTGCGCGCAGCAGTAGATTGTTGCATTCTCGAGTCTACCACCGCCCCGTTGGCACGGTCACATGGGAGGGGAGCAAGTCAAAGGCGTTGCCGAAAGGATGGCTGGGCACGGGTGGTCATCACAAGCTGCGCAATATGCCTGCGTGCAGCAGTCTCCAAAACGATGCTGCTAATGACAAGAAAGCTCGGGCGCCGCCGCCGGGATCCCCCTTGTCGACGGCAAGGCATCGTGGAACGTGCCCATGCGTTATCGGCTATGCCGGCTCTCCACAAAAATGAGGTGCACTCCAATGGCCTCGCTATCCGGTTGGTCTGAGTAGCGACGTTGCGCGTTCTGTAACCATCAAAGGCGGCCCGCTATAGAGCACACCAGCGCTCTCTTCCGGCAGTGTCAAAGGCAGGCCAATGCGACACGATCCTCTAACGACCTTTCTCGGCAAGCCAGTCGGCATAGCTCGGGCGGTCGATCTGGAACGTATCGCTTGAGCGCGCATACCAACCGCGCCCGTGCATGCGGGCTATGAGACCGAGGGCCGGGGTGTCGATATGGCCGCGCTCGGCATCGAGAACGAAATCGTCGGCGACACGGATCTCCACGACCCGGCCAACCACCAGTGCCTGATGGGGCCCGGTGACAAGAACGCTGTGGCTGACACATTCGAAGGAGACTGGCGCTTCAGCGATATGCGGTGGTGCCACCTGCTGTCCCGGCAATGCCGTTAAGCCCGCGCATTCCAGTTCGCTGATATCCTCCGGTGCGTCCATCGATGTGATGTTCATAGCCTCCGCCAGATGTTCCGGCACGAGGTTAACGACGAACTCGCCGCCGCCCACGATATTGCGCGCCGTATCCTTGAAGCCCCGATCCGGATCCGCCATCACGCCGATAGCGACGGTGGGCGGCCTGTGCCCCATCACATTGAAAAAACTGTAAGGCGCGGCGTTGACCACGCCTTCCGAGGACACGCTCGTTACCCAGGCAATGGGACGCGGCGTGACGGTTGCCGTCATCACCTTGTAGCCGATCTGCGGGTCGAGTTCGTCTAGCTTGAAGCGCATCAGGTACCGTCAATCGCTTAAAGGTTCATCGCTGATGTTCGAGACGGCGCGTTTCGGACGGTCATCCACCCGGAGCTGGAATATATCCGGCCGGGCATAGTGGCCCGTGACGTCGAAATCGTATTTCCCGCGCGCCACTGCTGCCATGTCGATGTCGGCGTAGAGCACCGTCTCGCCCTCGAAGTTCGGGCCGGCGAGGACATTTCCGAGCGGGTCGACAATGGCACTTCCACCGCGCATCAGAACGGTGTCGGGATCATCGCCCAGCGCGCATTCGTGATCATCGGGAAACGCGCCGCGCGTGATGTGCTGGCAGGCGCTCAAAACGAAGCAGCGGCCTTCCAGCGCGATATGTTGCATCGAGGGGAGCCAGGTATCGCGGTCATCGGCGGTGGGGGCGCAATAGAGGCTGACGCCCTGGCTGTACATGTGCATGCGCAGCATGGGCATGTAGTTTTCCCAGCAGATGACCGCGCCGATGCGGCCGAGCGGGGTCTCGAAAACCGGCATGGTCGAGCCATCGCCAAAGCCCCAGATCAACCGCTCGCCGGCTGTCGGCATGAGCTTGCGATGCTTGCCGATGAGCCCCTTCTCGCCATCAAAAAAGAGGACAGTGCAATAGAGGGTGCCACCGTCGCGCTCGATACAGCCCATGACGGCGAAGAGACCCGTCTCGGCCGTCGCCTCGGCAATCAGCGCCACTTCTTCGCCGTCCAGATCGATGGCGCGTTCATAGTAATCCCTGAAAGCCTCGCGCCCCTCGGGCTTGCGGATACCGATGGGCGCGCCGAAGGAGGCGCCTTTGGGATAACCGCCGAGGAAGGCTTCGGGAAAGACGATGAGTTTCGCCCCTTCACCAGCGGCCTTGCGGATAATGGCGGCCGCCTTTTCGGCGGAGGCAAGCGCGTCTACAGGGTTGGACGCCGTCTGCGCGACGGCCGCCTTGAACGATTTCATGTGATTTCTCCCTGAGCATCTCGGACGATCGAAGCGCGGACGGCCTCGACCAGCACACCATCGGGCTCGCAAAGGCTGAGTGCAATATCGAAATGATTGTGCGACGGCATGTCGATCACCTTCGCCGCATGGCCTGCTGCCTTCCAGGCCGCGGCATAGTCCAGCGTCTGACGGATGAACTCGCCTGTCTCGAGCCCACCGACCGAGGCAATCAGCCGCGCCCCGGATGTCGCGGGAATGTGGCGGATCGGAGAGTTTTCAGCGATCGAGGCCGTGTCGAACCGCATCCAGCCCTTCACCTGCGTGTGCTCTAGGGGTTCGAGCTCGTGCAGCCCACTCAGGGCGAGCACCGTACCTATCGTGTCCGGCGGGAGGTCAAAATCCTGAAGCCAGCCATCGGCAAGAACCATGCCCGCCAGATGCCCGCCAGCGGAGGAGCCGCCGACATGGATTCGCTCGACATCGAAGCCGCGCTCCGCGCCATGTTTCCTGAGCCAGGCAACAGCGCTGCGCACCTGACGCACCATTTCGCCAATACCGACCTCTGGCGCCAGCGTATAGTTCATCACGGCCACCGAGATGCCGTGTGCTGTCAGGCCGCCCGCTGCAAAGGCATTGTCATCCTTCGAGCCACCGCGCCAGTAGCCACCGTGGATCCACAGGAAGACGGGGCTGCCTTCACCCGCCGGGTATAAATCGAGCGTCTCGCCGCTCTGCGGATCGTAGACGATATCGCACTCCGCAACGCAGCCTTGCCGGACGCGTTCGCTCTCGGCAATGTAGCGGGCGTGTTCGGCCTCGTAGGAGGCGACGCTTTCGCGCGCATTGTATTCGCGCTCCAGCGTCGGCTGGTCCATGCCCCGGTAAAGGGGTGATGCGGCATCCATGCTCATACCCCCAGATAGCGATGGGCAAGGTCTTCATTGGCCGCCAGTTCCTGCGGCGAGCCCTGCCAGACCACCCTGCCCTTTTCGACGATGTGGTGCCGGTCGACGAGCGGGGCCATTTCTTTCAGGTTCTTGTCGACCACGAGGATCGACTGACCGAGTTCCTTCAACTGGCGCAGCGTCGCCCAGATGTCGGCGCGGATGACGGGTGCAAGTCCCTCCGTTGCTTCGTCGAGGATCAGGAGCGCGGGATTGGTCAGGAGCGCGCGGCCCACGGCCAGCATCTGCTGCTCGCCGCCCGAAAGTGTCGCGGCAAACTGGCCGCTCCGCTCCTTCAGGCGCGGAAAGAGATCGTAGATGCGTTTGAGGTTCCAGCCGTCCGCACCGCCCGGTCGGGAAGTGGCAACCAGATTTTCCTCCACTGTGAGCGAGGGGAAGACGCGCCGCCCCTCCGGCACGAGACCAATGCCACGCCGGGCAATCGCATTGGGCTGCAGGGCGGTGATGCTGTCGCCTTCAAGCAGGATGTCGCCTCCGCGCGCACGCACCATGCCTAGAATGGTGTGAATGGTTGTGGTCTTGCCCATGCCGTTACGTCCGATCAGCGACGTAACGGAACCGCGCGGCACCTCGAATTCCATACCGAACAGCACCTGGCTGACGCCGTATCCCGCTTCGAGACCTGTTACCTTCAGCATGCTTCGTCTCCCAGATAGGCGCTGCGGACCTCCGCATCCTGCCGCACTTCGTCCACCGTGCCGGTAAAGATGATCCGGCCATAGACCAGAACACTGACACGGTCGGCG
Organism: Nitratireductor kimnyeongensis; assembly: GCF_019891395.1. NCBI lineage: Bacteria > Pseudomonadati > Pseudomonadota > Alphaproteobacteria > Hyphomicrobiales > Phyllobacteriaceae > Nitratireductor > Nitratireductor kimnyeongensis. The sequence goes on along the minus strand of NZ_CP078143.1, from coordinate 2,793,630 downwards.
AGAGTGAACACGGCATCCATGTCATGCTCGACCAGCAGCATGGGGTACTCGCCCTTCAACTCCTGAAGCAGGTCGACCATGCGGGCGGATTCCTCCGCTCCCATGCCGGCCATGGGCTCGTCCAGAACCAGCACATGCGGCTTGCGCGCAAGTGCCACAGCCAATTCGAGCTGACGGCGCTCGCCGTGCGCGAGATTGGCGACCTGCCGGTTTTCGCGGCCCGCCAGTCCCGCCTTGCCGATCCAGTGCATCGCTTCTTCCCGAAGCGCGGCATCGTTCCGCGGATTGGTGAAGAGATTGAACGATCCGCCTTCCATGCAGTCGAGTGAAAGGATGACATGTTCGAGCACGCTGAATTCGAGGCAGAGTTGCGTTGTCTGGAATGAACGCCCGAGCCCAAGCCTTGCGCGTTTGAAGGCGCTGAGGTCGGTCAGGTCGCGCCCCCTGAAATGCACACGGCCGGAGTCCGACTGCAACTCGCCGCAGATCTGCGCGATTAGGGTGGATTTGCCGGCGCCATTCGGCCCGATCAGCGCGTGGATTTCGCCACTGCGCACGTCGAGCGTGACATCGTCGGTGACCTTGAGCGCGCCAAATGCCTTGTGCAGGTGGTCGAGCGAAAGGACTGCCTCGCCCGTCTTGATTGCCGATCCATCAGTCATGACGACCTCCCTTCAGGAAGCGGCCAAGCATGCCCTGCTGGCCGAACAGTGCGATCAGCACCAGAATGGGGCCCATGACGATCATCCAGTGTTCGGTCCAGATGGTGAGAATCTGCTCAAGCCCGATGAAGGCGGCGGCACCCGCGATGGGGCCGAGAAGCGTGCCCAACCCTCCCAGCGTGACGATGGCCATGAACTCGCCGGATTTCGCCCAGGTGGCCATGTCGGGGGTAACGAACTCGGCATAGTTGGCCCACAGCACGCCGGCCAGCCCTGTGCCCACAGCCGAGATGACAAAGGCGGCCAGACGGAAGGGCAACGGGTTGACGCCGAGATTGACGGCCCGGCGCTCGCTCTGGCGCAGGCCCTGGAAGACCATGCCGAAGCGCGAGTTGACGATAAACCGGCAGAACAGCACCCATAGTACGAGCAGGCCGAGAGCGAGATAGTAAAACGCGAAGGGATCATCCAGATCGATGCCGGGCATGGTGTTGCGCATGTCCATCATGAGCCCGTCATCCCCGCCGTAATATTGCAGAGAAACGAGAATGAAATAGACCATCTGGGCAAAGGCGAGCGTGATCATGATGAATTGCACGCCGCGTGTCTTGAGGGCCAGATAGCCGATGACGAGACCAAGCAGCGCGCAGGCAAGTAGCGCCAGCGGCCAAAGGACAAGCGCCGAATTTGTACCCTCCCAGCCAAAGATCGTATCACCCATATTCGTGTGATAGGCCAGGACGGCGACCATATAGCCACCGACGCTGAAGAACATGGCGTGGCCGAAGCTCACCAACGCGCCGTAGCCGATGATCAGATCCAGACTGACCACGGCCAGCGCATAGATGACGATACGCGTGAGAAGCGGCAGGCCGCCATGCCAGCCCGTCTGCGCCACCACGAAGGGCGCGGCGATGAGCAGGACAAGCATGACAATGCCGGTCAGCGTGAAACGGTCGAATTTGGACATCGGCTCAGCTCCGGGCGGGGAAGAGGCCATAGGGCCGAACGAGAAGGACAAGCGCCATCAGCACATAGATGCTCGCGGAGACGAGGCCGGCGGCCAGTGTGTCGGCCACAGAGTAAGGCAGCAGCGCTGTAAAGATCTGCGGCACATAGGCCCGGCCGAGACTGTCGACCATGCCCACCAGCATCGCGCCGACGAAAGCGCCGCGAATGGAGCCGACCCCACCAATGACGATCACCACGAATGTGGTGATGAGGATGCGCTCGCCCATGGCAATTTCAACGGCAAGCAGCGGTGCAGCCATGACGCCGGCAAGCCCGCAGAGAATTGCGCCAAGGCCAAAAACGCTCATGTAGAGCCGGCGCATGTTGACGCCCAGCGCGTCGACCATCTGCCGGTCATCGGCGCCGGCGCGCATGAGCATGCCGAAACGTGTGTGGTTGACCAGCAACCAGAGGCCAAACGCCACTGCGAGACCGACCACGATGAGGGCGAGCCGCATGAGCGGATAGGCGAGGCCCGGGAAGAGCGTTACCGAACCTTCAAGGAAGGGCGGAATGTTCATGAAGATCGGGGAACGGCCGACAATCAACGTCACCGCTTCATTGGTGAAGAGGATGAGGCCGAGCGTCGCCAGGACCTGATAGAGATGGTCGCGATTGTAGAGCCATCGCACCACGGTGCTTTCGACAAGCAGCCCGTAAAGCCCCGCCCCCGCCATCGCCGCCAGGAGCCCCATGAAAAACGAGCCAGTGGAGGCAACGGTGAGCGCACCGCAATAGGCGCCGATCATGTAGAACGTGCCATGGGTGAGGTTGATTACCCCCATGATGCCGAAGACGAGGGTCAGGCCCGAGGCCAGCAGAAATAGGAACGCGCCATATTGCAGGCCGTTCAACACTTGTTCAATGAAGAGGATCATGGCGTTCCATTGCTCGCCGGTCTGGGTTCGGTGGACTGCCCGCCCCGAACGGGTCGATGCGGATGGAGTGCCCGGCGATGTCTCGCCGCCGGGCAACTCCGTTCAGGAAACGGCGCGGGCCGTCAGTCCATCTTGCAATCCTTGGCGTAGGCGTCCTGATGGTTCTCGGCGATGCGCTCCACCACTGTCTGGACGATCTCGCCATCCGCATTCTTTTCGAACCGCGTCAGATAGTAATTCTGGATCGGATGCTGGTTCGGGCCGAATGTATATTTGTCGCGGATCGGCTCAAAATCGGCCTTGGCGAGTGCAGCACGGAATGCGTCTGCATCGTCGATGTTTCCACCGGCCGCATCGAGGGCCGAGGCGATCAGGTTTGCCGTATCGTAAGCCTGTTCGGCATACATTGTGGGCGTGCGGCCATAGGCTTCCTCGAAGCGTTTGACGAAATCACGCGAGGCGTCGTTGTCGAACTCGGTCGTCCAGAGGGCCGACGCATAAACGCCATCGGCAGCATCGCCGGTTGCCTTGACCATCTGTGCGTCGAGTGAGAAGGCCGGCACCAGCATGGGCACGCTGTCTTTCAGGCCGGCATTGTCATACTGCTTGGCGAAGTTGATGCCGGCACCGCCCGGATGGAACTGGTAGATGGCATCGGGTCCGGCCGAGCGAATGCGCGCCAGCTCGACGGAGAAGTCGGTCTGGTTGAGCTTGGTGTAGATCTCCTCCACCACCTCGCCTTCATAGGTGCGCTTGAAGCCGTTCAGCGCATCGCGACCCGCCTGATAGTTCGGCGCGAGGATCACGACCTTCTTGTAGCCGAGCTTGTTGGCCGCAAGACCAGCCGCCTCGTGGAACGCGTCGTTCTGATAAGAGGCGACGAAGTAGTTGGGATTGCACTTCTCGCCAGCAAAGACGGACGGGCCTGGGTTGACACTGACGTAGAATCCGCCCGACTTCATCACCGTCGGCTGCACAGCGGCGAGCACGTTGGAGAAGTTCACGCCGGTGAACAGCTTGACGCCCGACTGCACGAGACGGTCTGCCGACTGCTTGGCATTGGCCGGCTTCAGGCCATCATCCTCAACCTCAAGCACCACCGGCGTATCGCCCAACTTGCCATCTTCGCCAATGGCCAGCATGAAGGCGTCGCGGATGTCTTCACCAATATACCCGGCAGGGGTCGAGAGAGTGGTGATGAAGCCGATGCGCAGCTCCTCTGCCGAAGCTTGTGCAACCATCACCGTTGCGAGTGCGGTGGCCAGAAGGCCGGACCGCATTGCTTTGCCCTTAAGTCCCATTTTCATGTTCTCCTCTTATTTTATAGTGAAGCGAAGCCGGATCAGCCGGCCTTGCGTTGGCGTGAGAAATCATTGCCGACAGCCACAACCGGATGGCGGATCGTGCCGATGCCCTCAACACAGGCTTCCACCACATCGCCAGGCCACAGCCATTCCTGCGGATCACGGCCCGCACCGACGCCTTCGGGCGTGCCGGTGGCAATGATGTCGCCTGGATCGAGCGTGATGGCGGCCGAGATGTCGGAGATGAGAGTCGGAATCTTGAACAGCATGTGTTTCGTGTTCGAGCCCTGTTTGCGCTCACCATTGACCGTGAGCCAGAGGTCAAGATCGTGCGGGTCCCCCACCTCGTCGGCAGTGACGATGCAGGGCCCGAAGGGTGCAAAGCTGTCCTGGCCCTTGGAATAGATCCACTGGCCCGCGCGGCGATTGTCACGCGCACTGACATCGATCATCACGCTGTATCCGAACACGTAGGAAAGCGCATCGTCCTCGCTCACCTTGGTGGCCTTGCGTCCGATGATGGCGGCAAGCTCCACTTCCCAGTCGAGCTGCTGCGTGATCGAGGCATTGTGCTCGATTGCATCGTCGGGCCCGATGACCGCCATGGGCGGTTTGCTGAAGATGACCGGCTCCTTGGGCAGGTCCTTCGACGTGTCGAGCGTGCGGCTCGATTCTGCGACATGCTCCACATAGTTGAGGCCGATGCCGAAGATGTTCTTGCGGGGCCGCGGGATGGGTGCAAGCAATCGCACATTGGCGAGCGGAACGGTCGTTCGCACCGGCCACGCGCCACGCGCCTCGTCGAGAAGCCGCTGCAGCGCCGCCAGCCCATCCGGACCGAGATCGATCAGCTCCAGCATGGAGGCTGGGAAGTCCTCGCCAAAGGCGATGCCGAGCGCTTCAACGTCGACAACACTCTCGCCCTCGATGACGCCAAGACGCGCAGGCGCCTCGACAGCGGCCCTGTAGGTAACCAGTCGCATTCAGATATGTCCTTGATCAGTCTTGTGGTTGGTGACCGCCATTGTCGGCCAGCGCTTCTTCCCGGTAGAGACCGAGCGAACGCATCACCGGAAGGTCGTTGAAACAGAACAGGCAGGCATCGTCGCTCTCGGACAGGTTGGCGTGTTCGTGCCATGCCCAGGAAGGAACACAGAAAATGTCACGCTCCTGCCAGTCGTACCGCTTGCCGCCAATGATGGAATACCCCTTGCCCTTCGCCACCTGGTAGAGATAGCTGCCCGTGTGGCGATGGGCCTTGGTCTTTTCGCCGGGACGCAGCATCTGCATGCTGGCGCCGATGGTCTGCATGACCGGGCCCGAAGTGACCGGGTTGATATATTCCATCATCACGCCGTCATAGGGCGAGCCATCGGTCGCTTCTGCATAGCGCGTGAGCGCTTCATAGGTGCGCTCCCACTCATATTTGTAAAGCGGGGAGTACCCCTTGTCCCAGGCGCCACCGCCCGGTGTGAGACCCGGATTGCCCCAGGTCTTCGTCATGTCGTCGACAGCAAAGCCGACGGCCTGCCGCAGGTCTGGGTGCACTTCATAGAAATTCGCTTCGAGCGTGTTGACCAGCGGAATATCAAGCCCGTCCTGCCAGATGCAGGGGCTGCCGCTTTCTTCAACGCCGTGCTCGTGCCAGGTGCCGTTTGGCGTCAGCACGAAATCATTGGCATTGAGCGTCATCTTGTGGCCATCGACGATGGTATAAGCGCCTGAACCCTCCATGATGAAGCGAAGCGCCGAGGCCGAATGCCGGTGCGCTGATGCAGCTTCGCCCGGATGCATGACCTGAAGCCCGGAATAGAGCCAGCCGACGGCGGCGGCGAATTCGCGGCGACCAGGATTGTTGAGATAGATCACGCGACGACCAGCCTTCTCCGGCGTCACCAGCTCGACCGAGCGCAAGACGTGTTCGCGCAGATCACGATAGCGCCAGACCATGGGAACCGAAGAGGATTGCGGCTCCCAGGGCTCGATCTTGTTGGCGACGGTCCACAGCGCACCCGCCTCCAGCGCCTCCAACTCGTCGTAATAGGCCAGAAGCTCCGGCGTATCCTCCACATTGGCGCGGCCCGCCACGTCCTCGCGGTAGTTTTCCCTGCCTGACGACATCTCAACCTCCACTCTTCAATGACGAAAAGATAACAGCGAGATTTTCGCTGTAAATAGATATTTTCGAAAATTCTGATTTTTTCGTTTGTTGCACAAAGTGCTGTGCTATGCTGTTCTCCTGAAAAACCGAAGCAGCGATGCCGGGGAGGAGACGTGTCGGGAAAGAAGAGTCCGCGTGAAACCACGCTGACGGAAGAAGCCTATCAAAAGCTGCGCTGGGACATTGTCAGCGGCACGCTGGCGGCCGGCAGCCCTTTACGGCTGGATAACCTCAAACAGAGATACGGGCTGGGATACTCTCCGCTGCGCGAGGCTTTGAACAGGCTGCACAGCGAGCGGCTTGTTATGTCTGTCGCGCTGCGCGGTTTCACCGTCGCGCCTTTGTCACTCACGGAAATGTGGGATGCCGTCGACACACGGATCCACATTGAGGCGGAGGCGCTGCGCCGCGCCATCGAATTTGGAGACGACGACTGGGAGACCGGGGTGATTTCGGCCTTTCACGGACTCTCCCTGAAAGCCAGAAAACTGGAGCAGATGGATGCGCCGCCGATGGATGAGATGAAGGCGCTGGAAGACCGGCATCACCGATTTCACCATGCACTCATCAGCGCCTGCCGTTCAAACTGGCTTCTCGATTTCTCCGACAAGCTCTATGTGGAAACCGAGCGCTACCGCTTCCCGGTTCTAGGCGGTCCGCTGGCCCGCCCCTCACGCGATCTCACGCAGGAGCATCACGAAATCATGGAAGCAGCCATCGCGCGCGACGCGGAGAAGGCAATCTCCCTCCTGTGCAGACACTATCGACGCACGGGAGAAACCCTTTCCGCACGCTACGAGCAGGACAAGCAGCCCGCCGCAACCGCGGTAGGCGCTTGATCCAAGGGAAGCCCAGCCCACGCGGCGTTTTCGCTAGCTTGTTGCCGGCGAGGATGAGCGTTGAGCCGGTCTCGATGACGGCGCATGCGGTCCCTCCGAAAGGCAATGCCATTCCTTGGCGGACAAAAGGAAATCAGCGAGCCACAAAAATACCCCACCAGGCGGCATGCCGTCCCCCGCATACGCAAAGGATCTCACTGAAAAGTCTTTGATCAAGTCCCACAATTTCCGCCCGGCCGATGCCCCAGAAGCTTTCTAGGAATTTTCGGCAAGGCGTACCGAGAAACCTGATGTCAGCTTGATACGACAAAGATGTTTCTATCATACGTGGCAGAGCAGAACCGCATCGGCTGCAGAATTCGTTTCCCTGGCGGCAGGCGAAGTCAACAGCAACAAAAAAAATATAACCAATCTCTTCCTCAACAAGTTCAAGTGCATTGCGATCTGCCCCCCCCTTTGACGCAATGCCTTCCATTGCCGCTTGCCGGCGCTTTCCGATGCTACGAAACACTTAGCCGGATTACCCTGGTAACCGTTGGTTAACCATAAACGGCGCATCGTGTGCACGATGAGTCTGCCGTGATCGGTGTTCGACCGTTCTCACAAGTTCCGCGTTGGCAGTTGCTTTGCGTTTGCGCACAATGTTCGGAGTTGTGAATGCGCCTGCTTGAAGAATTGCCTCTCGCGTTTGGCTGCGCGCTGTTGGTGCTGCTTTGCGGTTGCGCAAACACATCCACAACGAAGCGCGCCAGTGAGCCAAGCGGGGAAATCACCGGGTCCATCACCGGGACCGCCGGAGTGGCATCCCGCGCCGACGTGCCAGGCGGTCCTCCCAAAGCTGCGTCTGCCCGTGGTAAGCCGAAGGCGGAACCTCAACTTTCCATCAAGCCGCGCGGCGGAAGCGATCCTTCGGGGTTGGAAGAACTGGTGCGCCGGGCATTGACCTGGCATCCCTCCGTCAAGGAAACGCTTGAGCGACTAAACCAGCAGAACGAAATCGTCGAACAGGCGCGGGCAGCCTATCTGCCGCAAGTGAACTGGGGAGTGAATTCCTCTTATGGGAGGGATACGGACGAGAGCGGTTACAACCCCACAGTCAACCTTTCCGCATCACAGATGGTCTACGATTTCGGCAAGGTCAATCACAAGGTGGAGGTTGAGCGAGCCGGTGTTGAAGGCCGTAGATCGCAAGTGCTGCTGCGGGTGGACGAATTGATCCGCGATGCCGTCCTTGCTTTCAACGAAGTCCAGCGCAATCAGGCACTCGACAAGATTGCCAGGGACCAGATCCGCGACACGCGTTCCATTCTCGAACTTGTCCGCGCCCGCACCGCCAAGGGTGCGAGCACGCGCTCCGACCAGCTTCAAGCCGAGGCCCGGGTGCAGGCAGCACAGGCAAAGGAACTCGAAATCAAGGCCCAGATGCGACGCTGGCAGAGCAGGCTCGATACTCTTACGGGAGCGCCCAGAGAAGGGACACCGGTATCTGGGGCGGAGCCGAATTGGCTCAACAGGGCGTGCTCGATCAAGAATCCGAACTGGTCGCAGATTCCCGCGATCATGCAGGCAGACGCTGAACGGACCGCCGCGACAGCTCAAGTCGGGCTGAGCAAAGCGGAAGGCCTCCCCACCTTTTCGCTTGAGGCCAGCGTGGGCGCCGATATCCTGGAACTCGATGACGGCGATCCCGAATACAACATCGGCGTGAATGTGAAGGGAAGCCTTTACAATGGCGGTGAAAACGCCGCTCGCAACCGCGCGGCCAACCTGGCCTTGCGCGCTTCATCCGAAGCGCGCGACCGTGTGCGGGTAGAGGTCGAAGGAAAGCTTCTGGAGGCCAGCGGACAGATCGCGAGTTATCGGCAATTGCTGACATCTATTGCCTCGCGCGAGACGATGATGAAGCAGACACGCGACCTTTATCGCAAACAGTATCTGGACTTGGGCACACGAACGCTCCTGGACCTCCTGAACGCGGATCAGGAATTCCATGCCGCCCGCTTTGAAGCCGCAAACATCCGATATGACCTGAAGGAATTGAATGCGGATTGCGCGTTCCAAACAGGGTTGCTGCGCCGGTACCTCTCTCTCGAAGGAGAGAGCCTGAACGGCGTTCGCCTTTAAGGCGCTTCGCAGCTCCGCAGAATCCGCTGAAGCACCCCCGCCTCTCCCCGACCTCGCTCGTGCGCTCTCCCCGGCTGAACGTTTTGCCGAGGTCTGCGCTCGTTCAAGAAACCCCCTGCACCGCACCCATGCATATCTATTTAAATTCTTGTATTGATTAATCAACCTAGAGTTTAGGTTACAAATATATTCTCGCCTTGTATTTATAATTTTAATTATTAATTCAACAGATCGAGAACGTTACGACCTCGTAATTTCAATAAAACATCCACCATTATCCGATTGATCTTTAAGCATTTTTTTATCCGTAAATAATTTTTGATCCGAGTGTATCCCCACATTTCTGCTTGAAAACTATTTCCTCTGCTCCAGTTGTATTTCAAGTTTTTTACTGATTCGTAAGTTGCTCTAGGGCAGAATTATTGACAGAGGTGAACTCGTGGCAGCTGTAATTTCAGTAAAAGGTACTGGAAGCGAAAGAATCGCATCGCTTGACGCTATTGCTCTAGACGCGCCGAGCGTCGTTACACTGAAACTCTCTCCCGCCATGGTTGAAAGTTACGCCCGCGAAGGCAACCATCTCGTCTTGCATCTTCATGACGGACGCGAGGTGCGCATAGAGAACTTCTATGTGGGAAGCGAGGGCGTAGAAAGCGACCTGGTTCTCGAAGGTCCGGATGGAAATCTGTGGTTCGGGGAACACAGCGCGGGACTGGCTGACTTTCAGTTTTCCGAAATCGCCTCTGTCGATCAACTCGTCGCGGGTGGCCTGGGCGGATCCTCGCTGCTGGGTCTTTCCGGCCTCGGCCTTCTAGCAGGCGGGGCAGCAGCGCTTTCCGGCGGCGGATCCAACGCAGACGATACTGATGCAGACGCGGATGCCGATGCAGATGCTGATGCCGACGCAGATGCCGATGCGGACGCGGATGCCGATGCTGATGCGGACGCAGATGCGGATGCCGATGCGGACGCGGATGCCGACGCAGATGCGGATGCGGATGCTGACGCCGACGCTGACGCGGATGCCGATGCGGATGCAGATGCTGATGCAGATGCTGATGCCGACGCAGATGCCGATGCGGACGCGGATGCCGATGCTGATGCGGACGCAGATGCGGATGCCGATGCGGACGCGGATGCCGACGCAGATGCGGATGCGGATGCTGACGCGGATGCAGATGCAGACGCAGACGCAGACGCAGATGCTGACGCCGATGCGGACGCGGACGCAGATGCCGATGCAGATGCAGATGCTGACGCCGATGCTGATGCCGATGCCGATGCGGACGCCGACGCCGACGCCGACGCTGACGCGGATGCCGATGCAGATGCGGATGCTGATGCTGACGCCGATGCGGATGCAGATGCTGACGCCGATGCTGACGCTGATGCCGATGCCGATGCCGACGCGGATGCTGACGCAGATGCGGATGCGGACGCGGATGCTGACGCAGATGCCGATGCTGACGCCGATGCCGACGCGGATGCGGATGCGGACGCGGATGCCGACGCTGACGCAGATGCCGATGCTGACGCCGATGCCGACGCAGATGCCGACGCAGATGCGGATGCGGACGCTGATGCTGATGCTGACGCCGATGCAGATGCTGACGCCGATGCTGATGCCGATGCCGATGCTGATGCCGATGCCGACGCAGATGCCGACGCAGATGCGGATGCTGACGCCGATGCGGACGCTGATGCTGATGCTGACGCCGATGCGGACGCGGATGCCGACGCAGATGCGGATGCGGATGCTGACGCGGATGCAGATGCAGATGCAGATGCTGACGCAGATGCGGATGCGGATGCTGACGCGGATGCGGATGCAGATGCAGATGCTGACGCCGATGCGGATGCTGACGCAGATGCCGATGCTGACGCCGATGCTGATGCCGATGCCGACGCGGATGCAGACGCAGATGCCGACGCAGATGCGGATGCTGACGCCGATGCGGACGCTGATGCTGATGCTGACGCCGATGCGGACGCGGATGCCGACGCAGATGCGGATGCGGATGCGGATGCGGATGCTGACGCGGATGCGGATGCAGATGCAGATGCTGACGCCGATGCGGATGCTGACGCGGACGCGGATGCTGACGCCGATGCGGATGCTGACGCCGATGCAGACGCTGACGCAGATGCGGATGCTGATGCAGATGCCGATGCAGATGCAGATGCGGATGCGGATGCCGACGCAGATGCCGACGCTGATGCTGACGCCGATGCAGATGCTGACGCAGATGCAGATGCCGATGCAGACGCAGATGCCGACGCAGATGCGGATGCAGACGCAGATGCCGATGCTGATGCTGATGCTGATGCTGATGCCGACGCGGATGCTGATGCAGATGCGGATGCGGATGCCGACGCAGATGCGGACGCTGATGCTGATGCTGACGCCGATGCAGATGCTGACGCAGATGCAGATGCCGATGCAGATGCCGATGCGGACGCGGATGCTGACGCCGATGCAGATGCAGATGCGGACGCGGATGCTGACGCCGATGCAGATGCAGATGCAGACGCAGATGCCGACGCAGATGCAGATGCAGATGCCGATGCGGACGCGGATGCTGACGCCGATGCGGATGCTGACGCAGATGCAGATGCTGACGCGGATGCGGATGCCGACGCCGATGCTGACGCAGACGCTGATGCGGACGCGGATGCCGACGCTGACGCAGATGCCGACGCAGATGCGGATGCGGATGCAGATGCAGATGCAGATGCTGACGCCGATGCGGATGCAGACGCCGATGCGGATGCGGATGCCGACGCGGATGCAGACGCTGACGCCGACGCCGATGCTGATGCTGATGCTGATGCGGACGCAGATGCTGACGCGGATGCCGATGCAGACGCCGATATCCAGGCTTATGATGATTTTGCCCGTGCGGAGGTGAACGTCCTTCCGACGTCGTCATCCGTCGATCACGGCAGTGCAAACTATCTGGCACTTGTTTCAATCGGTGTGCTGGACCTGCAGGCCGAAGTCCTGGGAACCTCCACCGTCAACTTCAGCGTGGAAGAAAACCACACGCTGGAAGCCGATTTCGATTACAGCGCGCTGGCCTCCCTAGGTGTCCTCAGCGATTATGCGCTGGTCATCCAGAAATGGGACGGCACACAATGGACAGGCATTGACGGCACCGGTGAAGCAACGCTGCTCGAGCTCGGGCTGTTGAGTGGAAATGAGTACCAGGTCGAGCAATTGCTTGAATCCGGCCAGTATCGGGCCTTCATGACTTTCGAAGGCGTCGGCGTGGGTGTGCTCGGCGACTTGCAGGTGTCCGGTACGGACTTCAATTACACCGAGATCGGCGGTTACGATCCGGTCCCGGTTTCCGGCAATGTCATCACCGACGTGAATGACGATGGGCAAGTTGACGACGTCACGCCGACAACGGTGATCACGCAGGTGAATGGTGAAGCGGTGGCCGGGCCGGGGGCCACTATCGTTGGCACCTACGGCACGCTGACCATCGATCCTGACGGCAGCTACACCTACACCCCCAATGCTGCGGGCGATGGCATCGGTCAGGTGGATGCGTTCACCTACACGCTGAACGACCCTGAAACCGGCAATACGTCGACAGCCACACTTTACGTGCAGGTGGACAGTGCCGGCCAGGGCCTGGTCTGGAACGATCTCGATCCTTCACAGCCCGCGACGCTGGACATGACCGCCGTGGACGACACCGGAACAGCCGGGATCGACACGACCTATGTCGTCACCACGCAGCAGGTCGACAATGCCATCCAGTACACGAACGTATTGGGCGGTGGCGAAGGAAGTTATGACTTCAACGTTGCGGATCAGGTCGAGACCGACCTGTCGATTTCAGTCAGTTCTTCCAGTCTGCTCAATCTTCTTGAATCCATCGAGTTCTCGCTGGAACAATTCGTTGATGGCGCCTGGGTGGAGATAGCCAACAGCAGCGAGGCAGGACTGATCGACGTGATCGGAATCGTTGGTGAATCAATCGAAGCGACGATTGATGACCTTCCGACAGGGCAGTACCGCCTGAACGTCTCCAATAGCGGGATCGCCATCGGAGTCACCGTTAGCGCTGACTTGACCTTCGAAAACAGCGATCTGACGCAGATCGTTGCGGAGGGGGGCGTGTCCACACAGGGCAATGTGCTCGAGGATGACACGCTGGGCTCGACCTACACGGTGCTGAAAGTGGCGCCTGACGGCGTGACCTATGAAGAGCCTGGGCAGGCGGGCACGCAGCTTGTGGGCACCTACGGCACGCTGACGATCTTTGCCGACGGCGCATACAGTTACGAACCGGATCCGGACGTGGCCTCAATCGGCCAGTCGGATGTCTTCACCTATCAACTGGAACATCCGAACGGTACGAGTGTGGAAGCCACGCTAACGATCGATATCGAGCAGGGCGCAGGGCCTGGCACGTTCGTTGCGATCGCATCAACCCAGCCGCTGTTTGTCACGGAGGATGTTGTCGCGCTCGACGGGCTCGACCAATCGAGCGCGGAAGATAGCGGCCCCGGCCAGACCACACCGGCGGACGGCGCAAGAATGCTCGGCCTGCTCGAAGAGGGAGGCAGCCCGGAAGTGCCGCTGGACAATATCGAGATGCTTTCGCAGGACACGGAAAGCACTGCGACCAAGGACGTGGGCAATGACATGGGCAATGACGGAGGATCCGGTCTTGTCGAAAGCGAGCCTGTCGATCCGTTCGGCCACCTGGTGCAGGAAGACGACCTGGACGACAGCGGCTCGGCGGGCGTGTAGCCCGGAAGACAGCGTTGCGCGGTCGCAGGATCGCGCAACGACAACACAGTGATTGATCAACCGAAGGGGATCGCATGAAGGGCCCCGACATGGAGCAGGCGGAAAGACCTGATCGAGATGGGCCAGATCTCTGGGCTTGGATCGAAGCGCTGGAGCACGTGGCAAGGCATTACAATGTGCCGTTTTCCGCGCAGGGCGCTCGTCAATTGGCGCAGTCCCTGGAAACGTCCGACAAAGCAGAAGGCATCGTCAGGGTTTCCCGAAAAATCGGGCTGCGGGCCAAACCCGTTCGATTTCGCAAGCTCCACAGCTGGCGACTGCCGGTTCTGGTCGAGCTCGAAAGTGGGCTTGTCGGCGTTGTGGCCGCACTCAGCGCGGACCGGCGCGCATTTGTGATCTTCAGCGGTGACGCTGGACAACCTACCTCCATTCCGGTCGATGACCTGCTGGCCGAGACACGGCTGATGGTGCTGGCCCGCCCTGAGCGGGCCATCGCCGATGAACGCGTCGATGCCTACATCGCGCCCTATCGCAAGCATTGGTTTCGCCGCATCGCTCTGCGTGATTTGCGGCCCTATGCTCATGTGATGCTGGCCTCGTTCATGGCCAATCTCCTCGCGCTCGCCGGCATTATCTTCTCCATGCAGGTGTATGACCGGGTGGTGCCGGCAAACTCGATGAACACCCTCTTCGTGCTGTTCTCCGGCGTGTTGCTGGCAGTGCTCTTCGATTTCATCATCCGCCGCCTGCGAACGGGCATTCTCGACACAGTGGGCAAACGGGTCGATCTGCGGATGTCTGATCTTCTCTTCGGGCATGCATTGCGGGTCAAAAACCGGGAGCGTCCCACATCTACGGGCACGTTCATCGCCCAGTTGCGCGATATGGAACAGGTGCGCGAACTGCTGACATCGACGACGGCGGCGGCTGTCACGGACTTGCCCTTCTTCTTTTTGTTTCTCGGTATATTCTGGCTCATCGGCGGATCGCTGGTGATCATCCCCGCAGTCGCGCTCTTACTTCTGATTGTCCCAGGCCTCATGGCTCAAGGCAGACTCCGCGCCAGTGCGCGCGAGGCGATGCGCGAGGCCTCGCTGCGCAACGCAATGCTGGTCGAGGCCGTTCAGGGCATCGAGGATGTGAAAGCGCTTCAGGCGGAGGAGCGCTTCCAGCAGCGCTGGAACCATTTCAACGCAGTCTCGGCCGACGCCCAGTTGCGCCTACGCTCCATCACCAGCGCGCTCACGGGATGGGGCCATACTGTGCAGACAGGTGTCTTCGCCGTCATCGTTTTCTTCGGGGCGCCAATGGTCATGAAGGGTGACATGTCCACCGGCGCGCTTGTGGCCTGTTCCATTCTGGGCTCACGGATGATGGCGCCCATGGCACAAATCACCCAGGTCTTCGGCCGCCTCCAACAGGCAAAAGTCGGCTTGAAAAGCCTCAACTCGATCATGGAGATGCCGGTCGATCATCCCGATGCGGAGGTACGGGTGTCGGCGACGGCTCTGCGCGGCGCATACCGCATGCGCATGGCCGTGTTCACCTATGGCGATTTCAGCATGAAACCGGCGTTGACGGTGAAGGAACTGGACATCGCTGCTGGAGAGAAAGTCGCTGTTCTGGGAAAGAACGGCGCTGGCAAGTCGACATTTCTGCAAGCGCTTTCCGGCATGCTGGAGCCAGTTTCCGGCGATGTGACGCTGGATGATCTCGCGCTGGGCCATATAGATCCGGCGGATGTCAGACGTGATGTCGGTCTGCTCACGCAGAATGCACGGCTCTTTCATGGCTCGATCCGCGACAATGTCACGCTTGGGGCGCCGCATGCTTCGCAGGAAGCGCTCTTTGAAGCCCTTGCCATGGTGGGCGCGGACGAATTCATACGCCGCCTGCCACAAGGTCTCGATCATCCCATCCAGGAGGGTGGGCTCGGGCTCTCAGGCGGCCAGCGTCAGTCCCTGTTGCTGGCCCGCCTGTTGATCAGACAACCGACGATCATCCTTCTCGACGAGCCCACCGCGGCAATGGATGAGTCCACCGAGCGTCAGTTCATAACGCGCTTCAACGATTGGGCCGCGGACCGGACCGTAGTGATCGCCACGCACCGCATGCGCATCCTGGACCTGGTCGAGCGTATCGTGGTGTTCGACAACGGTCAGGTGGCTTTGGACGACAGCAAGGATGCCGCCTTGAAGGTGCTGCAGGGCGTCAAAAAGGTGGTCCCGGCCAATCGACCGAGCAATCGTCGAGCCGCGAATGAGGAGAGCCGATCATGACGCTGCTTCACAAGGACGACACCCACGGCTGGGAATATGGCGATCACGACGATGTACGGCTGTCACGATCCACACGCATCGTTCGGGTTCTGTGCGTGCTTCTGGCGGCAGCACTTGTGTGGTCTTATTTCGCGATTCTGGACGAGGTATCCTCGGGCAGTGGACGCGTCATTCCGACCAAGCGTGAACAGGCGATTGAATCTTTCGAAGGAGGCATTCTCGCCGCGATTCACGTTCGCGAAGACCAGGTGGTGAAGCCGGGCCAGTTGCTGGCACAGCTTGATCCTACGAAAAAGGAGTCCGATGTCGAGGAAAGCGCGGCGAAGTACCGGGCTGCTCAGGCCGCTTCCGCAAGGCTGCAGGCAGAGGTCAACCAGACACCGCTCCAATTTCCTGAAGACCTGCGGGATTATCCCGAACTGATCAGTTCGGAACGCGAACTCTATGAGGAGCGGCGGCGCTCATTGCGTGAATCGTTGCGCTGGATTGAGGAATCGCTCCTTCTCGTTATCAAGGAGCTGGAGATCAACCAATCGCTCTCCGCCATCGGTGCGGCGAGCAATGTCGAAATCATCCGTCTTCAGCGCCAGGCTGCCGAACTGGAACTCAAGAAAGCCGAAGTCAAATCCGAGTATCTTGTTCGTGCCCGAGAGGAATTGTCCGAAGCCAACGCCGAAATGAGCGCACTCTCCCCGGTCGTCCGCGGGCGTTCAGACAGTCTTGCTCGGCTGACACACCGCTCGCCAGTGCGTGGCATCGTCAAGAATATAGAGGTTTCCACCATTGGCGGTGTCGTTCCCCCAAACGGAAAGCTGATGGATATCATCCCGCTCGATGACCAGTTGCTCATTGAGACACGCATCTCGCCGCGCGACATCGCCTTCATCCATCCGGGCCAGAGAGCGAGCGTCAAGATCAGTGCCTATGACTACGCGATTTATGGAGACATTGACGGAGAGGTGACAACGATCTCACCGGACACGATCCAGGACGAGGTGGAAAAGGAGAAATACTACTACCGCGTCTTTATCGAGACCGAGGATGACGCCCTCGTCAACAAGGCCGGCAAGCGCTTTCCCATTGTTCCGGGCATGGTCGCCACCGTCGATATTCACACCGGGAGCAAAACCGTTCTGGATTACCTCATCAAACCTTTCAACCGCGCGCGCGAAGCACTGCGCGAACGTTAGGACGGGCACCATGCGACACGAGAAATTCGACGGATTGCTTGAAATCAGAACGCAGTTGCGGAAAGGCATCGTGTCGCTTCAAGCGCCGTTCCCAGAGGTGATTCTGTTTTTTTCAGTCTCAGACGGCGAAGCTCGTGCGCGCGTGGTCAACGCAACGGGTGCCACTCTCGAAGCTGCATGGCAAAAAGGTCTGTCGCAGCTACGGCGGGTGATGCGGGAGGACGGGCTCGAAGGGCGCTGGCTGCGGGTGGACTGGGTTGATCGCGCCGAGGTCAGAACATGGAAGGACCTGCGAGAGAGCCTGGCACGAACCAAGCGGAATTATTTTCGGTGCGGCTTGGCGCTCGATGCCGGCTTTGACAGGGCCTTTCTCGAACAGGAGCTGAACGCAAACGCGATGCTCTACGGCGGCAATCGCGTGGCCCACGCCGTCCTCAACGAAAAGAATTTCGCGCGATATGCCGGTATTAAGTATCCTGGCGCCGCCGCGCTGGAATTCAATGACGAGCGCGCGGTTTTCGTATTCTCCACAAAAGGCGTGTTCCGCGAACTCGATGGCGGCCTGCACCCGCTAAACGAGGTGGGACCGGACACCGGTCGGCGGCGTGTCGACGTTCTGGACGAACCTCTGGTCGAACATCTGGTGCGCTCAGCTTCCGGATATCTCGCCCGGCAAGTGGGAGAGGACGGCGCTTTTGTTTACGGGTTCCACCCCTGCTTCGACCGTCGCATCGAAGCATACAACACGCTGCGCCACGCCAGCACCACCTATTCCATGCTCGAAGCATGGGAATTGACGCGCGAGGCGACGCTGAAGAGCGCCATAGACCGTTCAATTTCCCGTATGATGCGGGAGCTCATTCGCGAAGTGGACCTTCCGGATGGCGGGCGGGCTGCGTTTCTGGTGGATGTCGGCGACGAGATCAAGCTGGGCGGCAATGCGGTCGCATTGCTGGCGCTCAGCAAGTATACGACCACCACCGGCGACCGGACCCACCTTCCTCTGATGGAAAAGCTCGCGCTCGGCATCGTCCACATGCAGGATCAGCGAACCGGCTCGTTCAAACATGTGCTGCACTATCCCTCCCTGGAAGTGAAGGAGGCCTTCCGTACCATTTATTACGAGGGCGAGGCGGCGTTCGGCCTGATGCGGCTCTACGACATCACCCAGGATCCTCGCTGGCTAGGCGCCGTGGAAAAGGCATTCGATCACTTCATCGCTGAGAACCACTGGCGGCATCATGACCATTGGCTGAGCTATTGCGTCAACGAACTGACCCGCCATCGCCCGGAGGAACGCTATTTCATCTTTGGGCTGCAAAACGTTGCCGGTTATCTGGATTTCGTGCGTCAGCGCATCACCACCTTTCCCACGCTTCTCGAACTGATGATGGCTGCACGCTCCTTGATAAGCCGCATCGGCGATTTGCCTCAGATGACGCATCTTCTGCGCAGGATCGATCTCGTCGCGTTCAGCGAGGCGCTCGAGTTTCGCGCCCGGTACCTTTTGAACGGCTTTTTCTGGCCAGAGACCGCGATGTATTTTCGTACGCCGAGCCGGGTTGCAGGCAGCTTCTTCATTCGCCACCACGCGTTCCGGGTGCGCATCGACGATGTGGAGCACTATCTGTCAGGGTTCATCGCCTACAAGAACTATCTGAAGCAGCGTTCCGCCTTCCAGTCGCTGGTGAGGCAGCATTCACATGCTTCCGCGGACCGCAAGCCTCCGATGCGCACGCCGGCAGGCCCCATCTGGAACGCCTCCACCGTTGCCGAGGCGACGGGCGGCAACTGGATGGTCCCCCCGAGGCCTGACTGGACCGCCACGGGACTCTGCATCCACGCGCCCACGCGCAAACCAGGCCATATGGTCACCATGCGGGTTGGAAATTCGGGCAGAGGAGTACCGCCGAGCGTGATTGCCGGCATGAAGCCCCCACCTGCCGCGATCATCACCGACGCCCCTCAGGCACCGGTCCCCGACAATGTTCCGGTTCTTTCGGTGAAGGATACCGGCGCAGCCATTCTCGCTCTGGGGCGGTATGCGCGACAGTGCATGAACGGCAAGCTTCTCGCCATTACGGGAAGCGCAGGGAAAACGACAACCGTCGCAATGCTGGCCCACGCACTCTCGCCTTATGGAAGTGTCGCCCAGACCGCGCACAACGCCAATCTTCCGCACGGCGTCGCCTGGAACCTTGCCTCTATTCCTGCCGATACGGATCACGTCGTGCTCGAGCTGGCGGTCGGCCGCATGGGGCAGAGTGCTCGCATGGCGGAAGCTGATGTCGCCATTTTCACCAATATAGCCCCAGCGCACCTTTCCGAGACCACCACGCCGCGCGACATCGCCGTAACAAAAAGCGCGATTTTTCAAGGCATGAGCCCCGGTGGCGTGGCCGTCCTCAATCGAGACATGCAGGAATGGGATGTGGTCCACGCTGCCGCTCAGGCACGCGACCTGAAAATCGTCCACTACGGAACAAGCGCAGATTGCGCATACCGGCTTATCGATTACGACGCGCAAAACGGGTCTGTTGATGCCTGTATTGAAGGGCGAATGGTGCGTTTTGCTCTTGGTGCCGCCGGTGAGCACATGGCGCGCAACAGCCTTGCCATCATCGCTGCCGTGGCTGCGCTGGGCTACCCGCTTGAAGCGGCACTAGATCAATTGGCCAGTTTTTCGCCCCTGCCCGGGCGCGGTGCTGAGCACCGGCTCACGATCAGTGGACGCACCATCCATCTGATAGACGACGCCTACAATGCCAACCCGGCCTCCATGAGAGCCGCCTTTGCGAATCTCGGCAAGAGAACCGGCGAAGGTCGGCGGATCGCTTTTTTGGGTGAGATGGCGGAGCTGGGTGCACAGGCACGCAGTTTTCACACAGACCTTGCTCCCCTCATCGCGGCAAACGGCATCGATCGCGTTCACGTGCTCGGAGCGCTCTATGAGGACTTCTGGGGCGCACTGCCCGAAGCCCTTAAGGGATCTCACGCGACGACCCTGGAAGAGATGCGCCAGGCGTTCCTCGACGAGGTCCGTGATGGCGACATTGTCTTGATCAAGGGTTCAAACAGCACAAAACTGCATACGCTTGCGGCCGCCATGGCGGACATGCGTTCAGCGTAAGGAACCCGCTGAACTCCGTTTGTCGCCAATTCATTCGCGCCTGAACCGGATCGACAACCCTGCCGCTGCCAGACCGCAGACCGCAGACCGCAGATGGGGTTCGTACTGACAGTTCCGACACCCTTCTGCGGTTTCTAGGACCGTTGCGAGGGCGCCTGTAGCAACTCCGATCCGAAGCGGTGGGCTGAACCACAGCCCCACCCCGGAGGGGACCCGGTAGAAAAATTCCCTCTCCCGACAAAAATATCGGTGTCATTTGCAGCATTCATAGAGACAGCCTCCTACTGGATTCTGTTCAAATATGATAATTGTGAGCAAATAAGACCGATTCAGCGGAGCCGTAAGTGGTAGAAGAGCTTAACGCAGAAACAAAAGAACCGCTTTACGTCGTTCCTCCGGTGACCAGGGCGATTGCGCTGCTTCGCTACATCGCGGCAGGCAACCGGTGCCGCAATATCAGCAACGCGGCAAAGGCGCTCGACATCAACCGGACGACGCTTATCCGCCTCCTGGCCACACTTGAGGCCGAAAGCATCATTGAGCCGATCGCCGATGATGGTGGGTATCGCCTAGGCACCGGCCTCATCGCCCTCGCCTCGGAAGCGTTAAACGAACGCAGTATCCTCCAGGTGGCGCGGCCGTTCCTCAAGCAACTTGTCGATTCGCTCAACCTGTCGGCGCATCTCGGCGTTCTGGAAGGTCGCGAGATCGTGTATCTGGCGCGCGAAACACCCAATTCGCATCTCGCAAGCACGGTGCGCGAAGGCACCCGACTGCCCGCTCACGCCACCACAATCGGCCGCATTCTGCTGGCGGAACTGCCGATTGCCTCACTGCGGTCCTTATATGTCGGCCAATCGATGGAATCCTTCACCACAAAGACACGCACCACGCTCGCTGATCTGGAGAAGCAACTTCAAGCGGATCGGGCTCGCGGGATTGCCTGGAGCGTTGCCAATTTTGAACGCGAGATCGGATCCGCAGCAGTCGCCATCCACGACCATCAGGCACGCGCTGTCGGCGCCATCAACGTCACCGGCCATGCCAGCATCTTCGCCGAAGACGGGCCCCAGGCTGGAAAGATCGAGCAGGAACTCAAGACCGTTGCCCGCTCCATGTCAGAAGCTTTGGGCTATCGCGGCTGGTCCGCCGATCAGTTGTAGGTGTACCCGTAAGAAAGCGGGAAGGCGCTGCTTCGCAATCGCCTGTTTCCGGCGACTGCGTGGCGCAACCATAGACGGCCATGAACCTGGGTGTCCGCGAAGTCCACATCATCGGGCAATTGCGCAGCCTCGCACCACAGGCCACCCAACCATTCGGCTCCTTGAAACCGCGCCTGTTTGCGCATCCACACTCCGTGCAACGAAAAGTTTCCGTAGCAAGCGACACTGCTAAAATTCGCACCTGCCACGAAATCGCTTCGGTCGAACCGGGCGATACCGCGGAACTCCGCGCCTTCGAAAGACGTCTCGCCGGAAAAGGTTGCCTGATCGAAGCGGGCATCGTTGGTGAACACCGCCTCTACGAATCTGGCTTCCTTTCCGAAATGGCCGTGGCTGAACCAGCTGACACCGCGAAAGCGCGCGCCAGTCGCATCGAAGCCGTCAGAAAAGAGAGCACCCGTGAAGTTGACTCCCGTCACCTCACATCCCGCAATATCAAGCGGGCCTTCACAGACGACGCCTGAAAGGTCGACGCAATCCCCATGTCGCCATGGTGTGCAGATCAATGCACGAATGTCGGAAGCTTTCATGACACGCCCTCGCTGATTTTTTCCTCAGCCAGCGTCACGATCTGCGCTGCCCAGGGAAATGCAAGATCCTCGGCCAGATCGTTGCCGGAGGCATCATGGGTGATGCGCTCACCGACCTGAATCGCGCCCCTTGCGGTCAAAAGCTCTGAAAGGCTTTTGCTTCCGAAGCCGAATGTCTCCTCATATTCTGTGTCGCCCAGACCGAAAACGCCGAAATGAACACCGGTGAGATCCGGTGAATTCGCTTGCAAGGCCTCGGCAAAGGGCTGTGCCGAAGCCGGCAATTCTCCATCGCCATAGGACGAGCAAACGATCAGGTAGAGCCGTCCGGCATCGAAGGTATCCGGCGCAAAATCCGAAAGATTGCTGCAGTCGACATCATGTTCGCCTTCAAGCTCGGCCATGATGTCCTCGGCCAGCATTTCGGCATTGCCGGTTTCGGTGCCGTATAGAACCGTTATGTTCATTGTTAAGGCTCCTGTTTCTGAGTGGCGAGCGCCAGCATGGCATCGCGCGAGGAAATCTTGGCACGGCAACGGTTTTCAGGCGCCGCCGCAAGTTCAGCCGCGTCAATACGTTTCCAGCCCTGATAGTCAACCGCATCCGCCCAATCCGAAAAGGCGCTCCGGCCGGGTTTTGGGGGTGAACCCTCCCCTGCCTGGAAGTCTGC
The DNA here is from genome assembly GCF_019891395.1 of Nitratireductor kimnyeongensis. Taxonomy (NCBI): domain Bacteria; kingdom Pseudomonadati; phylum Pseudomonadota; class Alphaproteobacteria; order Hyphomicrobiales; family Phyllobacteriaceae; genus Nitratireductor; species Nitratireductor kimnyeongensis. Next base: position 2,770,861 of record NZ_CP078143.1, on the reverse strand, counting down.
AAGAATGCGTTCTGCCAGACGCTGTGCATCGGCGCGATTGTCTGGGATCGTTCCGCGAGGGCCGCGACGGAACCAACCCGTTGCGTAGAGCCCCTCCTCCAGAACCCCCGCTTCGGCATCCACCGCCGCGTCGATCAGCATGTCACGCGATAGGCTCTTCTGAGCGTTGAAGCCGATAGCGGTGATAAAGGCGCTGCATGTCAGGGTCACCCTGTTGCCCTGCCCGTCCTCGAACTGCGCTTCCGTCAGATTACCGTCAATGCCGGAAAGCTCTGTTGGCGTGAGACCAAAGCGGAAGGTGATGCGGCGCGGGCCGGAACCATAACCGTCAATCGCTTCAAGGGCTGCGAGCTTCTTCGCCGCTTCAGGGTCATCGCCCTCCCCCGCACCAACCACGCGAATGCTCACGCCTTCAAGCTTCGCCAGTTCCTTGATCATGACAGGATCGAACTTGGCGGCGGCTGCCGGCGAGCGACCAACAATCTCGATCTCCTCGATTGCGGAACCGGCAAGCCAGGCGGAAGGCCCGGCACCAAGATCGGAGCCGGCCAGTTCTTCTGGAGTCTTGGCAAGCAGGCGCAGAATGTCGATGGCGACATTGCCATTGCCCATGATGACCACCCGCGATCCCAGTTCGGGCAGAGGCTCGGCATCGGGATGTTCATAAAGCGCGCGCGTCAGGCGACCGGCGCGATAGACGCCTTCAAGCATTTCACCGGGAATGCCAAGCGCGCGATCGGCTGACAGGCCGGCAGCGAGCACCACTGCATCATAAGCCGCGCGCAGCTCATCGAGGCTGACATCCTCGCCGATTGAAACATTTCCGATGAAGCCCGCACCCTGTCGCTCGAAAAGGCGTTCAAACTGCCGGATCACTCCCTTCGTGCCCTGATGGTCAGCCGCCACGCCATAACGCACGAGGCCATAGGGTACGGGCAGGCGGTCGATCAGATCGACGCTGAGGTCCGGCTCTGCCTTCAGGAGCGCTTGCGCCAGATAGCAGCCGGACGGCCCCGATCCGACAATGGCGACCGCGCGGCTCATTGGGTCTTCACCGTGGCTGCCGCCCAGGGGTGCGGCGCGCCCGAAAGATCGGTGTAAAAGGATTTTTGGGCCATATAGGCGCGAATGCCCTCGCGGCCTTTCTCGCGTCCCATGCCGCTTTCCTTCTCCCCACCGAAGGGTGTGGAGATCGAAAACTGCTTGTAGGTGTTGATCCAGACAGTGCCTGCACCAATGGCATTGCCGACACGCCAGCTTTTCGGGAAATCGCGGGTCCACACGCCGCACGCCAGACCATATTCATTATCATTGGCCTGCGCGATGACATCTTCTTCGCTGTCGAACGGAAGGACCACTAGAACCGGCCCGAACACCTCTTCACGGCAGATGCGCGCCGTGTTGTCGACGCCGGCAAGAATGGTGGGCAGATAATATGCACCCTTGTCGAAGATCTCGCCTTCGGGCGCTTTGCCGCCCGTCAGGAGTTCGGCTCCCTCCTCGACCGCCCTATGAACATGCTCTGCTACACTGTCGCGGTGATCGAAATGGACCATCGGCGCGACCTGTGTCCCGGCTTCGAAAGGATGCCCCACCTTCAGGCGCTCCGTGGCCGCCACGAGACGCTCGACAAACTGATCATAAATCGGCCGCTCGACGAAAAGGCGCGCCCCGGCAATACAGCTCTGGCCCGTTGACGAGAAAATGCCGAACAGCACGCCGGCGAGCGCCTGCTCGATATCGGCATCGGCAAAGACAATGGTCGGAGACTTGCCACCAAGCTCCAGCGACACCGGCATCAGTTTCTGCGCTGCCTTCACCGCAAGCGCGCGTCCTGTCGCCGTGCCGCCGGTAAAGCTGATCTTGGCGATGTCGGGGTGCTCGACCAGAAGATTTCCAATCTCCCGTCCCGAACCCGGCAGCACCGAGAACAGCCCCTTCGGCAGGCCCGATGCCTCGACGATCCGCGCCAGTTCCAGGGAGACGAGCGGCGACCAGGAGGCCGGCTTCAAGAGCACCGCGTTTCCGGCGGCCAGCGCCGGGGCGACCTTCTGCGCATCCGATGCAATCGGCGAGTTCCACGGCGTGATCGCGCCGACAAGGCCGAGCGGTTCATGAACCGACATGGTCAGCGCATCGCCGCGCTGGACCGTCAGCGCTTCGTCAGAACTCTCCAGCACCGCCCCGAAATAGCGGAATGTCCCGGCAGCGGAAGCCGCCAGCGCCCCTGTCTCTCGCAGGGTCTTGCCCGTGTCACGGCTCTGGATATGAGAGATCCTCTCGGCATTCGCCTCGATCCCGTCGGCTATGGCGTAGAGAAAACGCGCCCGCTCATGCGGTTTGAGATTGCGCCATGCCGGATCTGCCTGCGCCGTCTTCGCGCGCTCGATGGCACGTTCTCCATCGGCGATGCTCGCACCGCGAAGCACGCGGTTGACGCTGCCGTCGGCAGGGAAGATCGAGGTGATTTCGGCACCATTTCCCTCTTCCCATTCTCCGCCGACGAAGAGCTTGTTCTGGGGCAGTTCGATCATGTTCGCCTCCCTTTCAGATCGCCACCGGTCCGATCCGGTTCCGAATCTCGCGCAACACGCTGTAGACTGTTGAAACGGATGTCTTGGCATTGCCGGCCGATGGCAGGTTTTCAATCCGCATCGAGTATTTCGCGAGCGGTGAGACGACCGAGTATTCATGCACATTTCCAGGTGCGGCAGGATCGGCGACGAGCTCCACCCGGGTCGCCTCGAACCCACCTCCCGCCAGTGCCAGCGTCGCGGCGACGTTCGCATTCTTTGGGAAATCGCGTGCGGCTTCACGGGCGTTGCCCGTGAAAAATGTCGTTGCTTCGGTCAGGTTTGCCAGGTCGACCGCCGCTTCGGCCGGTGTACCGGTCCAGGCACGCGGCGGTTTGGAGCCGCGATAGCGCACCTCCAGCCCGCCTGCCGCTCCCAGAGCAGAGAGCAGATCAATACCGCCAACAGCACCGGCGGGCAAAACGAGGCGCGCGCCACCGGCGCTGGCCGCCGCCCGCAGATCGGCCTCGAGCGCCGCATCGGACAGCGCGCCGATGGACACCATGATCACATCCGTGCCAGCGCGCAGAACCGGCAGCACATGCGCCACAACGGCCCCATGTCCGGCACATTCCACCACCAGGTCGGGCTTTTCGGCGAGCAACGCTTCGGCATCACCGACAACGGAAATGTCCTGCGCCACGGCACCAAATTCTGCCTGCAGGCGCGCCTCCGTTTCGGCGGCAAACTCCGGGAGCGTCACAACGCACAGATGAGCCAGCGGCGCATCGAGTGTCTTTGACAGCAGGTCGAGCAGCGTCCCGGCGATGTTGCCAAAACCGATCAGTCCGAGCCTCATTCTCTACGCCTCCTTGCCCGCGGCGCCTGCAGGCGGGCCGGCAAAGGCTTCGTTGAATGGGCCAATGGCGCACATGTCGATCTCGATCAATTGCGGTCCGTCAGCAGCGACAGCCTCATCGAAGACAACAGGGAAGTCTGCGACATCGCTGATCACCCGGTGCGGCATGCCAATCGACTTGCAGAACCCGGCAAAGTCCGGCGTCGCCAACGCCGAATAGTGGCGGCGGCTGTCATACTGTGCATCCTGGATGTTCTGGATCACGCCATAGGCCTTGTCGTTCATCAGGAGATAGACGAGAGGGGCGTTCTCTTCGACCGCGGTGATCATCTCGGCCAGTCCGAGCATGGTTCCGCCGTCGCCCAGAAGCGTGATCGCCTTGGCCCCCTTGGCCCCCTTGCCCCCCTTGGACGCAACCGCTGCCCCGACGCCCATGGCGACGCCCTGGCCAATACCACCACCCAGCGCGTGAACACCGAGATTGGGGGCGGCAATGCGCACATAGCGGTTGCCGAAGGTGGAGTTGGAGATGGTAACGTCCCGCACCCAGGCATGACCATTGGTGAACACCCGGTCGGCCAGCGTGTCGGCCACGACCCGATAGGGTCCAAGCACATCGCGCATTCGGCCTTCGGCCTGTGCCCGCGTGCGGGCGATGTCGAAAGAAAGATTGGTGTCGGTGTCGAGCGTGTCCGGCAGGCGCTCAAGCAGGCGCGCCAGCGTGTCCGTGGCATCGCCATGGGCAAACACTTCAACCGGGTAATTCCGCCCGCCCTGTGCCGCGTCAGCGTCGATCTGCACCAGTGGGCGGGGCAGCGGCATCTTGTTGTTCCGCGTTTCATTGCCGCGAAGGCGCGAGCCGACTACGATCATCAGGTCACAGCTCTTGTAGAGCTCCACGGCCTCCGGCGTCATGTTGAAGGCGCCCAGGCTCGCAGGTTCGGCTTCCGAAACGATGGCGCGGCCATTGGTAGAGGTGACGATGCCGAAACCGCGGCGCATCAGTTCGGTCACTTCCTTGCCGGCTTCGCAGGCACCACCTCCGAGCCACAAAAGTGGGCGTTTTGCCGCCTTCACCAACTCGGCGATCTCGTCAATCACGCTGTCGGGCGCCACGGGCCGGATCGGCTGCGGCTTGTGAATGCGGGCGGTGGGGCTGGCCTGAGATCTTTGAACGTCGACGGGTATTTCCAGGCTGACCGGCCCGCTCGGTGCCGAAAGTGCTGCCGAAACCGCAGCCGTCAGCGCACCGACCGCGCCATTGGCGTCCCACATGCGGAAAACGGCCTTGGAAACGCCGCGCAGCATTTGCGGCTGGCGCGGCACATCGTGGATGGCGGCGCGGTCGCGGTCGGCGAACTCCAAATCGACCTGCGTCGTGATGTGCAGAACACGTGACCCCGCTGTCAGAGCTTCGGCTTGAGCGCCGGCCGCATTGCCGGCAGCCGTGCCGGTGGAGGTCAGGCAGACACCCAGCTCTCCCGAAACGCGCGCATAGGCATCAGCCATGTTCATGGCGCCCGCCTCGCCGCGTGCCGGCACGAAACGGATGCGCTCCTGCCGCGCAATCGCGTCGAGGATCGGCATGTTGTGAATGGAGATGACCCCGAACACAGTGGTGACGCCGATCTCTGCAAGATAGCGGGCAATGAAATCCCCGACCGTCTCGGTGGCTGTGATTGTCTCGAGTTTCATCCCGTGTCCTTCAAATGTAACGAGACAGGCCGCCCGAAACTTCGAGCTGAGCGCCTGTGATGTAGCTCGCCGCAGGCGAACCAAGAAAAGCGATGGCGGCGGCCGCTTCCGCCGGGTTGCCGAGACGGCCGAGCGGGATGCCCTTTCTGGCCGCAAGCGCGCCATACCATTCGGCCCGGCTCTGACTTTGGTCCTCGCGTTCTGCAAAGCGGCGAGACCACTGGCCGGAGCCGACCAGACCGAGCAGGATCGAGTTGACCCGCACGTCGGGAGCCAGTTCCACGCTCAGCGATTTGAGGAGGTTTTGCACCCCGGCACGTGCCGAAGAGGTGCAGACCATATGCGGCTCTGGCTGGTAGGCCAGAAGCGAGTTGACCGCGACAATCGCGCCTTTGGCCCGGCGCAGCATCGGCAGGAAGGCGCGGGTTGGATGGATCTGGCTGAAAAGCTTGAGTTCGTATTCGGCGCGCCAGTCATCGTCGCTGGTGTCTTCAAAGGTGGAGATGCGCCCCTGCCCGGCATTGTTGACCAGAAGATCGCAGCCGCCGAAGCGGTTTTCCACCGCCCCGGCGAAATCCTTCACCGCCTCCGGTTCGAGAACCGAAAATGCCTGCGCCATCACGCGCTCTTCGCCGTAATCGCGGGTGAGGACCGCGGCCACGTCGTTCAATCGGCTTTCGGTACGAGCGCAGAAGGCCACGCTCGCGCCCGACTGGAGCAGCGTTTCCACCGTTGCCAGACCGATTCCGGACGAACCGCCGGTGACCACAGCAACCTTGCCGTCATATCCGTAGTGCATCAGACATTACCCCCGGCTGGCGCGAGTTCGGGAAAGCCTGGATCGGGCCTGCCCTGCATCACGGCGCGTTGAGCAGGGGTCGGCGGGCCCGCCGTCATCCAGCGATCCATCGCTTCCGGCTTGTCGCGCGGCCACACCTGTGCCTCGTGCGTCGCCTCATCGATCTGCTGCAGCTCGGAGGTGAACTCGATGACAAAGCCCGATGGCGAGACGAAATAGGCGAAGGGGTTGTTGCCCGGCCCGTGCCGTCCCGGTCCCCAGGTCGGCACATGGCCTTTCTGTTTCATGCGGCCGATGCCGCGCATGAATTCATCAATCGACGGCATTTCGAACGCGACGTGATTGACGCTGGCATAATTGCCGCGCACGAGAGCGATGGAATGGTGATCCGAATTGCACCGCAAAAACACCATTTGGTCGGCGGAGTAATCAGACACGCGGAACCCCAGAACATGGGTGTAGAATTCCTGCACCCCTTCCATGTCCGGCGTATTCAGCACCACATGGCTCACCTTGCGTGGCTTGGCCCATTCCGGCTCCTCGTCAAGGCTCAGCGCATCGGTGCGGAACCGAAGGCGCCTGTTGTCCGGATCGAGCATTTCGAAGCCATAGCCGCCAGCATGATCATCGAACGGGCCGGGTTCACCGAGCACCACGCCTCCCCGCTCGATGATCTGTGCATGGAGCGCGTCCATCGACGCCCGGTCGGGCATCGCAAAATGCACATATTCAATGCCGTAGACGGGGCCGTCCTTCAGTCCGTAAAGGAAAGGCTCGCTTCCTGTGCCGCGCAGAAGCGCCACGCCGTCTTCCTTGTGGGCGAGGCTCAGCCCCCACATATCCTCATAGAACGGCAGTGTGCCGGTAATGCCGGGCCCACGCATCATGATGCCCCGAAGGCTGCCTACGCGAACTGTTTCTGCCATGCTCGTTCCTCCTGCCGGCCTCAACCGGCTGTTTCCGCAAACGCTTCGAGCGCCGCTGCGAAAGCGGCGGGAGACTGTTGATAAAGGGCATGCCCGGCACCTGGCACGAGCGTGAGTGCACCGCGCCACGGCTGGCGCAGCGCCGAATGGGCACGACGCGCGGAATCGGGCGGGGTCACGACATCTTCCGCACCAACGATGACATCAGTCGGCACCTGCAAACGCTCCGCATCGTCCAAAAGACGGCCCGACGCGAGCATGCACGCTGCCTGCGGGTAACCCGGCACGCTCACCTGCGCCATGCCATGGCGCACACGATCCACGATGTCGGTGTTGGCTTCAGGCTCGAAGACCAGCCGCGGCGCACGCAGCGCGGCGAATTTCTCCGCGCCAAGTGACTCAAGGTCGTCAATGCGCGCCTGAGCGGCAGCACTCAGCGCGGCACCGCGCGGCACGCCATGGCCAAGTGCCGGCGAACTCAAAAGGAGATGCGCGACACGGTCGCGGTGCGTGCTCGCAAAGGACGCCGCCATGAGACAGCCGAGCGAGTGGCCCGCAAGAAAGACCCTATCCAGTTCCAGCCGGTCGAGAAACGCCTTCAGCGCCTCGGCATAATCACTTGCCAGCGGCCAGTCCGCATCGAGCGGCGCCGATCCGCAATAGCCGGGCGCGTTCCAGGCAACGATGCGCCAGTCGCGCGGGAGATGCGGCAGGAGCGGCACGAAGGAGGCCGCGTTGGAGCCGACCCCATGCAGCATCACCAGCGTCGGACCGCCCGAACCAGGGCGCTCGAGATAGGCGATGTTGCCGGATATGTGCTCTTTGAACGTCATGACCGCCTCAATTGAAGACAAAACCATTGTTGACCGGCAGGATTTGCCCGGTGAGCGCGAGCGCGCCCTCGCTGAGCAGAAAGGCAATGGTTTCCGTGATCTCGCCAGGACCCTGTGCTCCAGGCACCGCCCTGCCCTCGGCATAAAGCCGGTGGCGGGCTTCCGGCACGTAGTCCGTGGATTCCGTCGTCAGGATGCCTGGAGCGACCGCCGTCACGCCGATACGGTCGGGACCGAGTTCGCGCGCAAGCGACCGCGTCATCGACATCATCGCTCCCTTGCTGGCGACATAGGACATCAGGCGCGGCGCGCCCCACAGCGCCGTGTCAGACGCGACATTCACGATCCGGCCCGTGCCCGCAGCCTTCAATAGAGGCGCGACCGCGCGTGTCATCAGCCAGGTGCCGCGCACATTGACCCGCATCACCCGGTCCCAGCTTTCGATGTCGATTTCATCGAAGGGGATGCCGCCAATGCCTGTCGCAATGGCTCCGTTGTTGACGAGCCCGTGCAGGGTACCGCCATTCGCCTCGCCCAGCGCCTTTGCCGCCGCCTCGATCGATGCCGGCTCGCCGAGATCGAGCGGGATGAAGCGCGCGCCCGTCTCTTTCGCGACCGCGTGGCCCTCCTCCTCGGCGATGTCGGCAAGCACGAGATCCGCGCCGTGTTTCGCCAGGCATCTGGCGATTTCGGCGCCGAGCCCGCGTGCGGCTCCCGTCACCAGTATGGTGCGTCCTTCAAGCATCATTCAGCCGCCATCTCGGCCTCGACCTGGCTTTTGGCCGCGCGGGTGAGAATCTGCCTGACGCGGGAGACGCCGAGGTCGTGCTGGTAGAGCATTTCACGCTTGCGCGCGTCGTCGGGCATGCCCTCCAGCATCACACGATCCTGCTCGAGCACGTCCCAATGGGTCTTTTCCAGACGCGCGCGATAAAGGAAGCGCCAGCTTTCGCGGGCAGGCCCGGAGACCTTCCGCATGCGCCAGAAGAAGACCTTGCATGTGGTTGCATCGACGGGCGTGACAAACCCGATGATGCGGAACACGCCGCCCGGACCGGCTGCTGGCGGATAGGGAATTTCAAGGAAACAGAACATCGAGCCCGGATGAACCTCGAACTCGGTCCAGTCGAAATTCTCACCCACCTGCCCCACGCGGCTGATCCGGAACCCCGTGTCGGTCTTGTCGAGCTTCATCAGGTCCTGTTTGGACCCGAAGGCGAGCGTGAAGCTTTCCGCATGCAGGTAGCAGCCATGCATCGGGTCTGCGAGATTGTCGAGCGCGTAGCGGTAATTGGCCTTCCACTCACCGGTGCACAGAAAGCCTGTCCAGGCCTCATCGGTCAGCTCTTTCGGCAGCGCCAGCGGCGGCGCTTCGGGCTGCTCGGCGGAAGGCACATAGACGAACACGGCATCGCCAGCTTCCGCCACCTCGAAGGATTTGAGCGCCTTGCGGCCTTCCAGCGCGCATTCGGGCATGGCCGGAACCCGCACCACAACGCCGTCGCCATTGACGACAACGCCATGATAGCGGCAGCCGATATTGCCCTCGTGGATCTCGCCATAGGAGAGCGGTGCACCGCGATGCGGGCAAAAATCCTCCACGCAGCGCAGCCGGTTCTCCGCATCGCGCCACAGAACAATCTTGTTGCCGAGCAGGCGCGTTCCGTAAGGCTTGCTCGCCTTGACTTCCACCGATTTGGCCACCGGATACCACTGGCCATGCAGACCGGTGTTCACCCGCTCCTCAATCAGCGCTTTCTTGTCGATGCCTGTCATGTCCGTCTCCGTCCTGGATCCCGGAAGCCTCCCGCTCCCGGCGGTCTTGTTTGTTCAAAGCCAGTTGCGGCCCACGGTCCGATACCGCGGCTAATGCTGGGCTTTAGGCAGATAGTGCAGCACCCGTTCCTCGATCCGCACGAGCACTGAATAGAGCAGGAAGCCGATCACGGTGAGCAGCACGATGGCGTTGAAGACCATCGCCGCATTCGCCTGTCCGCCCCCGTAGGAAATCAGAAAGCCGAGCCCGGTGTTTCCGCCCACCAGTTCGCCAACCGTCACGCCGATCACCGCGAGCGTGGAGGCGATCCTCAGGCCCGCCATCAAATTGGGCAGCGTGGATGGCATCTCGACCTTCATGAAGATGCCCCAGCGGGAAAGGTTGTAGGCCCGTGCAAGATTGACCAGGTCGCGATCGACCGTGCGCATGGCCTGCAGCACATTGACCAGAACCGGAAAGAACACGATCAGCACGGTCACCAGAAGCTTCGGCATCGCGTTGTAGCCGAACCACATGATGAAGAGCGGCGCGAAGGCAACCTTCGGTGCGATCTGCAGCGCCAGAATATAGGGCGAAAGCACCTTCTCCCAGAACTCCGACATCCCGAGCAAATAGCCGATCACCGCACCGAGCAGGCTGCCGATGGCAAAACCGAGAACCGTATAGAGCGCCGTCGAGAGCGTGTGGCCCACCAACCCTTCCTGAAGCAGCATGCGCTTCATCTCGAAGAGGCAGTCCGTCACCGTCGGGATGATGAACTTCGGCACCCCGAGCGCCGGTGGCAGGAACTGCCAGGCGAGCAGGACGAGCACCAGAAGGGCCAGACTGGCGAGGTATGTCTTATTCTGCGAACTCATGACGGGCTTTGCCACCTCGGCCGGGGCTTTCGCCCCGGTCTCCATCGAACCGACCTGTGTCATTGGACGAATTCGTTTGTGTAAAGATCATCGATCGGAACGGCGGTCTGGACGATGCCATTGTCGACATAGAATGCCTGCACCTTGCCGATACGCTCTGGATCGAATGCGCCGAGCGGCTGGTTTTCGCCTTCGGGGTAAACCAGCGATGCATAGGAACTCAGGATGCCTTCGATCTCGGCTTCCTTGCCCGCATGCTGCGGAACGGCAGCTACATAGTCCTTGGCCGCCTGAGCCGGATCGGTAGAAATATCGGCGACCGCCTTCAGCACCGCGCCGACGAAGCCGCGCACCACTTCCGGACGCTCTTCGATGGTCTTGTCGGACGCGATGATGGCCTGCGCCATGGCCGGGAAGACCTCGTCGACGGGCATCTGCTCCATCTCGACGCCTGCGGCCTCGATGGCGGCGATCCATTCCGGCACGCCTGACATGGCCTGCAGGTTTCCAGCGATAGTCAACTGAATGATGCCGCCCGGGCCGACCGCCTGAATATCCGCATCCGCCTTGCTCAACTCGGCCGAAGCCAGAACGCCGAGCAGGTTGTAGTAAGTGGTGTCCTGAAAGGCGAGAACGCCAATCGACTTGCCCTTCAGGTCTGCCGGTCCGGTGATGCCGCTATCCTTGCGCCAGGCAAGCTGCGTCAGGCCGCGCCCGCCAAGCAGGGCAACGCCGCGAATGTCCAGACCATTGGCGCGCACGATGATCGGCGTATCCCCAATGCCACCGCCAAGATCCGCATTGCCAACGGCGACCTGGGTGGCGACATCGGCACCACCCTTGCCCACCTGGAACGTCACATCGAGACCGGCATCACCGAAATAGCCTTTGCTCTTGGCGAGCTGAAAAGGTGCGAACGCCGGCAGGAAATCAGGAGCCGGGAAAAGATAAGTCACTTTTTCGGCGGCAATGGCGCCCACGGCCGAGGCCGTCAGAATGGCAGCGGCAAACGCTGATTTGAGCATGCGTTTCATCGGAATTCCCCTTTGTTTGTGGCCAATCAGATGGCTTTTTCTTCCAATTTCAGATGCTTGAATATCTGCGCCGCGTAATCGCTGACCTCGGGCATGACCCGTCGCTGCAACGGCTCGTCGCGATGCGGCAGATCGACCTTGATCTCCGCCACGACCGTGCCCGGGCGCTCGGACAAGACAAGAATACGGTCCGACATCAAGACCGCCTCGGCCAGATCATGGGTGATCAGAAGCGTCGTCTTTCCGGTCTCGGAGATCGTTCGGGCAAAGCTGTTTTGCAGCAGCAGTTTGGTCTGCGCATCCAGCGCGGAGAATGGTTCGTCAAGCAGGACGATTTCCGGCTTGATTGCCAGTGTCCGTGCCAGCGCCGCACGCTGACGCATACCGCCGGAGAGCTGATACGGAAAATGGTTTTCGAAGCCCGCCAGGTGACAACGCTTCAACTCCGCCATGGCCCGATCGCGCCGTTCCGACCGCGCCACACCGCGCGCTTCCAATCCGAACTCGACATTCGAAACAATATCCCGCCAGGGCAGAAGCAGATCCTTCTGCAGCATGAAGCCCACATGTGCATTGGGACCGCTGACAGGCTCGTCGCTGACCAGAACCTCACCGCGCGTCGGCTGGTAGAGGCCGGCAGTCATACTGAGGATCGTGCTCTTGCCGCAACCGGAGGGCCCTACCACGGAAACGAATTCCCCCTCATTCACACGGAAACTGATATCGTTTACGGCGACGAGGTTCTGGCCGGTCCCGGTGGTGAATTCCTTGCTGACAGAGCGAAACTCAAGCGCCATAGCCGTGAGCCTCGTATGCCGCGTCCAGTTCCCTGTTCGTTGCCACGAGCTCTTCGTTGAGCAGTTCTTCCGACCAGTCCGTTCTTCCGGAGCGCGGCGCAATCACGCCCTTTTCGGCCAGTTGCTGTGCCACGGCGGAAAAATCGTGTTCGCCGGTGGCGTAGATCGCCATCAACGCATCGGCGAGCGCGTTCTCCCGCTCGTCCAGCTCACGCCCCCGGCATTGATGCTCCAGCCCGGGACGCCCCGTGTCGAAGGCGCGCTGCGACAGGCGATCTTTGAAGGCGTCCATCTCTTGCTCCCATTCAACGTTCAAATAAGAACACATTGTTCAAAAATTAGAATGACGAATCCGGCTGCCCTTGTCAACTGTCCCTTCCCGAGCAGATGTGCTGGCCGGGGAGTCTTGGTCCTTTCACCTCCCAAGCGGATCACCACGCGACGCCGACGGGACTGCGTTGACAGCCTGCACCACACCGAATACCGTTATTTATTGAACTATAAGTTCTTATTTGAACATTTCAGGGAGTGAGCTGAATGAAGATCGGCATAGCCGGTGGCGGCATTGGTGGAATGGCGACAGCGATCGCGCTGCAAAAACAGGGGCACGATGTCACAATTTTTGAACGTGCCCGCGCCTTCGGCCGCATCGGTGCCGACGTCAACCTCACACCGAACGCGGTGCATGCGCTCGACGGGCTCGGGATCGGCGACCTTCTGCGCAAGACGGCAGCACGGCCTGAATACCGCATCAGTCGCACCTGGGATACTGGCGAGGAAACCTCGCGCCTGCCCATGAGCACAGCGGCGGAAGAGCGCTATGGCGCACCCCAGCTCACGATTCACCGCGCCGACCTTCTGGCAGCGCTGGAGAATGCTTTGGCTCCAGACACCATTCGCTTCGCAGCACAGGTCCAAAGCGCAGAGGAAACCGAAACCGGTGCGACCGCACTTCTGGCCGACGGCACGCGCTTTGATTGCGATGTGCTGATCGGAGCTGACGGCATTCACTCGGCCGTGCGGCATTCACTCTTCGGCGAGGATCATCCACGATTCACCGGCCTGGTGTCCTACCGCGCCGTGTTCCCGCGCGAACGCGGCGAAGGCATTCCCAATCTCGATTCCTTCACCAAGTGGTGGGGACCGAAACCCGACCGCCAGATCGTCACCTTCCCGCTCAATCGGGGCACCGAGATCTTCGTCTTCGCCACCACACCGCAGGATGACTGGACCGAAGAAGGTTGGACGCTGCCCGGAGATATTCAGGCGCTACGAGACGCCTATGCGGATTTCCATCCGGAGGCACGGGCACTCCTCGATGCCTGCGAGACGGTCACCCGCTCGGCCCTTCATGTGCGCGAGCCGATGCAGCACTGGTCGCGCGGCGCGATCACGCTTCTGGGCGATGCCGCCCATCCGATGGTGCCCTTCATGGCGCAGGGCGCCTGCATGGCCTCGGAAGATGCGGTGGTTCTGGCACGCGCCCTCGACGGCGCGACGCCCGCAAGCGTTTCCGGCGCCCTGAAGCGTTATGAGGAAGCCCGCATCCCGCGGACAGCGAAGGTGCAGCAGGGTTCGCTTGCCAATGACTGGCTGAAGCAGGGAACCAATGCAGACTGGGTCTATGGCTACGATGCCTGGGCGGTGGAACTGGCATCGGGATAAAGGGAGCGCCAAGCGCCCGTTTTGAGAGCGCCTGGCCAGGAACGCGGGGTGACGGTGATCCTGTCACCCCGCGCGCATCAGATTACCATCAGGTCCTCGCCGACAATGATTTCGCCGGCATAGTGCGCCCTGATACCTGCAACCCAGCTTTCCGGTGTTTCCTCCGGGTCGAAACCCGGCACGAAATGATTGAGCACCAGCGTCTTCACGCCGGCGCCTTCCGCCAGGCGCCCCACATCCTCGAGCGGTGTGTGGATGGCGATCACGGCCTTCAGCACCCGCTCGATCTCTTCAGGTGAGCGGCCCTGTTCCGCGAATTTCTTCCCGATGAGGACCCCCGTCCGCTCGACATTGATCACTTCATGCACCAGCACGTCGGCGCCCTTCGTCAGCCCGGCAAGCTCTTCGCTCACCGCCGTATCGCCGCTGAACACGATCACCCGGTCAGCCGTCTCGAAGCGGTAGGCGTAGGAAACGTGATGGACACCATCCTTGTGCCCCTGGTTCGGGTAATGAGTGTTCTCGACACACGTCACCCGCACATTCTCGTCTTCATAGACGAAACCGGACCCAGCCACATCATGCCCCCGAAACAGCTCGCTCGGGGCATTTTTGCCGCCACTGAAGGCGCGGCGCACTGCCGAGTTCGGCTCAAAATAGTCGACAAAGGCCCTGACCATCGCTTCGGTGCCGGGCGGCCCGAAGGCGTCCGAGGGTACCGCCCGGCCGTTCGACCAGGCAAGCCCCATCAGTGTTCCCATATCTGCATTATGGTCATCGTGATGGTGGGTGATGAAGATCTTGCCGATCCGGTGAGAACCTATCCCCGCGAGCATCAATTGCCGGGCTACGCCGTTGCCGGCGTCGATCACATAGGGCTCGTCATTCACCAGAAGCACGCTGGCAGGCTGGTTGCGGTTCGGCAGCGGGGTGGGCCCGCCGCCCGTGCCGAGCAAGATGAGCCGCGTTCCCTTGTCGGCCGTCGCCGGCGAAGCGGCAGACGCCGGCATGACCGGCAAGACGGCAGCTGCCGCGCCTGCAGCAATGAATTTCAGCCCGTTCCGGCGTGTGAAATGCATGGTGGTCCTCCTCTTGATGGACGCGTTGGCCACGGGGAGTGACCGGCCAGCGTGGCCGTGCCCCCACCCCGGCCAGTCGGCGGGGATGGGGGCAGGGATATTGCTTTTAGCGAAAGCGGATCTTACGCCGCTTCGTAGACAATCCCGTCGGGCTTGGACGAGCCGATGACCGACCACACCGTGGCAGGCGCCGCGGCATTGTTGCGGAACCAGTGCTTGCGGGCAGCCGGCGTCTTGACCAGATCGCGTGGCCCGAGTTCCACCTCTACGGTCTCGCCATTCTCTTCCCAACCGACGATCAGCGAGCCCTCGAGGACGAGATAGGCATCCTCGACATCGCGCACGATCGGCTTGATGCCAACCTGTGAGGGAATGCCGAGCATCTCCTTGCGGCACGTTTCGTGCTGAATGCCGCCCTCGCCCACATAGACCTTGCGGGTGAAGCCGGCCTTTTCCCAGATCGTCGGCAATTCGCTGTGGCGCACCACATACTGCGCCATCAGTTTTTGCAGCGGGTGGCTGCCATTGCGGTCGAAGGGGAGTGTTTTGCCGGGCTCGGCACCGAAGCTGCGGGCGAGCTCCGCCGGGTGCTCCTTGGGATGGTAGTGATAAACCGGCGGCAGCGGCTTGCCCACATCGACCGAAATCGACATCAACACCGGCACCACACCGTCATTGCGGAAACCATGACCGATCTCGCGGGCGTTGAGGATCATATCCTTCGCGCCGAGCTTGACCTCGACCACTTCGCCATCCTTTTCCCAGCCAACGACCAACACGCCGTCGATGATGAGAAAACTCTCTTCAATCTCATGGCTGTGGCAGGCCGCATATTTGCCGGGCTCCTTGTGGATCAGGCTGAGCGTGAAATGATCCGGTTTCAGGGTCGTTGTGTCGCCCACTTTCGGCGAGCCGCCGGCCCCGATATAGCGCATCTGCGCGCGGGCCAGATCATCAAAGCCGGCATTGGATGGAAAAGCGTTCCAGTCGAACGTCTTGTCGGTGAAGCGCCCCGTATGGGCAGCGAGTTCCTGAGCAAGCGCCGAAGCGGCAGTGGTGTGTATAGTCATCGGGTTTCCTCTCCTGTGAGTTGATCCGACGCTAGAACAAGAGCGTTTTACCTGCTAGACAGCGTTTTATGGATAAAACACCCGAACCATCCCCCGCCGTTCCGCCTTCCGACGATAAATATATCGTCCCCGGCCTGATCCGCGGCTTGCAGGTCTTGCAGGCTTTCACGCCCGACAACCGCGAAATGACACTCTCGGACATTGCACGCCAGCTTGGCACCACCCGCTCGGCGGCCTTCCGGACGGTCTACACCCTGGCGCACCAGGGTTACCTCCTGCACAATCCGCAAACCTCACGCTACACGCTCGGACCTGCCGTTCTCCGGCTGGGCTATGGCTACCTGGCAACGCGCGAGCTCGTGGAAGTGGCCTTGCCGGAGCTCGAGAAACTCCGCGATACGACGGACTGGTCGGCACATCTGGGTGTGCGCGACGGCCGGTTCGTTCTCTACATGCTGCGCGTTCCCAGCCATATGGGCCTTGCCAGCATTGTTCATGTCGGCAGCCGCCTGCCCGCAGCCGGCACCACGATGGGCCGCGTCTTGCTCGCAGATCTCAGCGAGGAGGAACTGATCCGGCTCTTTCGCGATGAAACCTACCAGAATGCGCCAGGCCAGACCCCGCGCAGCCTGAGCGAAGTGAGCGCGCAGTGGAAGCGCGACCGGAATGCGCGATCGATTGTCCAGATCGGCAGCTTCGAGACGGGGATTGTCAGCATCGCGGCGCCCGTGCGCGATATTGAGGGCAATGTCGTTGCGGCCATTAACGCCACACAGGCCGCATCGGCCGATCGGGTCGACAGCATCGACGAAACGGTCCGACATGAGGTCGAACGCACGGCGGATGCCATAACGCGTCTTTTGGGAGGTTTGCCAAAACCCTCGTTCCCGCCATCGAGCGAGTGATCCCGGCAAACGTTTGTTACCCGGCTAGCCAAGCCGCTCTTGCCAGAGGCGCTGCTTTGCGATTAGACTAAATTGAACACTAAGTTCACATTTGAACAAAGGGGCGCGCATTATGAATCTGACAAGACGAAACCTGATGCTGGGAGCGGTGGGAAGTGCGGCGATGCTCTCCTTCCCCATCAAGGGCCACACCGAAGAGACATTCAATTTCATCACACCCTTCTCGCTTTCGCTTGCGTTCGCGCCGGTCATCTATGCAGATGCTGCTGGCTACTATGCCGACGAAGGGCTCTCCATGAACCTGCAGGCTGGCAAGGGTGCGGCTCTTGCCGCGCAGATGACCATTGCAGGGCAGATGGATTCGGGCCGCACCGGCGGCACCAACTACATCGTTTCGCGCGTCAACAATGATGCACCGTTGATCTCCATCGCTACCATCGCGCAGCGTTCGCCCTTCTTCGTTCTGTCCTCCAAGGACAATCCGGTGAACGAAATCGCTGATCTGGAGGGCCGGACAGTGGGCATGGCGTCGCTGGGCGGCTCCATGGAGGGAACGCTCAACCTGATGATGTCCGGTGCCGGCGTCTCGCCTGACACGGTGGAAAAGGTCAAGGTGGCCGATTCGGCCGCCTCCTTCGCCCTGATCGAAGCCGGTCGCGCGGGTGCCTTCCTCGGGAACACATCGTCGATGATCATCGCCAGCTCGGCGCGGGACGATGTGAACGTCATGCCGATCGATGACGGGATGCCCGGCCAGGTCTATGTCGCGCGTCCCGATCAGATCGCGGAGAACCCCGAAAAGTTCGTGGCCTTCCTGCGCGCCACGCACAGGGCGGCCAGCGAGATCGTCACGACCGAGGATCTTCAGCCCATTCTCAAGACAATCGGCGAGAAGCACGAGGTCACCGGGCTCAGCAATCTGGAGACGGCGCAGAAGGATCTGCGCACGAATGCCGAGAACTGGGCTTCCAAGGGCAATGACAACATTCTGCGCAATGTGCCGGAGGTCTGGGAAAAGGCGGTCGGGCTCCTTGCCGATGCCAAGCTGATCGACAAGAAGGTCCCGGCCACGGAGCTCTATACCAACGACCTTCTGGACCAGGCCCTCAAAGCATGACCACCGAAAATGCCGCCGACATCCGCATTCTGGGTGTCGGCAAGACCTTCGGACAGGGCGATAGCGCCGTTCGCGCCATCGGCGATGCCACACTCGACATGCAGCGGGGAGACTTCATCTCCCTGCTCGGCCCGTCGGGCTGCGGCAAGACCACGCTTCTGCGGATCATCGCCGGTCTGGAACGACCGAGCGAAGGCGAGATCATCGTGCGCAACCGATCGGTCTGGGAAAACGGCAAACGTTCTGCGGAGGCCACCCGCCCCATCTCCATGATGTTTCAGGAAGCGCGGCTTTTTCCGTGGTTCACGGTCTCGGAGAATGTTGCCCTGCCGCTGCGGCTGCGCGGCGTCAGCAAGGCGGAGCGGGAAGAGCGCGCCCATGCGCTGTGCGAGACCGTGGGCTTGAAGGGCTTCGAGAATGTGCGCCCTTCCGCGCTCTCCGGCGGCATGCGCCAGCGCGCATCGCTTGCCCGCGCCCTTATCACCCAGCCTCAGGTTCTGTTGCTCGATGAGCCCTTCGGCGCGCTGGATGCCATGACGCGCGACACGCTCAACATGGAGCTGATGTCGGTCTGCGCGAAGGCAAATGTCACGACCATTCTCGTCACGCACTCCATCACGGAAGCGGCCTTTCTTTCAGACCGCGTGGTGGTGCTTGCCGCCCGCCCGGCGCGCATTACCGAAGTTGTCGAGATGCCTTTCGAACGCCCGCGCACACTCGATCTGCAACGCAAGCCAGAGTTCCAGGACATGCTCCTGCGCCTTCGCGCCAGTCTGACAGGAGACCATTGATGGGCACCGACCGTTTGATCCGTGTCGCACTTCCTGTAGCGACCGTAGCCCTCTTTCTGACTGCATGGACGGTGTATGTCCGCACCGCCGAGGTGTCGGCCTTCATCCTGCCGACGCCCTTTCAGATCGTTGTCGCCTTTATCGACCTCGTGAGCGATGCCACGGTCTGGCAACATGCGCTGGTGACCGTCATCGAAGCGGTTTCCGGTTTTCTGATAGCCGTCTTCCTGGGCATCACGCTCGGCATGGCGATGGCGCGTGTGCAGATGCTGGAATGGGCCTTCAAGCCATTCATCGTGTGCTTGCAACTCATCCCGAAGATCGCGCTCGCCCCGCTTTTCATCCTCTGGTTCGGCTTCGGGCTGGAATCGAAGATCGTCATCGCCGCAGCGCTTTCCTTTTTCCCGGTGTTCTCGAACGCACTCGTGGCCTTCCGCTCCGTTGAACCGGGTGACCGCGACGTGTTCGTCATGCTGCAGGCAAACCCGATCCAGCGCTTCACCATGCTCGACCTTCCCACTGCCCTGCCGGTGGTTCTGGCTGGCATGGAGGTGGCGGTGGTGATGTCCATGATCGGCGCCATTGTCGGCGAGTTCATCGGCGGCAATGAGGGTCTCGGCTATCTCGCCGTCGCCATGCTTCAGGAGCTGCAGGTCCCCGGCCTCTTCGCCGTCATCGTGCTTCTGACGCTGATCGGCCTGACGCTCTACACGCTGATCGCGCAACTGCGTGGCTGGCTGACCCCATGGCACGCATCGGTGGCAGGCAAAGGCCGCGACGCATAGAAGCGGCAACCGCGCAAGAACGTGCAACACGCCTTGGGCACGGGAGGTTCAACCGGCAGAATGCGGGCCGCAGACGCCTCACCGCTGGAGAAAAGCTCTGCTTTGAGGGCCGCAATCCCCGCGCGCTGAAGGATCATGCGTCAGGGTGCGGCTCTCGTCATGGGCGGTCTGCCGGCGGCACCTCAGGCAGGCCCGACCACGCATCGTCACGCGCGATGCGCCGCGCCTCGCGCATGCCCCGCGTGATGCTTCCCATCCCCTTCAACCGGCGCTCCACCGCCACCAGCCGCAGGACTTCCTTGAGGGCGACCAGCGCCGTACCGAAGGCGAAGGGGATCGGCCTGTAGCGGCCCCTCGCGCGCAGATAGTGCACGAGCAGCCCGCGATTGCGCATCATGTAGAAGCGCGAGAGATCCGACGCCTCGGCCAGATGCCGCACGCCCAGGCTGATCTGCCTCTGATGGCGCAGGCGCTGCAGCACCACTCCTTTCACGCACACGACATCGGTCACATGCGAGGCCAGCCAGCCATAGGCGAGATCGTCCCAGGTGATGAAGAAGCGCGGATCGGGAAAGCCGATCGCATCGACCACCGAGCGGTGCACGAAAAGGCCCTCGAACGTGGCGAGGTTCGTGTGCCATACATCGGCGCGTCGAAAGAGGTTGCCGGGGCGCGGCAGCGCCACGCCGAGGGCGGGAAAAAAGACGTTCTGGAAGAAGAACGGCCTGCCGTCGCTGTTCTCGCGCTCTCCCATCAGGCAGCGATATCGGCCGGCATGGGCAAGCAGCGTCTCGAGCCCGGAAGGGGCGAGCGCCACATCGTCGTCCATCAGCCACATCCATTCCGCGCCGGCCGCGTGGGCCAGGCGAACCCCCTCGTGAAAGCCGCCTGCCCCACCCAGATTGCGCTCAAGCAGGCGATAGTCGAGCTCGACCGGCCCAAGGGCAGCGCGCGCCGCCTCCACCACGGCGGGCGTCTCGTCGCCGCTGGCATTGTCGATGATGACGAGGTGCTCCGGCAAAAGGGTCGAGCCCGCCACGCTCTCCAGCAGTTGCGCCAGCATGGCGGGCCGCCGATAGGTGACGACCACCACCGCCACGCCCCTGGCGATCCGCCTGTCTGTGTCCGTCTCGACGCCGGTCACGGGTTCAGATGCGGCGCACGGTCGAAGCGATAGGCCAGCCCGTCGCGGAAGGCCCGCCACCAGAAAGCGAGCCCCGCCCAGTCGAACCGCCGCTTGACGATATAGACAAAGGGATAGAGCACCAGATCTCCCACAAAGCTTTTCAGCCGCCGGTGCCGGCGCGCCAGATAGCCGCGATTGCGGAAGAAGTAATAGCGCTTGAACTCGGTTTCGGGAATGAGAACATGGACGCGGCCGGAAATGATCGGGACGATCTCGCCCCAGCCCGGCGGGTGGGCCACCACGGCATTTGTGACCGTGCCGAAGCGGATGCCTGCGCGCCTGAGCCGCACCATGAAATCCACCTCATCGCCGCGGATGAAGAGCCGCATGTCGGGCAGGCCGACCTTGAAGAAGACATCGCGGTGCACAAGCGCACCATTGAAGAACTGCGCCATGGAGGGGATGAAATCCAGCGTCTCGACCGCCGCGCGGTCATGCGTCAGCTTTCCGTTCACGCGGAAGGGAAAGGACAGGCGCTGCTGGTCCTCGGGCGCGACGATGATGGGCGAAACAACCTCCAGCCCCCGCGCCTTCGCCTCTTCCAGAAGCGTCTTGAGGCAATCCTCACCGACCGGAAAGGCATCGTCATCCATGATCCAGACCCACTCGGCCCCGCCGGCCAGAGCCGAGAGGATGGCATAGGAAAACCCGCCGGCCCCGCCCATGTTGAGGCGGGAGGGGATGGAGTTCAGGGCAAAGGCCGTCTCCGGCTGCGCTTCCCCCGCCACAACGCGGACAACATCTCCGGCCATAAGCCCTTTCTGCCGCGCAAGCACGCTTTCTTCCGGCAACGCGGGATCCATGGAGACGACCGCAACGCGTATGCGCAAACCGGCCCTGCTTTCATCAGCCATCAAAATTTTCGACACTGTCCAACGTGGATAAAACAAAATTTGAGTTGGTTCATACACAAACCTGTTGGATTTTACGACCGGATCGTTCAATACACCTCATGATTGTACCCTCCCAAGGTAAGTGATTCATGATTACCCTCCAGAACCTGGTTTTTCCGGAATACGAAATCTGCACTGAAACCGAGCTCTATTTTCGTACCAGCGGCATGATCGCAGCAAGTTTCGAGAAAAGGAATTTCCACTTTTCTCCTGGAGGAAAGCTATCATTCGACACCTACTTCAATGCCCTGAGCATCGGAAAGTGGTCACGCCTGTGTAAGTTGGGGAAACTGTTTCTTCGGCTTGCAGGCACTGGCCGTTTTCAGCTTCGGGTACATTGCGCCTATCTGAATCGCTCATGGGAGGTGTTGTACAACGATGTCGTCTCGCTCGAACCGGAAGCTCCCCTCTCCGTCGAACTTGATAGGAGCGATGAACGATGGCGCAACGGCATTCTTTATTTCGAGCTGACAGCGCTCTCTGAAGGGACACTGGAGAGCGCAGCTTTTATCACAGATACACAACCCTTGCGCGACATAAAGCTTGCGATCTCTATCACCACCTTTAAGCGCGAGGCCCAAGTGGAGGAAACTTCTCGACGCCTTCGCGATTATTTGGCGGGCCATCCCTACAGCGGAGATATCGGCGTATTTGTGGTGGACAATGGAAAATCGGCGAAGATCGAGACCGACAACCAGATCCGCTATATCGAAAACCCGAATTTCGGCGGATCAGGCGGCTTTGCGCGCGGGCTCTTGGAAGCGAAAAATGCAGGCTACACTCACTGCCTATTCATGGACGACGACGCCTCGTTCCACATGGAAAATCTCCACCGTACCTACGCCTTCCTTCAATTGGCAACGAAAGAGAATACCGCGATAGCCGGCGCCATGATTGCAAACAATCACAAATGGCGAATGTGGGAGAATGGTGCACTGTTCGACAGAATTTGCCGTCCGCGCTTCAAAGGTTCCGATCTACGGTTGTTTAATTCCATCATTGAAATCGAGCGGGAGACCCAAAACACGGATCCGGCAACGCTCTATGGCGGCTGGTGGTTCTTTGCCTTTCCGATAGGGCTTACTCGGCACTATCCTTTCCCCTTCTTTGTTCGTGGAGACGATATAAGCTTCTCCTTGAACAATGAGTTTTCAATCCAGACGATCAATGGCGTCATATCATTTCAAGATGATTTCGAAGAGAAAGAGTCTCCACAGACTCTTTATCTAGACTTGAGAAATAGCCTAGTTCAGCACATGAGTGCACCTCAGTTGAAAAGCAATAGGTTTTATGTAATATTAATTCCTCTATGGTTTATACTCAGAAACATCTGCAAACTTCATTATGAAACCGTGGACTCCCTTTTGCTCTCCTGGGAAGACGTACTTGAAGGGCCGGATTATTTCAAAAACAATCTCACGCATAGCAATCGGCGTAAAAGTATAAATGACTTGGTTCAGCAGGAGCGCTGGAAGCAACGAGAGGGCCGACCCACCGCGGTTTATGAGTATCCACGCGTCCTCCCTTTGTGGCGCGCGCGCTTGATGAAATTAACTTTGAATGGTCATTTCCTACCGCGCCTGGGGCTCTCATTGCGTGAAGGAACAGTTGGCGTGCATGACCGAAACCACCTTCCAATACTTTGGGGATTAAAGAAGATACGAGTGATCAGCTCCGATGGCTCACAAGCCTACTCGGTGCAATTTCAGCAGCTCAGAGGAATAAAACAAGCAATCAAAGTAGCGACACTCAGCCTGCGCTTTTTGCTCGGCTACAAAAAATTGCGGGAGGCCTACAAGACAGCCTACCCGCAGATAACGTCGGAGCAATTTTGGGAAACCTCAATCCGTTCGGATTGCCAACCCTAAGCCCATCCATTGCTCAGGCGCGTGTGAAAACTCCATAATACTCATATCCATACAATGCGCCTGAACGAACTCTCGCCATGCTCGAACCACTCCGCCATTCAAATTATTATACTCATGACCGTAAATGTCGTGAAATGCGACGCATTTTGCAAAATTCCCGATATTAATAATATCCTTATTGACACCTTCATAAGAATGATCGCCATCAATGAACGCGAAATCAAACTTCTGACCAGCAAAATCATCACTTGTCTTTTTGAAAGCGGGTATAATATTCAAAAACCTACTAAATTCATCAAATGCAATAACATTATCCTCAATATCAAGCATCGTGTATTTTACATTTTTATTTGCTCTTTGGAGAACAGAGCATATGAAATACGATGAAGCTCCTCTAAAAACGCCAATTTCAATGGCGCTTTCTATAGGAACCCTGGAAAGCGCCATCAGAAAATCAGCAAACTCAGTTGGATACTGTATTAATCCGAACAGGGATGTGTTCCTATTTGCCCCAAAACGTGACATTAGTGCCCAATTATTTGGAATAATCCCAAAATCAAGAATACAATCTAGAATGAATCTTCTTGACGAAAATTCTTCATCGCTACTACTCAGAATTTTTCTACAGACATCAATTCCGTTTCGCACATCGCGGATATTATCCAAACCCATCACCTTACCTTTCCACCTGGAGGCTCAACTGTTGCAAAAAGCTCTATAACAATCCTATTTTTTGAGCATCCTCTATCAGATGCGGTAGGCGGCTCTTTCCAAAAATGTTTTTAGCTTCACTCGTCCAAAGCGCCTCTCTATCTATTCTTAAATCTGTGGCTTTTGTTTTCGTTTCAGTTTCCAAAGATTCCCTAAGGATTTGAATAGAATCTATGTCATTCTTTCCGTCTAATACAAAATCAGCCAGCCTCGATATTTCCTGAGCGCTCACCCGAGCTTTCTTAAAATCAAAGAAAGCGAACCTTTCAGGATGGAACATCGTAGGAGCTACAGATCGCACTAGAATTCTTCTCAATTCTATGACGTGTGAAAATAAAACTGTGTGGTGAGACACGCCATGAAGCGTTAGATAAGCCTCAAATGCTTCCCCATCATCTGTGATTTCGGCTTTACTAATCCAAGCCAAGTCGCGCCGTCGAAACCTGAAGTCGATGAATTCGGAGACCAAGGTTTCAGAAGGATCTCTATACGCAATCACATATTTGTAACGCGGAAAACACCAGGAAGAAAACGAGGCGGGAAAATGACCGAAGCAGAAACTATTTTCTGGTAAAGCTGGAAGAACCGTCGTCCAATTGATACCAAGTTCTGTTTCAGTCGGTCTCTCTCGATTAATTTCATCTGAGTATGCCAAGGTATGCTGTACAAAGCCGCCGTGTATATGAAATCCGGAATTCAACAGTCCTAGTTTTTCAAGAACGGCCCCGAAAAAATACGTCCCTGCCTTCGGCATACTTTGAATATAAATCTTTGACATTCTTACACCGCCATTCCACAAATTTTGTTCTTCAAACCATCCGGGGCGCAACCTCAGCCTCGAAGCACTTCAGCGCAGCCCCGATCGCCTGGTGCATGTCGAGATAGCGATAGGTGCCGAGGCGGCCGCCGAAGATCACATTCTCTTCCGCATCCGCCAGTTCACGATAGGCCCGGTAGGTTTCCTTGTCCTGCGCCGTGTTGATCGGATAGTAGGGCTCGTCGCGGCGCTCGGCAAAGCGGGAATATTCCCGCGTGATCACCGTCTTTTCCGTCTGGTAGTTGCGCTCGGGGTTGAAGTGGCGGAACTCCAGAATGCGCGTGTAGGGAATGTCCTCATCGGCATAATTCATCACCGATGTGCCCTGGAAGTCGCCCACGTCGAGCACCTCTTCCTCAAAATCGATGGTGCGCCATTTCAGCTCGCCCGCGCGGTAGCCGAAATAGCGGTCGATGGGGCCGGTATAGACAACCGGCGTGCCCGCCGGGATCTGCTCGCGGATCTCGAAATAGTCGATGCCCGTGCGCACCTCGATCCGTTCATGGTCGAGCATGCGTTCGAAGATCGCCGTATAGCCGTCCACCGGCAGGCCTTCATACGTGTCGTTGAAATAGCGATTGTCGAACGTATAGCGCACCGGCAGCCGGGTGATGATCGACGCCGGCAGCTCGCGCGGGTCTGTCTGCCATTGCTTGGCCGTGTAGCCGCGGATGAACGCCTCGTAGAGCGGACGGCCGATAAGCGAGATTGCCTTTTCCTCGAGATTCTGCGGATCGTGGCCGGCCAGCTCGCCTGCCTGCTCCGCGATCAGCGCGCGCGCCTCGTCCGGGCTCATCCGGCGGCCGAAAAACTGGCAGATCGTGCCGAGATTGATCGGCATCATATAGGCCTGCCCCTTGTAGGAGGTGAAAACGCGGTGGCGATAATCCGTGAACGCGGTGAAGCGGTTCAGATAATCCCACACAACCTTGTTGGGCGTGTGAAACAGATGCGCGCCATATTTGTGGATCTCGATGCCCGTGCGCGGGCAGGTGTGCGTGTAGGCATTGCCGCCGATGTGATCGCGCCGGTCGATGACGAGAACGCGACGGCCAAGCTCGTTTGCGGCCCGCTCCGCGATGGTGGCTCCGAAAAAGCCCGCACCGACGATGACCAGGTCGTACTGACTGAAATCCACGTTTGCTACCCCTGATAGATGAAACGGTTTTTCCGGCACAAAGAATCATTGCCGGGCATGGCAGTAAAGCCGATGCTTTTCCTATCGCGCCATGTCGTGTATCTCAAGGGTTACAGACGGAAATTGTTCGTGACCACCCATCGGGCAACGCGCCGTTGCGGGCAGACGCGTTACACGCTAGGCGGGTTTCTTCTCCAGCGGCGCGAATTTCTTTACCCGCCCTTTTTCCAGCACCAGAACCTTGTTGCAGACCCGCTGGATCAGCTTGTCATTGTGGCTGGCCAGCACGACGATGCCCGCCTGCCCCGTCAGTGCGTTCATCCGCTCGCCGGCCTTTTTCTGAAAGGCCGCGTCGCCGGCGCCGATCCACTCGTCCATGAGCAGGATTTCAGGTGTCAGCGTCGTTGCCACGGAGAAGGCCAGCCGCGCGGCCATGCCCTGGCTGTAGGACTTGAAGGGCATGTCGATGAAATCGCCAAGCTCGGAGAATTCGATGATCTCCGGCATGGCCTCCTCGATCTGCCGCCGGGTCCAGCCATTGATCAGCCCGCGCAGCTCGATGTTGCGCCGGCCGGTGGCTTCCGGCCTGAAACCAAGATTGATGTTGAACAGCGCATCGACACGGCCCGAGATCGACAAGCTTCCCGAGGTCGGCTCCATGATGCCGTAGAGCATTTTCAACAGGGTCGTCTTGCCGGCCCCGTTGGCGCCCACAAGCCCCAGCCGGTCACCGGCAGAAAGCTCGAAGCTCACATCCTCGAGCGCCTGCACATGCTGGCGGCGGCCGGAGCCGGAGATCGTCCCGCCCGTTTTCAGAAGCCTCTTGTCCTTCGGCCGCAGGGTGAGCGGGCGCAGGATGCGATAGCGCAGCCCGACCGATTGGGCCTTGATCGAAACCGTCATACGACAAACACCACTTTCTTGCGCAACGCCCCCAGCAGGAAGAATGCCAGGACCCAGGCAAAGGCCGAGATCCCCAGACACAGGACAAGCTCCATCACCGGCAGCTCCCCGCTGATGATGGGTTCGCGGACAATGGCCAGGAAATGCGTGAAGGGATTGTACTCATAAAGCATCTGCCGCAACCCGCCATCATTGCCGTGAATCCAGAAGATCGGCGTCAGGAACATGCCGACCCGCATCACATTGCTCGTTATGAACTCGAAATCCGGGAAAAAGGCGCCCAGCAGGGCAAAAACCGTGATGACGGCCGGCAGCGCCAGCACGATGACGGCCAGCCCGGCAAAGGCCATCAGCCATTGCTCCAGTGAGGGCTGGACGAGAAACAACATGAGCACGATCCAGCCCGCACCGGAATAGGCACCGCGAATCACCGTCTGCATCGCAAGGCGCATCACATAGACGAACAGCGGCAGCGTCGTCCCCTGGATGTAGTTGGCTTCCCGCCGAAAAAGCGGCACGGCCATGTTGATGGCCTCCGACATCAGCAGCCAGACATAAAGCCCGGTCGCCACATAGGCCGGAAAATTCTCGATCTGGTTGCTATGGCCGAACACGACCACAAAGGCGCCGGCGAAGAGAAAATAGTTCAGCACAAGCCAGAGCGGGCCCAGGGTGGTTCTGCGATGCTGATCGCCAATGCTCTCGCGGGCCAGGGCCACCCAGACCGGATAGCGCCGAAAGCCCGATGCGATCTCCTCGCGCGCCCCTTTGAGCATTTCAATCAAGGTCATCCGCACCGATCCCATTCACACAACAATAAGCAAGGCATTGCCGGCCTGCCATACAAAGCCAGGCTGGCGCGAATGCCACCTGCCTGGGGTCAACCGGTGTGAAACCTGAGACCGAACCATCCAGCTCTCGTCTGTCCGCAAACTTGCGTTCATGCTGACACGTACAACTGGCAATCCAGCCGCGTTCCCTGCTTTGGTTGAGCCGAGCGCATACAACTTATGATCCGGGGTGACCAGCCCCTATGGACGTCTCGGACAGTACAATCCCCGCAGAAGCTCACAGGTCATCCGGCGCAGCCGCGCGACATTCGTTTCGGCGATGCGTGTGTTCACCAGGCATGATCGCCGCGGTAGAAGCGCTTCGAGAATGATCGCAACTCGATCTCGAACATCAGGCCGGGACAAAAGCCGATGCCTGCGTGTTGGCATGTTCGAAACAATGACGTTCTGCATTCCAACGCCAAGATGCCGCTATCGCGACGTCCCATTGTGGTCCCGGCCCTCATCAGTTGCCCTGTCCGGGGTCGGCAGGATTACGAAGTCCTTACAGGCCCCAGCAGAACCCGGTGTCCTTCTCGGACCGCTCCCACAGCCCGACCATGACCGGCTTGTCGTGAGCGTGGGCGTTCAGTGTGCCGCGGCCGACCGGGCCGACGAACTCCCGGGCCCCAGTGGGACCGTAGAGCGCACGCTGCTCGGTAAGCGCCGCCTCCGTCGCGCACATGATCTCCGGATAGGCGCCCTGTTCGGCGGTCTGGACCATTGGCGTCTTGGTCATCAGCCACCAGACGAGGCGCATCGTCCGGCTGCCGCTGGTCGAGATCAGCGAAGTCGCGGACGAGCCGGGGTGGCAGACATAGACCTCGACGTTGCGGCCGGCGGCCTTCGCCCGGTCCTGAAGCTCGTAGGCAAACATCATCTGCGCCAGCTTGCTTTGGCTGTAGGCGGCGTTTGCGCCATAGCCCTTGTCCCAGTTCATGTCGTCGAAGCGGATCGTCTTCAGTCCCATGTTGTAGCCGAGGCTGGCGACGACGACGATCCGGCCCTTCGTTGCCTCGATGCGATCGAACAGCATCCCGCACAGGGTAAAGTGGCCGTAATGGTTGGTGCCGAGCTGGCTCTCGAAGCCGTCAGCGGTCAGCTTGCGGGTCGGCACCTGTGCGATGGCGGCGTTGCATATCAGCGCGTCGATGCGCGGGGTGGTCTTCAGCACCTCCTCAGCCGCCATGCGGACGGAAGCCTGCTCCGCAAGGTCCATGCGGACAAAGCGCACGGGCGCGGCGGCGCCGAACTCCTGTTTCAGTTCCTTCACGGCAGCGGCGGATTTCTCGGCGCTGCGGTTCAGCATCACCACTTCCGCGTCCTTGCTCAGCAGGATGCGCGCCGCCTGGAAGCCCGCACCGGCATTCGCACCGGTGATGACAAATGTCTTTCCGGCAAGGTTGCCGAGGCGCTCGGGCGTCCAGCCCTTGGGTCCGAACCGGGTATGTTTCATCGGTGTATCCTATGGCGCTGCGGCGCTTGCTTTTGTAAACTTCGCTGTTTACATATGTGAAGCCAGCGGAAAATGTAAACCTTTGTGTTTACAAAATTCTGACGCGCAGGGCCGAAAACGATGAAACTGACTGATAAAAAAAGAAAAAATATTTTGGATGCCGCAGTCCAGGAGTTTCGCGAGCAGGGCTTCCCGGCCGCGCGCGTGAACCGGATTGCGGATCTCGCCGAGGTGTCGAAACGCACGCTTTACAAGCATTTCGCGAGCAAGGAGCTGCTGTTTGCCGCGATCACCGACATCCTGCTGGAGGAGATCGCGGCCATGCCTAAGCTGCGCTATCGGCCTGACGCACGGCTGCGCGAGCAATTGATCGGGGCGGTGCGGGCCTATGTCGGCCATCTGACCGGTGAGCAATATATGGGCCTGAATCGGCTGGTCATGTCGGAGCTCTTGCGCGATCAGGAACTGGCGCAAGCCTTTTTCGCCAAGGCGGCGATGCAGGACGGCCCGATCTCGGGGCTGATCGGTGAGGCGATGCAGGCGGGCGCCTTGCGAGAGGCAGAGCCCGGCTTTGCCGCGGGCCAGCTGCTGTCGATGGTGAAGCACTTCCTGGTTTGGCCGCGGTTCCTGATGGGGGCGGATACCGAGGTCGACCCGGATGCCGTTATCGCTGACTGCACGGACATGTTCCTGGCCCATTACCTGCCAGAGCGCTGACCTCCCCGCTCCTCGCGCCCGGACAACAGCATGGCGGACTCGCGAAATGTCAGCGACCTTCGCCCAAGTCACTGATTCGTCGTGCAGAGCCGACCAACACATTTCACGGACACTCCCCAAATTTTGGGCACCCAATAATCTATAATCTCGTTGGTTTGTCGATTGCGGTGCTCGGTCATGTCAGGTCGCGGGTGGCGCCGATTGCCTTACCGTTCTCCCAGCCAATCGTGATTGGGAATCCTCTGCACATGCATGCTGGCAGTCGTCTCCAACGCTCCGCCGAACACATCCAGTTCGAAAGCCAGAAGACAGCCTCTGCGACTCCGTTGCTGGACGCGACCGCGTCACATCACTACATGTGAGCGATCTGAATTGCCTTTCTGGAGTTTCTCATGGCGATCCGCATCAAAGCAAAGACCTACGGCCCCTTCACCACCGCCATCGGGCCTGGCAAGGTGATCCATGTCGACACCGCGCCGAAGCAGACTGTCGCCATCACCTCTCCGTCAGCGGAAGAAGCGGGTTCGCCGGTCGACTTCATGATTTCAGCGCTTGGTGCCTGCCTTGCCCTTTCCTTCCATCACGCCGCACAGGAAATGAAGATCGATGTCGGACAGGTGTCTGTCCAGGTTTCCGGCACGAAGGCTGAGGATCTGCCCGACCGCATCGGGAGCTATGACGCCACCGTCTCGCTCGACACCATGCCAGGCGAGGAAGAGGGCAAAGAGCTGATCAAGCGTGCCAAGGCCCGCTGCACGGTCTCCAATTCGCTCAATGGCACGGTCAACATGAAGATGGCTGTCTGATTGCTATTCCATTCCCCGATCGATTGACGACGCCTTTCCCTTCTCCCATACAGAAGCCGCTATGCGGCAATGCAAGGGAGGCAGGTGCATGAACTTCACGCGCGTGAACGGCGTCGTCATTCATCACGAAGTGTGCGGAACGGTCGGCAAGCCCGTTCTTGTTTTCTCCAACTCGCTGGGCACCGACTTCCGCATCTGGGATGACGTGGTCCAGCGGCTCGAGGCCGATTACCGCATCGTCCTCTACGACAAGCGTGGCCATGGCCTTTCCGAAGTCACGCCCCAGCCCTATGCGCTGACTGATCACGTCGACGATCTCGCGGCCCTGCTTGACCATCTCGACATCACCGGGGCGACCATTGTCGGTCTCTCGGTCGGCGGCATGATCGCCCAGGGGCTCGCCGCACGCTGGCCGCATCTCGTTTCCCGCCTCATTCTGTGCGACACGGGCCATAAAATAGGCCATGATGATCTGTGGAACTGCCGTATTGAAGCCGTGAACGAAAAAGGCATCGCAGCCATAGCTGACGGCATTCTCGAACGCTGGTTCACGCCTTCTTTCCGCGCACCGGAGAATGCCGCCTTCACCGGCTACACAGCCATGCTCACGCGCACCACGGTCGACGGCTATGCGGGCACCTGCTCAGCCCTGCGCGATGCCGATCTCACCGAATCCACCCGCGCCCTGAAACTACCCACGCTCTGCATCGTCGGTGATCAGGACGGCTCAACGCCGCCCGATCTGGTGCGGGAGTTGGCGGGTCTGGTTGAGGGCGCCCGGCTCAAAATTGTGAAGGATGCGGGCCACCTGCCCTGCATCGAGCAACCCGAGGCGACGGCCGCCCTCATTGCAGATTTCCTGCGCGAAACAACACCCGACGCCTGAGCCGCCGCGCCCCGCATCTACGATGACAAGAGGATCCTGAATGAGCGACACCGTAACGATCACCCGCGACAATGGCACTGCCGTCCTCACTCTCGACAATCCACCGGTCAATGCACTCGGCCACGCCCTGCGCGCGCCACTCTTCGATGCGCTTGCAGAGGTGAATGCGGACGATACGGTTCAGGCCATTGTCATCGCCTGCGCGGGTCGCACCTTCATCGCCGGTGCCGACATTTCCGAGTTCGGCAAACCACCGCAGGAGCCGAGCCTTCCCGACCTGATCGAGAAGCTTGAAAGCGTCGATAAACCCACCGTCGCCGCCATACACGGCACCGCACTTGGCGGCGGGCTGGAATTGGCACTCGGCTGCCATTACCGCATTGCAGACAGGTCCGCGATGATCGGGCTGCCCGAGGTCAATCTGGGCTTGATCCCCGGGGCCGGCGGCACGGTGCGCCTGCCCCGGCTGGTCGGGCCCGAAGCCGCCCTGAAAATGATCGTCTCCGGCAAGCCCATCGGCATGGATGAAGCGCTCCGCCTTGGCGCCGTCGACCGCCTGGCGGAAAACGACCTTCTGGGCGAGGCCGTGGCCTTCGCCCGCGACATGGCCGCATCGCAAAAGCCGCACATCCATATACGCGCCCGTGACGAAAAGCTCGCCATCGACCTTGCCGCCTTCGATGAGGCCGTGAAGGCTGCGACGAAAAAGGCGCGCGGCCTCACCGCGCCGCACACGGCGGCAGAAGCCGTCCGAAATGCCATCACCATGGAATTCGACGCGGCACTCGACCGCGAACGTGAACTCTTTCTGGAGCGTCGCGACAGCACCGAATCCGCCGCCCAGCGCCATCTCTTCTTCGCCACCCGCGAGGCGACCCGCGTGCCGGGTATCCCGCGCGAGACCGAGGAGCGAAAGATTGCGCGCGCCGGCGTTATCGGCGCCGGCACGATGGGTGCGGGCATCGCCATGGCGCTTGCCAATGGCGGCATTCCCGTCACCATTCTGGAAATGAATGAAGATGCCATCGCGCGCGGTCTTTCACATGTCGAGAAGACCTATGCGGGATCGCTCAAGCGAGGATCCATAACGGCAGAGGAGAAAGAAGCCCGCACGGGGCGCATCTCCGGCACCACGGATTATGCGGACCTTTCCGACTGCGACATCGTCATCGAGGCCGTGTTCGAGGATATGGAGGTCAAGCGCCAGGTCTTCACCGCGCTCGACGGGGTGCTGAAGCCGGGTGCCATCCTCGCCTCGAACACCTCCTATCTCGATGTCAACGAGATTGCCGCCACCACGAGCCGGCCGCAGGATGTGGTCGGCCTGCATTTCTTCTCGCCCGCTCATGTCATGAAACTTCTGGAGATCGTGCGCGGCGAAGCGACAGCGGCTGATGTCATCAAGACGGCGCTCGCGCTCGCGCGAAAGATCGGCAAGGTTCCCGTCGTCGTCGGTGTGTGCAATGGCTTTGTCGGCAACCGTATGCTCGCCGCCCGGCGCGAACAGAACGAAGACCTGCTTCTTTCCGGCGCAACACCCGAACAGGTCGACCGTGTATTCACCGATTTCGGCTGGCCCATGGGCCCGTTTCAGATGGTCGACCTCGCCGGTCTTGACATCAGCTGGAAACACCGACAGTCGCAGGGTCTCACCGCCCCCATCGCCGACACGCTGTGTGAGGCAGGCCATTTCGGCCAGAAGACATGCCGCGGCTTTTATCTCTATGAAGAAGGCTCCCGCACGCCAAAACCCGATCCCTTCGTTCAGGAGCTCATCGAAAAGAAGGCAGCCGAACTTGACGTCGAACGCCGCGAGATCAGCGCGGAGGAGATCACCGAGCGCACGCTCTACCCGATGATCAACGAGGGCGCGAAGATCCTGGAAGAGCGCATTGCCGCCCGCGCCTCCGACATCGATGTCGTCTGGGTCAATGGCTACGGCTTCCCGGTCGCAAAGGGCGGGCCGATGTTCTGGGCCGAGCGCTTCGGCATCAAGACAATCGTCGAGCGGCTGGAGCACTGGCACCGGAAGACTGGCAATCCCGTCTTCGAGCCCGCTCCCATCCTTCGCCAACTCGCACTGACCGGCGGTGGCTTCGGCGATCTCGTCTAGGGGCAGGATCATGGGCAATTGCGCCCTCATCCCCCCTTGGCAATGAGGCGAGCGCGACCCCATATTCAGTCCGCCTTCGCGTTCATGTTGACGGAGATGCAGATATGACCGAGTTCACCCCCATAGCCTCGCTCGCCGGCGGTGCGCTGATCGGCCTTGCCGCCGTCGTGCTGATGGCGTTCAACGGGCGAGTTGCCGGCATGACAGGCATTCTGTCAGGCCTCCTGCCGCCACAGGAAAACGCCTGGCACTGGCGCGCTGCTTTCGTTCTGGGCGCCATAGCTGCACCGCTGTTCCTCATCATAAGCGGCACGGCGATCCCCTTCCAGGTTCCCGTTTCGACAAGCGCGCTCGTCATTGGCGGGTTCCTCGTGGGTATCGGTGTCACGTTCGGCAATGGATGCCCCAGCGGGCATGGCGTCTGCGGAATTTCCCGCGGTTCCATCCGTTCCATCGCTGCGGTTGCCACCTTCATGGCCACGGCCCTCGTCACAGTGTTCATCATTCGTCACGTGATTGGAGGCTGATCGATGAAACAGCTTCTGGCAGCCCTTGTCGCCGGCCTTCTGTTTGGTGCCGGCATCGCGCTTTCAGGGATGATAAACCCCGCAAAGGTGCTGAACTTCTTCGATGTCGCAGGAACATGGGATCCAAGCCTCGCCTTCGTCATGGGCGGCGGCCTTGCGGTGGCCGCGCTTGGCTACCGCCTCCTCTTCGGTGCGCGCGAAAAACCGTTCTTTGCTGAACGCTTCCAACTCCCGACGCGAAGCGATCTCGACCCGCAATTGATCGGCGGAGCAGCCGTTTTCGGCATTGGCTGGGGCATTGCCGGCTTCTGCCCGGGTGCTGCCATCCCGGCTCTTGGGCTCGGTTATGCGGAGACAGTCATGTTTCTGGCGTCGCTCATTGCCGGTATTCTCGTTGCCAAATCCCTCAAACGGCGCTTCTTTGCCGCCGGATAACGACACACAGTGAGGACCATCATGGACATCAAAAAGATCTCTGACGATTACGCGGTTTCACCGCAGATCGCCGTGGAAGACGTCGCCGCCATCAAGCAGGCTGGGTACAAAAGCATCGTCTGCAACAGGCCCGATGGCGAGGACGCCGGACAGCCCACGGTCGAGAGCATTTCAAAAGCTGCCGAAGAGGCCGGTCTGTCATTCCGCCATGTGCCGGTCGTCTCCGGCGCCATGACGCTCGATGATGTGACCGACATGGCCACAGCCCTCAAGGAACTGCCAGGGCCCGTCTTTGCCTATTGCCGTAGCGGCACGCGCTCGGCCAATCTTTACGGCATCATCCAGGAGCGCGGTCTCTAACCGCTATGAAGCCACTCGGAGTGGCAATCAAGCATCCCATCGGCCCAAGCGAACCTCCGATGCGCTGTCAGTAAAGCCAGCGCATCAGGAACAGCGAGATCGCCGGGAAGAGCGTCAGAAGCGCCACGCGCAGAATGTCGCTGATCACGAAGGGCATCACGCCGCGATAGGTCGCAGAAATTGGCGTATCCTTCGCCATCGAGTTGAGCACGAACAGGTTCATCCCCACAGGCGGCGTGATCAGCCCTACCTCCACCACGATCAGAACGAGGATGCCGAACCAGATGGCAAACTCCTCCGCCCCCAGCCCGAAATCGAGAACCGTCACGATGGGGAAGAAGATCGGAATGGTGAGCAGGATCATCGACAGGGAGTCCATCACGCAGCCGAACACGAGATAAAGCAGCAGGATCAGCGTCAGCACCATCCATGGGCTGTAGCCCTGCTCGCTCACGAAAGCCGCCATCTGCTGCGGCACCTGTGCCAGCGCCAGAAACGAATTGTAGAAACCCGCACCCAGCACGATGAAAAAGATCATCGCGGTGGCGGTCGCTGTGGCGAGGATGGATTCCACGAAGGTCTCGCGGGTCAGCCCGCCATTCACCAACGCGATCAGCCCGGTGCCGGCCGCACCCACGGCAGCGCCTTCCGTCGGTGTGAAGACGCCAAGATAAATGCCGCCGACGACCGCCAGAAACACGACCAGAACCGGCCACACATCAAGCAGCGCCCGCATCCGTTCCGAATAGGGCGCACGTTCGCGCGTTCCAGCCGAATCCGGCCAAAGCCGCACATAGATCGAAATCGCCAGCATGTAGCCGAACGCTGCCAGCACGCCGGGCACGAAAGCGGCCACGAAAAGCTTGGCGATGTTCTGTTCGGTCAGGATCGCATAGATGACGAGAATAACCGATGGCGGGATGAGAATGCCGAGCGTGCCGCCGGCGGCAAGCGTTCCCGTGGCCAGCGCACCGGAATAGCCGTAGCGGCGCAATTCCGGCAGAGCCACCTGGCTCATGGTTGCCGCCGTTGCAAGTGACGAACCGCAGATCGCTCCGAAACCGGCACAGGCGCCCACCGCCGCCATGGCCACGCCGCCGCGCTTGTGCCCCATCCACGTCTCAGCCGCCTTGAACAGCGCCCGCGACATCCCGCCCAGCGTTGCGAACTGCCCCATCAGCAGGAACAGCGGCACGATCGAGAGTGAATATCCGGAAAAGGTCGAATAGGTTTCGTTTTTCAGCTTGGCCAGCACAGGCGTCACATTGCCAAACACGATCCAACTTCCGCCAAGGCCGCACAACAGCATCGCGAGCCCAATGGGGAGGCGCAGAAAAATGAGAAGAAGGAGAAGCGGGAAGGACCAGAGGCCGATTTCGAGATTGGTCAATGGACGCTCCCCTGTCCGGGCTCCGGCATCGGTGTGCCGACCTTCAGTTCGCGATAACGCACGAGGATCATGTAGAACGAAACAACCACCGCAATGACCGCCGCCGCGAGACAGGCCGCATAGGGCCACCAGAGCGGGAACTGAAGGATGAAAGTGGTCTCGTTGTAGCTCAGCTTGTCGAGCATGCCGTAATAGAGCTGGAGGGCAATCAGAACCAGAACCAGCGTCATAATGAACTCCGTCAGGAGATCAATGATGTGGTTCACGCTGTTCGGCAGGAAGGTGGTGAAAATGTCCACCGTGGCATGGCCTCGATTGAGCTGGCACCAGGGCAGGAACGCGAATACCGCGAAGCCGACACCGG
Source organism: Nitratireductor kimnyeongensis (assembly GCF_019891395.1). Lineage (NCBI taxonomy): Bacteria > Pseudomonadati > Pseudomonadota > Alphaproteobacteria > Hyphomicrobiales > Phyllobacteriaceae > Nitratireductor > Nitratireductor kimnyeongensis. Next base: position 2,733,959 of record NZ_CP078143.1, on the reverse strand, counting down.
CCTGAACCAGCTCAAAATCGCCAGGTACGGGTCCAAGCCCGAAACGCACCAGCGCCCGACCGGTGATGCTTGCCACGGTCATGATGATGACCGCAGCCAGGACGATGCCGCCCAGAATGGCCATCACCCTGGCCAGCCAGACAACGATGATCGATAGTCTCATGCCTCGTCCCGTCCCCTGTTGCGTCCTCTGTAACGACCCATGGCTTCCTGCCTGCTTCATTGTTTCCACAGGCGCAAAAACGTTACGCCAGCGGTTGCCGCCTTCGCAAGCCAAGGTCCCCACACAATAGAGCGGTTGACCGTCTCACGGAAACGTCGCTCCGCTCCATCGGTTGGTTTCCCGCATGTGTTCGGGCGTCAGGTGTTTCCACCTTTTTGCGAAATGCCCTGGCTTGTTTCAAAAAAGGGGCAGGCCTTGCAGCCCGCCCCGTCATTCCTGTCAGGATCAGCTTCACTGATTGGTGTATTTGTCGATCAGGGCACGGGCCTCGTCGATCAGCATCTGACCGTCGATCCCTTTTTCCTTCATCTCGGCCACCCACTGGTCGTAGACAGGGGCCGCCGCCTCTTTCCAGGTCTCGGTGTCTTCAGCGCTGATCTCGATGATGTTGTTGCCGCGATCTACGGCGATCTGACGGCTTGGCACGTCCGCACCGGCCTGCGTCTTGCCGGCAAAAGCCGCAAATTCCTGCCCGGAATTGTCGTCTATGACTTTCTTCAGGTCATCCGGAAGGCTGTCATATTTCGCCTTGTTCATCGCAAGCACAAAGGTCGTCGTGTAGAGCGCGTGCTCGCCACCGAACTCCGTGTGGTTTGAAACCAGCTCGGGCACTTTCAGCGCCGGCGTGACTTCCCAGGGGATCACGCAGCCATCAATCACGCCCTTGGAAAGCGCCTCCGTGATCTGCGGCACTGGCATGCCGACAGGCGTCGCGCCAAGCTGACCGAGCAGCGAATTGATGATGCGCGTGGGTGCGCGAACCTTCATGCCCTTCAGATCGTCGAGTGTCTCGATCGGCTCCTTTGAGTGCAACATGCCGGGCCCGTGAACCCAGACACCCAGCACATGCGTGTCCTTGAACTCGGTGTCCTTCATGTGTTTTTCGAACAGGTCCCAGTATGCGCGCGATGTCGCCTCTGCATTCGTCATCATGAAGGGAAGCTCAAACACTTCCGTGGAGGGAAATCGGCCCGGATTGGAGCCAGGCAGCGTCCAGACGATGTCCACGATACCGTCACGCGCCTGGTCGTAGAGCTGCGGTGGTGTACCGCCGAGCTGCATGGCGGGATAGCGCTCGATCTTGATGCGCCCGCCCGATTCCTGCTCCACCTTGTCGGCCCAGGGGTCGAGCACGAGTTTGGGGACATTCGCCTGCGGCGGCAGGAACTGGTGCAGCCTGAGCGTCACCTCCTGCGCAAATGACGAGGCTGAGGCCCCGATAAGCCCGGTTGCCGCAACGGCGGCCGCGAGGGCCAGTTTTCTAACGGAAAATGGTTTCATGCTTCTCCTCCCGATTGCATGTCCCGAAACGCCGATAATGGCGCTCAATGTTCGTTGGCGACACCGCGTTCAGCCTCTCCCAGCCCCGCGCGTTCACCGGAGAGCCGAGTATCCACTGGAATCCCGTCTCCCGTCCACCGAGACTTTAGCGGAAATTATGTAACAATAAAGGGGAGCAGATCGACATATTCGTAACAAAAAAATCAGAGCGGCAGTGCGCCTGTCTCCTTGAGGGTTTCCAGCACGATGGCGCTCTTCACATGCTGCACCGAGTCATGTGGCAGGAGCACGCCATTGACGAAGGCCGAAAGCGATTTCAGGTCGGGTGTCACCACTTTGAGGATATAGTCCATTTCACCCGTCAGCGCGTGGGCTTCCTGCACTTCGGGCAGGCGGGTGAGCAATTCGCCAAAACGTCGAGCATTGTCGGGGTTGTGCGTTGCAAGCGTCACAGTGATGATGTTGACGAGTGGAAAACCGAGCCTGTCCCGGTCGAGCATGGCCGCATAGCCACGAATATAGCCCTCTTCCTCAAGTCTTTGCCGGCGGCGGGAACATTGCGAAGGCGACAGGTTCACGCGCTCCGACAAATCATTGTTGGTCAGCCGCGCATCCACCTGCAAGAGGGATAATATCTTGCGGTCATATCCATCAACACGCGCATCGGCCATGCAATACTCCTCTATCATGCATGATATTTGCACTCTTCTCACAAAACGTGACCCAGAATGCAAGCCACTTGCGGAGCCCGAGGCGTAAAATGCTTGCATGACGTTCCATCACGTCCAGCCATTCCCATATGAGGAGGATTGAAACCATGGGTCCGTTCCCCCACGATGCACCGCCGCCGAAGATCGGCAATGAGAACCCGGCCGGAACCGACGGGTTCGAATTCGTCGAATTCGCTCATTCGGAGCCGGACAAACTCGCCGACCTGTTCACGAAGATGGGCTACATTGAGGTTGCCCGCCACAGAACGAAGAAAATCTCCGTCTGGCGTCAGGGCGACATCAACTACATTCTGAACGCTGAACCGGGCAGCCATGCCATGCGTTTCGTCGAGGATCACGGCCCCTGTGCGCCCTCCATGGCCTGGCGCGTGGTCGATGCAAAACATGCCTTCGATCATGCCGTTTCCAAGGGTGCGGAGCCTTACCAGGGCGACGACAAGGCACTCGATGTGCCGGCCATCGTCGGTATAGGCGGCTCTCTCATCTACTTCATCGACACCTATGGCGACAAAGGCTCTGCCTACGACGCCGAATTCGAATGGCTTGGCGAGAAAAATCCGCGCCCGAAAGGGGTCGGATTCTATTATCTCGATCACCTCACCCACAATGTCTATCGCGGCAATATGGACAAATGGTGGGACTTTTACCGCGAGCTTTTCGGCTTCTCGCAGATCCACTATTTCGACATTGACGGTCGCATCACCGGCCTCGTCTCCCGTGCGATCACGTCGCCTTGCGGCAAGATCCGCATTCCGCTCAACGAATCCAAGGACGACACGAGCCAGATCGTCGAATATCTGAAGAAGTACAAAGGTGAAGGCATCCAGCACATAGCGGTGGGCACTGATGGCATCTACGACGCCACCGACCGGCTCGCCGACAATGGGCTCAAATTCATGCCCGGCCCACCGGAAGTCTACTACGAGAAGAGCTTCGACCGTGTGCAGGGCCATGACGAGCCCATCGAGCGCATGAAAAAGCATGGTATCCTGATCGACGGTGAAGGCGTGGTGAACGGCGGTATGACCAAGATCCTCCTGCAGATCTTTTCAAAAACCGTCATCGGCCCGATCTTCTTCGAGTTCATCCAGCGCAAGGGCGATGAAGGTTTTGGAGAAGGCAATTTCCGCGCCCTGTTCGAGAGCATCGAGGAAGATCAGATCCGCCGTGGCGTGATCAAGGTCGACGCCGCCGGTTAAATCACCCGGAGATTGCGGAGAAGGAAATGGAAAGGCCGTCTTGGACGGCCTTTTTATTTGCCGACTATCTTAAATACAGGCGAAATACACCGCGCAACCATGATTGCTCCTATAAAAAACATGAAATCGTTCAAAACCTTTACTCAATATTACCTTTTTTGACGCGGCGGACGGCGCGATGATGCCTCCTGGCCGGAAAGGTAAGGAGCGCAACATCATGCTACGGGCATTAGGACAGGTGTCACGCCGCGATCTCCTGACGATGATCGGCGCGGCCGCTGGCAGCGCCGCCCTCTATCAGGCAATGACGACGCTCGGACATGCCCAGCCATCTCCCTACCAAGGCCCGATCAAGCTCCAGGGCGACCCCGGGACTGTGAAGGTTCTCATTCTCGGTGCCGGTCTGGCCGGAATGGTCGCAGCGCTCGAATTACGGGCGGCCGGCTATGAAGTCGAGCTGCTTGAATACCGGGAGAAGGCAGGCGGCCGGTGCTGGACCCTACGTGGTGGCGACACCTATACCGAGCTTGGCGATTTTCGTCAGGAGATCGGATATGCCAAGGGCAATTATTTCAATCCGGGGCCTTGGCGCATTCCCCACCATCATCACGCCATTCTGGATTACTGCCGGCGCCTCGGCGTCAAGCTCGAACCTTTCATTCAGAAAAATCACAACGCCTTTCTCCACTCCACCGCCGCGTTTGGCGGCAAACCCCAGCGGTTTCGGGAGATCGCGACGGATTTTCGTGGGCACACCACCGAGCTCCTCGCGAAAGCCGTCAATCAAGGCAATCTCGACGAAATGGTCAGCGAGGAAGACAAGGAGAAGCTTCTCGAAGCCCTGCGCACCAGCGGAATGCTCGACCAGGACTTTGGCTACGTCAAAAGCCAGCACACCAGCGAATTTCGCGGTTTTCAGACATGGCCAGGCGGGGGAGCGAAACCAAATCCTATCCCCTCCGATCCGATCGCGCCGGGCGACATTCTTCAATCAGGCCTGTGGAGATGGCTGGGAGTAGCGGAAACGGTCGATCATCAGGAAACCATGTTTCAGCCGGTCGGCGGAATGGACATGATCGCCCAGGCGTTCGAACGGGAGATCAAGGATCTGATCCGCTACAATGCGAAGGTCACCTCCATCAAGCAGGATGAGACCGGCGTCACCGTCATCTATCAGGACACCGGCCAGGACACCGGCATTGAAGGAGAGCCTCTGGAAACACGCGCCGACTGGTGCATCTGCACCATTCCCTTTTCCATACTCGGGCAGATCGAGAGCAATTTCTCAGACGGGGTAAAAAGCGTGATCGACAAGGTTCAATATGCCGGTTCCGTCAAGATCGGTCTCGAGTTCAACCGGCGTTTCTGGGAAGAGGACGAGCAGATCTACGGCGGCATCTCCTACACGGATCTTCCCATCGCACTGATCGGCTATCCGTCGAGCGATTATCTTTCCACCGGGAAAGGTGTTCTGGTCGGTGGTTACAATTGGGATACAGCAGCCTATCACTTCACCTCTATGACGCCCGAGGAGCGCATCAACAAGGCTCTCGAATATGGCGCGACGATCCACCCGCAATACCGCAAGGAGTTCTCCAACGGCGCAAGTGTCGCATGGTATAGGGTGCCTTGGGCGCTGGGTTGTTACGGTGTCTGGGACGACAGGGAGGCAGACTACAGCCGCGCGACCGCCTTGGATGGGCGTACCCTGATGGCCGGCGAGCACCTCTCCTATCTGCCAGGATGGCAGGAAGGTGCCATTCTTTCAGGGCTCGATGCGATTTCCCGCTTGCACGCCCGGGTCATGAGCGGTTGATCCCCCGGTTGAGAAGGAGCCTGCCATGCCAGTGAAAGGCAAAGCGCTTTGCATCGCCGCTTCCATATTCTTTGTGCCGCCAGCGCATAGCGAGGAAGCCGCACTCTTCGGCGACAGTGAGAAGATAACCGTTACTGGCGGTGAAAATGTCTACAAGGCCATCTGTCAGGGGTGTCATATGTCCGACGGCAAGGGCGCGAGCGGCGCAGGCCGCTACCCATCGCTGGCCGACAACAAAAACCTCGAACATCCGGAATATGCGATATTCGTTATCAAAAGCGGGCAGAAAGCCATGCCGGCCATGGAGAACCTGCTCAGCGATCAGCAAATCGCCGATGTGGTCACCTATATCAGAACCAATTTCGGCAATGATTATTCCGGAGAGGTCAATGTGGATCAGATCGCCCCGCCCTGGCCCTGATGGCTGACGGCGAGCGTCAATCCATCCCCTTCGCCTATTTCTCCCGCGCCGCCTCCAAGACGGCTTGGATCACCTCTATATCGCCCACCTGATTGGCGAGCAGCAACACGAGTTTCGCGTTGAGCCGAGCGCTTTCCTCAAAGCTCAGCCCTTCATGCGCTTCCATCAGTGCCGCATAGAAATCATCGCCTGCCGGTCCCAGCTGGTCTCGGCCGATCTCGCTCCTGACCATTGTCACTCCCTTCCCATCGCCCGGGTCATGGCCCCCGCGATCTCATGCGCGTCGGGCCTCTCGAAGATCGCCGCCACATGCTGGTCCGGTCGCACCAGATAGAGCCGCCTTGATCCGTAGCGATTAGCCACCGCGCCCTCGCAATCCTCGACATGCGCCACGCCTTCCACGGCCATCCCACCGGGCTTTGTTACCTGCACCACATGCAGCCCCGCCGGAAGACCGATCGGCGGCTCGCAGCCGACGGCCAGAAGCACGAAGCCACCACCCGTCTCACCGAGCAGCCAGGAAGGCTTTCCACCTGCCCGTACCGGGGCATCGGAAAGCGCCATGCCCGGCGCAAGCGACCCCTCGCCCTCCCATTCTGTCTGAAGCCGGCATCCCTCCAGCGAACACGGCTTGGAAAGCCTGCCCGAGTTCACCAGCCGCCGGGCGAAATCGTGTTCTGCTGAAAGGGCCAGAACACTGTCGCGGAAGATGCTCTCCATCTCGGTCTTCGGCGTCATGAACGAGGTCGACCGCGCCGAATGCAGAATATTTTCATCCGCGCCCAGAATACGTTCCTCGTCATAGGTGGCGATCAGCGAGGCCGGTGCCTCCCCCTTGACCACCAGCGCCAGCTTCCAGCCGAGATTGTCGATGTCCTGAATGCCGCCATTGCCGCCGCGCGCGCCGAAGGGCGAAACGATATGCGCGCTATCGCCTGCAAAGATCACGCGGTTGTGCACGAACCGCTCCAGCCTGCGGCACTGGAAGGTGTAGACCGACACCCAGTCGAGCTCGAACTTGGAATGCCCGATCACCTTCTCGATGCGCGGAATGACATTCTCCGGCTTTTTTTCCTCATCCGGATCGGCATCCGGGCCAAGCTGAAGGTCGATACGGTAAATATCGTCCGGCTGTTTGTGCAGAAGCGCGGACTGCCCATTGTGAAAGGGCGGCTCGAACCAGAACCAGCGCTCGGAAGGGAAATCCGCCTTCATCTCCACATCGGCGATCAGAAAGCGCTCCTCGAAGACCTGCCCCCCAAAGTCGAGCCCCATCATGGAGCGCACGGGCGAGCGCGCACCATCGCAGGCGATCACCCAGGTGGCATCCAGTTCATACCTGCCGTCCGGCGTCTTCACACGAAGCCGCACATCGCCTCCCGTCTGTTCCAGCCCCACCACCCGGTTTTTCCAGCGCAGATCGATCCTGTCGGACAATTCGCCCGCGCGCTCCACCAGATATTGCTCGACATAGTATTGCTGCAGGTTGATGAAGGCGGGCATCTTGTGCCCTTCCTCCGGCAGAAGATCGAAATTCCAGACCTCCCGGTCGCGGTGAAAAAGCCGCCCGACCTGCCAGGTCACGCCCTTCTCCACCATGCGCTCGCCCACGCCCAGCCGGTCGAAAATCTCCAGCGTGCGTTTGGACCAACAGATGGCGCGGCTGCCGAGCGACACGACATCGTTGTCGTCCAGCACGACCACGGAGATGCCGCGCTGCGCCAGGTCGATTGCTGCCGCCAGCCCCACGGGCCCCGCGCCGACAATGACCACCGGATATTGACCCACATGCCCGCCGGCGAGTTCCGGAGGCTTCATGTATGGAAAGGGGTTGTACGCGTAACGCGGCATTGAAATTCACCCTCCCTTCGCAGCCATTCCTCTCAGGAGGAGCAGCTCCAAACCCTGTTTCTTTCGTTCACCACAGCGCTGTCACGGTTCCGGCAAACCACAAGCCGGTGGCGACGATCAGAAGCCCGTAACCAACGCGCACCATCAAGCGCGACAATCGATAGCGCAGCCCGGCCCCGATCCCTTCTGCAAACGAGTGCAACTCGCCCCGGATATAAGCGCGCATGTGTTTGTCGCCGCGCTTATCCGGGGACCGGCGCATGGAGAGAAACCGCGTGAGTGCTTCCTCATCGTTCCAGCCAAAACGCTGCTTCTCCATTAGGAAGGAAAGCCGCAGAAGTCCCCACCAGCCTGCTGCCACAAGCCCGAGGCCGATCAGAAACGCTGCGCCAATCCAGAACCCGTTCACTGCGTCCTCCCGGGCCGGCAATCAGCCCTGCAATGCCTCCCACATCTGACGGTCGCGCTCTGCCGTCCAGATGCGCGGCGTGTCGATGCCGAGCGCCTCGTCATAGGCCCGCGCCACGTTGAAGGGCAGGCAGTGCTCATAGATCGCATAATCGGAGAATTTCGGATCGCACACCGCACGGCAGGCGTCCCACGCTTCCTTCAGCGTGCCGCCGCCCTGCGCCACGCGCGCCACCGGCTGATAGGTGGACATGACGAAATCGCTGGTCAGATCCAGTGCCTCGTTGACCATGCCCTGCCCCACCAGCGCGCCGCCGCGTCCGGGCGCGATGGCGTCGAGATCGAAGGCGCGGATTTCCTCCAGCGTCGTCGGCCAATCGTGGAAATGCCCGTCGCCGCAATAGCAGGCCGAGTGATGCTCCACGATATCGCCGGTGAACATCACATTGGCGTCGGGCACGAAGGCCACGATGTCGCCCGCCGTGTGCGCCCGTCCGAGGAACATGAGGTCCACACGGCGCTTGCCGAGATACACCGTCATCGAGCTGGAAAAGGTCGTCGTCGGCCAGGTCAGGCCGGGGATCGATTCATGCCCCTGAAAAAGGCGGGGGAAACGCACGAACTCCGAGTCCCAATCTTCCTTGCCCCGCTCCACCACCATGGAGCGCGCCTTGTCGCTCATGATGATGGTTGGCGCCTTGTAGGCGGAAGCCCCGAGAACGCGCACCGCGTGATAATGCGTCAGTACCAGATGGCTGATCGGCTTGTCGGTGACAGATCGCACCTTCTCGATCACCTTTTCAGCAAGCCTCGGCGTGGCCTGCGCCTCTATCACCATCACCGACTCGTCGCCGATAATGATGCCCGAATTGGGATCACCCTCGGCTGTGAAGGCCCAAATATCCCGACCGATTTCATCAAACGAAATGGTCTTTTCTGTCAGGTCACCTGCGGATGCGAACTCTTTGGCCATTACGCGCCTTTCTCGTTGACTACACTATGCCCCGACGATGACTGCCAGGGATTTCAGGATGTTCCAGGGATCAAGCGCGCTGAACACGACTGCGGACACCGCCGAAATCAGCGTCCAGGCGATCATCAGGCGGGTCAATATCGAACCGCTGTCGATCCGGTATGCACGCCTCGACAGCCATACATTCACGCCAATGACGGTTACCACGAAGATGAAGGACAACGTGATGCCCAGCCATTGAGGCGCGGTGGTGTAAAGCGCGTCAAAAACCGACTTCAACAACCACGCCAGGATGGAAATCCCGACAAGATTGAATACCGCGAAAATAAGCGCCGTGCGCTTGAGAGGGGTCAGTGCCATTCTTTAGGGCTCCTGATATTCCTCGACGCGTTGTTCGATCGCACCGAAGATGGAATGGCCCCCACTGTCTTTCATCTCGATACGCACCGTATCGCCAAAGCGCAAGAAAGGCGTCTTCGGTTTACCGTGTGTTATCGTCTCGATCATGCGGATTTCGGCAATACAGGAGTAACCGACACCGCCTTCCTCGACCGGTTTGCCCGGGCCACCATCCAGCTTGTTGGAAACCGTGCCCGAACCGATGATCGTACCGGCGCATAGCGGGCGGGTCTTGGCGGCATGGGCAATCAGCGTGGGAAAGTCGAAGGTCATGTCGACACCGGCATCGGCACGGCCAAAGGGTTTACCGTTATAATCGACGCATAGCGGCAGAGAGACCTTGCCGCCATCCCAGGCATCGCCGAGTTCTTCGGGCGTCACCGCAACTGGCGAGAAGGCCGAGGACGGCTTCGACTGGAAGAAGCCAAAGCCCTTGCCGAGTTCTCCCGGGATCAGCCCGCGCAACGACACGTCGTTCACCAGCATGACAAGCCGAATGGCTTCTCGCGCCTGTTCCAGCGTTGCACCCATCGGCACGTCATCGACGATGACGGCGATTTCCCCTTCCATGTCGATGCCCCAGGCCTCGTCGGCCATGCGAATGGGGTCGCGTGGTGCCAGAAACGCATCGGACCCGCCCTGATACATGAGCGGATCCTCCCAGAAGCTCGCTGGCATCTCCGCCCCACGTGCCTTGCGCACCAGTTCCACGTGATTGACGTATGCCGAGCCATCCGCCCACTGATAGGCGCGCGGCAATGGTGAATGCGCATCATGCTCGTGAAAACGTTCCGCAGGCACCGAACCGTGCTCCAGGCTTTCGGAAAGGGCTGCCAGATGCGGTGCGATGCGCGCCCAGTCGTCCAGTGCCGCCTGCAACGTCGGGGCGAGGAAGGATGCATCCGTGCAATGTGTCAGGTCGCGAGAGACGACGACCAGCTTGCCGTCGCGCGTTCCGTTCTTGAGCGTGGCGAGTTTCATGCAATGTCCTTTATGCGTTGGGGAAGACGCGCAATCGGCGCAGGCCCACCGGACCGACGCCGATCATACCGTCTGCGAGCGCTCCGGTCGATCAGGACCAGTCGCCTTCCGGCGTGCCGTTGAAACGCTTCTTCAGATCCTTCCAGCAGTCGATATAGTTTTCCTGCAGCGTGTCCGTCTCGGCGGCATAGCGCGTGAGATGCTGGGGAAAGCGCGTCTCGAACATGAATGCCATGGTCTCTTCCAGCTTGACCGGCTTCAGTTCCCCTTGGCTCGCCTTCTCGAAACCGAAAGCGTCCGGCCCGTGCGGCAGCATTATGTTGTGCAGTGAGGCACCGCCCGGCAGGAAGCCCTCTTCCTTGGCATCATACTGGCCTTTGATCAGCCCCATGAACTCGCTCATGATGTTTCGGTGATACCAGGGCGGGCGGAATGTGTGCTCTGCCACCATCCAGCGCGGCGGGAAGATCACGAAGTCGATATTGGCGGTTCCCTCTTCGCCCGAGGGGGCCGTCAGCACCGTGAAGATCGAAGGGTCGGGATGGTCGAACAGAATCGCCCCAACCGGCGAGAAGGTGGAAAGGTCATATTTGTAGGGCGCGTAGTTGCCGTGCCAGGCCACCACGTCGAGTGGTGAATGGCCGATCTCGGTCACATGAAACTGACCGCACCATTTGACGAACAACCGGCAGGGCTTTTCCTTTTCCTCATACCAGGCAACCGGCGTCTTGAAGTCGCGTGGGTTTGCGAGACAGTTTGCACCGATGGGACCGCGATCCGGCAGGGTGAATTTCGCGCCGTAGTTCTCGCACATATAGCCGCGCGCCGGCCCGTCCATCAGTTCCACCTGGAAGATCATGCCGCGCGGCATGACGGCGATTTCACCGGGTTCGATCTCGATGACACCCATCTCGGTCTTCAACCGCACACCGCCTTCCTGCGGTACCAGCATCAATTCGCCATCGGCATTGAAGAAGTATTCGTCCACCATCGACGTGTTGAAGGCGTAGATATGGGCGGCCATGCCCGCCTGCCCCTGCACGTCACCCGCCGTCGTCATGGTGCGCACACCGGCAATGAAACCGGTTTCCTCATTGGGGATGGGAGTAGGATCCCAGCGCAGCTGACCAAGCGCCAGCTGATGGTCATTCACATTGGGAGCGGACTTCCACGCCTCGAAATCGACCGCCTTGAAGCGCCCGGTATGTTTCACGCTGGGGCGAATGCGGTAGAGCCAGGAGCGTTCATTCGTCCCGCGCGGGGCGGTGAACGGGGAACCTGACAGCTGCTCTGCATAAAGCCCATAGGCTGGTCGCTGGGGCGAATTCTGTCCCTGCGGCAGCGCGCCCGGCAGGCTCTCCGTCTCGAAATCATTGCCGAAACCCGGCATGTACTGCACGGTCATTCGATCCTCCAAGCAATGGCTCATCAAGCTTTGGGACTCATCAAGTTTTGGTTGCAACCGTAACCATATCGAATGTAACTATCAATCTGACCAGAGAGGAAATCCGCAAAGGATCCCAGCATCCCATGCCAGAATCGACCAAGCTTGCCCTGGAACACTTCCTTCCCTATCGCCTGTCCCGTCTCACCGATACGATCAGCCGCGATTTCTCACAGGCCTATCGCGCGCGCCTTGGTCTGACGCGGCCCGAGTGGCGCACGCTGGCCACGCTCGGCCAGTTCGGAACGATGACTGCGACCGAGATCGGCGCGCATTCCTCCATGCACAAGACCAAGGTCAGCCGCGCCGTTGCCTCTCTGGAAACACGCCGCTGGCTGGCGCGCACGCCCGACCCGCAGGACCGTCGGGTCGAACGTCTCACCCTCAGCAAGATCGGCCAGAAAGCCTATGAAGACATGGTGCCCGTGGCACACGGTTTCGAGACGAAGCTGCTCGACCGCATGAAGCCCAAGGAGCGCGCAGCGCTGCTTGAAGGCCTTGAAGCACTGGAGCGCGCCGTTTTGACGGACTAGTGTCCTACCAGCTCATCACCACCTTGCCGGCCCTGCCGGAGCGCATGGCGTCGAAACCATCGCGAAAATCATCCGCATTGATGCGGTGCGTGATGAGATCGCGCAGGTCGAGCCGCGTCTGCACCAGCGCGATCATCTTGTACCAGGTCTCGAACATCTCGCGCCCATAGATGCCCTTCAGATGCAGCATCTTGAAGATGACCTTGTTCCAGTCGATCTCGAAACCCGCCGGCGCGATACCCAAAATGGCGATCTTGCCGCCATTGTTCATAGCGTCGATCATGTCGCGGAAGGCGGGTGCCGCGCCCGACATTTCAAGCCCCACATCAAACCCCTCGGTCATGCCGAGCTGGCGCATCACCTCCGGCAGCGTTTCCTCTGCCGCATTCACCGTGTGCTGAACGCCGAGCTTCTTTGCAAGCTCCAGCCTTCCCGGATTGATGTCGGTGATGACCACCTTGCGCGCGCCCACGGCCTGCGCCACCAGCGCGCCCATGATGCCGATCGGCCCCGCCCCCGTCACCAGCACATCCTCGCCAACGAGGTCGAAGGAAAGCGCGGTGTGAACGGCGTTGCCCAACGGGTCGAAGATCGCCGCGATCTCGTCGGGAATGTTGTCGGGGATCGGCACCACATTGTGCTGCGGCAGGGCGATGAATTCGGCAAACGCGCCGGCGCGGTGAACCCCCACGCCCAGCGTGTTGTGGCACAGATGTCCGCGGCCCGCCCGGCAGTTGCGGCAGTGGCCGCACACGATGTGCCCCTCGCCCGAAACCCGCTGGCCGGGTTTGTATTCCGTCACCGCCGAGCCGACCTCCGTCACCTCGCCGACGAATTCATGTCCCGTCACCAGCGGCACCGGCACGGTGTTTTGCGCCCACTCGTCCCAGTTCCAGATATGCACATCCGTGCCGCAGATCGCCGTCTTCTTCACCTTGATCAAAACGTCATTGGGCCCAACCTCGGGCACCGGAACACGCTCCATCCAGAGCCCTTCCTCCGGCTTTGACTTCACGAGCGCCTTCATCATGTTGGACATGGTCGATTATCCTCCAAAAGCGAAATCTGCGATCCGCGCCCTACGCGATCACCCCGAGCTGACGCCCCACCTTGCCAAACGCTTCCACCGCGCGATCGATATCCTCGGTCGAATGCGCCGCCGACATCTGCGTGCGGATGCGGGCAGCCCCTTTCGGCACCACGGGGAAGGAGAAGCCGATCACATAGATGCCCTCTTCCATCAGCATTTCAGCCATGCGGGCGGCGAGAGCCGCATCGCCCACCATGACCGGGATGATGGGATGGTCGGCGCCCGCCAGGGTGAAGCCCAGCTTTTCCATGCCCGAGCGGAACCGCCCGGCATTGCTTGCAAGATGACGGCGCAGCGCATCGCCCTGCTCCACCATATCGAAGACCTTCAAAGACGCCGCCGCGATCACCGGCGCCAGCGTGTTGGAAAAGAGATAGGGCCGCGAACGCTGGCGCAGCCAGTCCACCACCTCGGCCTTCGCACAGGTATAGCCGCCAGACGCCCCGCCCAGTGCCTTGCCGAGCGTGCCCGTCATGATGTCGACCCGCCCTTCCACGCCGCAATGCTCCGGCGTGCCGCGTCCATTCTCACCCACAAAACCGACCGCATGGCTATCGTCCACCATCACCATCGCATCGTATTTTTCGGCGAGATCGCAGACCGCGCCCAGATTGGCGACGATGCCATCCATGGAAAAAACGCCATCCGTCGCGATCAGCCGGAAGCGCGCGCCTTCCGCCTTTTTCAAACACTCTTCCAGAGCGGCCATATCATTGTTCGCATAGCGGTGGCGCTCGGCCTTGCAAAGCCGCACCCCGTCGATGATCGAGGCATGGTTGAGCGCATCGGAGATGATCGCATCCTCCGGCCCCAGCAGCGTCTCGAAAAGCCCCGCATTGGCATCGAAGCAGGAGGAATAGAGGATCGTGTCCTCATAGCCCAGAAAGCCTGAAATCTTCGCTTCCAGCTCTTTGTGTTCTTCCTGCGTCCCGCAGATGAAGCGCACCGAGGCCATGCCATAGCCATAGCGGTCGAGCGCGGCCTTGGCCGCCTCGCGCAATTCCTCATTGTCGGCAAGGCCCAGATAATTGTTGGCGCAAAAGTTCAGCACCCTTTGCCTGCCGCTCTCGATCTCGGCCGACTGCATGGAGGTGATGACCCGCTCGGACTTGTAAAGCCCCGCCTCCTTCAGGCCATCGAGTTCCAAGCGCAGATGGGAGAGAAAGGACGCGGTCATGAACACCTCGGATCGAACGGGAACAGGCTTTCCCTCCTCTACTACAAAGTGCCGCCGCTTTCGACCACCTGCTTTTCTGCAACGCTCTTCCGCCGAACCGCGAACCCGCCAGCAAAGCCACCACCCGCCCCTTACCCTCTCCCCGCGCACAGCGTTCCCGTGCCTTCACCCTCATCCTGAGCTTGTCGAAGGGCGGGGGTGAAGGCACGCACCCACGCTTGCCGCTGCAGCCCTTTCATGCCGCCCTCGCCCTTCGACAAGCTCAGGATGAGGGCTGCGTCGGCTCCTCCCCCCTCCCGCGCCACCCGCAACAAAAAAAAGAGGCAAGCACCGCAGCGCCCGCCCCTTCGCAATCCCCGCGCGAAACGCGCGCGCTCACCCGATCAGAAAAACGCCTGCAGCCCCGTCTGCGCGCGGCCGAGGATCAGCGCGTGAACGTCATGCGTGCCCTCATAGGTGTTCACCGTTTCCAGGTTCTGCGCATGGCGCATCACGTGATATTCGATCTGGATGCCATTGCCGCCATGCATGTCGCGGGCCATGCGCGCGATCTCCAGCGCCTTGCCGCAATTGTTGCGCTTGACGACCGAGATCATCTCCGGCGCCATCTTGCCCTCGTCAAACAGCCGGCCAACGCGCAGGCTCCCCTGAAGCCCGAGCGCGATTTCCGTCTGCATGTCGGCGAGCTTCTTCTGGAAAAGCTGCGTCTGCGCCAGCGGCTTGTCGAACTGCTTGCGATCGAGCCCATATTGCCGCGCCCGGTGCCAGCAATCTTCCGCCGCGCCCATCGCGCCCCAGGAAATGCCATAGCGCGCGCGGTTCAGACAGCCAAACGGCCCGCCAAGCCCTTCCGCATTGGGCAAAAGCGCATCCTCGCCCACTTCCACACCGTCCATCACGATCTCGCCGGTGATCGACGCGCGCAGCGAAAGCTTGCCGCCAATTTTTGGCGCCGAAAGCCCCTTCATGCCCTTTTCCAGGACGAAACCGCGGATCTTGCCGCCATGGGCCGCCGATTTCGCCCACACCACGAACACATCGGCAATCGGCGAATTGGAGATCCACATTTTCGAGCCGGTCAGCCTGTAGCCGCCATCGATCTTGTCGGCGCGCGTCTTCATGCCACCGGGATCGGAGCCCGCATCCGGCTCGGTCAGGCCGAAACAGCCGATCCATTCGCCCGACGCCAGTTTCGGCAGATATTTCCTGCGCTGCTCTTCCGAGCCATAGGCATGGATCGGGAACATCACCAGCGAGGACTGCACGCTCATCATGGAGCGATAGCCCGAATCGATGCGCTCCACCTCGCGCGCCACCAGCCCGTAGGACACATAGCCGGCCCCCACGCCGCCATATTCCTCCGGCACCGTCACGCCCAAAAGCCCCGCCGCGCCCATTTCGCGGAAGATGTCCGGGTCGGTTTCCTCGTTCATATATGCATGCTCGATGCGCGGGGCGAGCTTGTCGGCAGCGAAGGCGGCTGCCGCATCGCGGATCATGCGCTCTTCATCGGTGAGCTGCTCTTCCATGAGGAAGGGATCGTCCCACACGAAGGTCGATTTTGACGATTTCGCCGCGGATTTCTGTGCTTCCATGTTCATTCATGCCTTCCTGATGCGGTTGCGCTCTTTCAAGCCTTCTGCAGCCAGATGGTCTCACCTGACCTCCGCGCAAATGCGGAAAAACCAATAGCCAGAGCGTGCCTTGCGCGCCGCAAGGGCGCGTGCACTCCTGACGCCTGAGCGGAGCATACAGCATCTTGCGCCAGATTGCTTCAAGCTTAAAATGATTTTTTGGAAGGGGATTGTGACGGGAGGGGATGGATGGGGGGCGTGCGCAGTCTACTTCGTGAGATTTCTGGAACATCTAGTTTATGCTTCAGCGATCCGGATAGATCTGAATGTCATGATCCTCCTGTGTGTTCGAAAATTTGCACACACCTACATAAAAACCGCGCCATTTTTTTTAACTATTTCAGTCACTTACACTCGTCAAACAATACACCAATAGGGATTGCCTTGAGTTGCAGCATCGGTACATAATATCACAACTATTAATGGGACGGGCAAATTGACAACAACTCACAAGATTGCGGAATTTAAGCAAACTTCCGCGACAGACCAATTGGAGTCAGTCGGAGCTTCAAAGGATATTTCACGCCCTACTGAGGAACTAGTGATAGGAATGGTGGGCGCCGTAGGCGCTGGGGTTTCTAAGACCTCAGCGCAATTAAAGTCCATTCTAGAAACGGACTACGGGTATAAGGTTGAGATTCTTAAAGCGAGCGATCTTATTCGCGAGAATGCCGCGAAAACGAGCACCCCAACCGTAGCAACTGGGGGCTCAGAACGCATTACGGAATTGCAGGCAGTCGGCACAGAATTGCGGAGAAAGTTTGGCGAGGATTACATTGCCGCAAAAGCAGTTGAAACGATCGCGGTGCAAAGAAAAGCAAGTGGCGGGTACGACGACAGCACACAAGTCCCTCAGCCAAAACAGCAGCGACAAGCAACTATAATAGATTCACTGAAGCACCCCAAAGAGACAGAGCTTCTAAGGCGCGTGTACGGAGGCATCTATTGGCAATTTACCGTATTTGCTCCGGAATCAATTCGAGAAGTTAGACTCAAAAACTTAGGTATTGAGAAAGATAAACTTCAGGGAATATTCACAAGAGACGAAAACGACAAGGAAAGCGATCACGGCCAAAAGGTCAGCAAGACTGCATACCTATCCGATTTCTTCATTAGAAATGACGGTGAAAATGATGCAAGAATCAAAGACGTCATCAATCGGTACTTAGAAATAACCTTCAACATATCTGTACATACACCAACCACTGACGAAGCTGGCATGTTTGCAGCAGTATCATCTGCCAGCAAATCAGCCTGCCTTTCCCGGCAGGTCGGTGCAGCGATCTACTCGGCTGAAGGTGAACTCATAAGCGTCGGTTACAATGACGTACCGAAGGCGCATGGAGGTTTGTATTCGGTGAACGATGGTCAACAAGATCATCGCTGCTATTTATGGGGCGAAAAACGCTGCCACAATGACCGAAAAAAAGAGGAGCTTTACGAAAAAATATTCAGAAAACTCAGTGAAGAAGGAATGCTCTCGCAGAGCACTAACAAAGAAAAATTTCGGTCCGCGCTAGTAGAAACTCCTGTCAAAGACCTGATTGAATATAGCCGATCTATCCACGCTGAAATGGAGGCAATAGTTTCAGCGGGTCGGGCAGGAAAATCTGGCATGGTGGGCGGCACTCTATATACTACGACCTTTCCATGTCACAATTGCGCTAGACATATTGTCGCCGCGGGCATCTCGAGAGTACTGTATGTAGAACCTTATGCTAAGAGTCTTGCTCTGGAACTTCATAGCGATGCAATTGGGATCTCAAGTGATGATAGAAATAAGGTAGCGTTTCTACAGTACGAGGGTGTCGGACCAGATTGCATGTTGAAGCTGTTTCACCATGGCACTGAGCGGAAAGATGGCGGCAAAGCACGAATTCTAGATAAAAAATCCGCATCCCCTATTCTACCACCTCCTATGGATGGTTTCACAACCCACGAAAAAAGGGTTATAGATTACCTTGAGGGCGTCGAGAATCGGTAGATCAGCGGCGTGGAAGCAGGGTGAATCGGCATGAACAAAGGACAGAACGTGCGTAAGCAACAGCGCGAATTTCTGTTTGTGTTCGAATCGAATTCGGCTCGAATTGAATCGAGTGTCCTTTCTATAGAGGACAACCGCGCGGCAAGTGGGGGGGGCGTGGATATCACCAGTGATGAAGCAAAGGAAGCTCGACGCAAGCTCATTGCAGAGCTACACGAACTTGGCTGTTAGTCGGCAGGCGATCTGTAGCTTCCTGCCACCAGTCACTGCCTCGATTCTCTTGTTTTTCGCTTCATTTTCGACGGTTCCGGCAATCATTTTTTTGGTCTGTGCTGAGTAGGTTCGCTCCAACTACTGGGTTTTAGACACCGGACACGACGGTACCAGGTTGATAATTTTTCGGCGTTGGCTGGAGCTGAAGTATCACCATTCGCCCCTCATCCGCCTGCCGGCACCACGGGGTCGAGCCACGGGTCTCGACCAGTCCTTCGGCCCCCCGCAAGCGGGGAGAAGGACGCTGTCATTCCCCCAATTTTATCCCCGCCCCCAAAACCTCACCTATAATTCCCCCATCGCCCTTGTCGGGACCCGGGTCCGGAGCCGGGGATCAGGAAGGGCGGCGGCAGCCTCCCCCTTGGGCATCGGTGGCTCAAGGCATGTGAGGGCCCGCGACAGGCCGGCGGCCGGTTTCAAGACCGGCTGCGGAGAAGCCGCCAGGGCGCACCCCGCCCGAGTGATCGGCCAACAGTCGGGACAGCGGCCGGACGGGCGGCCCGAGGGTCGCATTATTACTTTAGACGCGCGACGCTTTGGCCGCCCGTCTTCCCGAACCTGTCTCAAACCCCGGCGGCGAAGCCGTGCGGGAGCGGAGGTGTGCCCCCATGGAAAGCCGACCCTGCCCGCATCCCCACCCCCGTCATCCCGGAAGCCACAGGCTATCCGGGAGCCATTGGAAGAGCCTGCAGGGCGCGGCCCGGTCCTCGCTCCCGCACCAGCGGTTGCGCCCTCTGCGGCACCCGGCCCCGCTTCTCAATGGGTCCCGGGTCAAGCCCGGGCTGACGTGGTGTGGGGTGGGTGATGGTGTTGAGAGGTTGGCGCAGCACCCCCCTCTGTCCTGCCGGACATCTCCCCCTCAAGGGGGGAGATTGGCAGCGGGAAGGTTTTCGCCAATCGCCGAGAGTGGAGGAAGAGCGCGGGCATCGCCACGACTGATCTCCCCCCTTGAGGGGGAGATGGTCGGCAGACCAGAGGGGGTGCTGCGCCAAGGCTGAAGGAAGCGCACCTGCGCATGCGCCCCCTTCTCCCCGCGAGCGGGGAGAAGGTGAGGATGAGGGGCGGGCGGTGAGGGTGATCAAGGAGATGCTGGCAGAAATATCGCGCGTTGGCGCTCGCCCCTCATCCGCCTGCCGGCACCTTCTCCCCACAGGTGGGGAGAAGGCGGCCTTCATCACCGCCCCACCCTTCTCCCCACCCCCGAATCCCCGTAAAATCGCGGCCATGACCACAGCCTCCCGCACCATTCGCCAGCTCACCGATACCGTGATCAACCAGATCGCCGCTGGCGAGGTGATCGAGCGGCCCGCCAGTGTGGTGAAGGAGCTGGTGGAAAATGCGCTCGATGCGGGCGCGACGCGCATCGAGGTGGCGACCGCCGGCGGCGGGCTTTCGCTGATCCGCGTCACCGACAATGGCGGCGGCATGCCGCCGGAAGAGCTGCCGCTCGCCGTCTCGCGCCATTGCACGTCGAAACTCACCGACGATATTCACGACATTCGCTCGCTCGGCTTTCGCGGCGAGGCGCTGCCCTCCATCGGCTCGGTGGCGCGGCTTTCGCTGCGCTCGCGGCCCGAAGGCGCCGACAGTGCGGCAGAGATTTCCGTTGAGGGCGGGCGCGTTTCAGCGGTGAAGCCCGTGGCCGCCAATCGCGGCACGACGGTGGAGGTGCGCGACCTCTTTTTCGCCACGCCCGCAAGGCTCAAATTCATGAAGAGCGAGCGCGCCGAAACCGCCGCCATCACCGAGGTGGTGAAGCGCATGGCGCTCGCCTTCCCCCATGTGCGCTTCACGCTGACGGGCTCCGACCGCAACACGCTGGAGCTTGCCGCCGTGCCCGCCGATGGCGAGGGGCTTCTGCGCCGCATCGCGCAGGTGATGGGCCGCGACTTTGCCGAAAACACGCTGCCCATAGAGGCTGCGCGTGAAGGCGTTTCCCTTTCGGGCCATGCGTCGATCCCCTCCTTCTCGCGCGGCAATGCGATGCTGCAATATTTCTATGTGAATGGCCGGCCCGTGCGCGACAAGCTTCTGACCGGCGCCATTCGCGGCGCCTATATGGACGCGCTGCCGCGCGACCGGCATGCGGTGGCGGCGCTGTTCATCACGCTCGACCCGGCGCTGGTGGATGTCAATGTGCACCCGGCCAAGGCCGATGTGCGCTTTCGCGATCCGGGGCTGGTGCGCGGGCTGATCGTCGGCGCGATCCGCCATGCGCTGGAAATCAGCGGCATGCGCGCCTCCACCTCCGGGGCCGACGCCATGCTCGCCGCCTTCCAGAGGCCGGAACAGGCGGGGGCGGGCCACGCCACGCCGCAGCGCTACACGCCTCCACCCCGCCCTGCAAATGGCTGGAGTGCGGCCACCTCACCCACCCGTCCGCTGGAGATGAGCACGGCACCGGCCTTTGCCGAGCCCGGCCAAGCGGCGTTCGATGTGGGGGCGGCCCTTTCCGCCGATGCGCGTGCGGGCGAAGCGGAGGCGGCACCCGAATTGATGCGCGCGCCGCTGGGAGCCGCGCGGGCGCAGGTGCATGAGAATTACATCGTCGCGCAGACGGAGGATTCGCTCGTCATCGTCGACCAGCACGCCGCCCATGAGCGACTGGTCTATGAGGCGCTGAAAGAGGCGCTGCATGCCCGCCCCCTCCCCGCGCAGATGCTGCTTTTGCCGGAGATTGTCGACATGCCGGAAGAGGATGCCGACCGGCTGTCCGCCCATGCGGAGTTCCTCGCCCGGTTCGGCCTGGGGCTGGAGCGGTTTGGCCCCGGCGCCATCGCCGTGCGCGAAACGCCGTCCTTGCTGGGCAAGGTGGATGTGCCGCAGCTGGTGCGCGATCTCGCCGACGAGATTGCCGAAAACGACACCGCCGACACGCTAAAGGAGCGGATCGACCACATCGCCGCCACCATGGCCTGCCATGGCTCGGTGCGCTCGGGCCGGCGGCTCAGGGCGGAAGAGATGAACGCGCTTTTGCGCCAGATGGAGGCGACGCCCGGCTCCGGCACGTGCAATCACGGTCGCCCGACCTATATCGAACTGAAGCTGACCGATATTGAGCGGCTGTTTGGGCGGCGGTGAGTGGCGAGATGCTTGACCTCTGCATTGAAATATGGCGCAAGGGACCCGATGAAAGGGTGAAGTGATGAACCGTTTTGAAGGACCCGGCGCCCGCGAGGCGCGCATTCGCTATCTGGATGGCGATTTTCAGGTGATGACGCCCGGCGCCTTCGTGCGCTGCGCCGTGACCGAACAGCCGATCCAGCTCGACGATCTGAAATATTGGAGCGTCGCGCGGCAGGAAGCCTATGTGAACGCCGAGACCTCGCTCGCCCGCGAGCTGGAAATGCATCCCGAACTCAGGAAGCGTAGCTGATCTATTTCAGAATGCGCTCGCGCCAGGCCTCTATCGTGCTTTCGATGATGGAGACCGGCATGTCGGGCGCGTCGAACTCTGCCTCCACCTGCAGCACGCGGCTTTTCTCGGCAAGCGCGGAAAGCGCGTCGCTCCCGCCCCTCAGCCGCACGAGATCCTTCTCGGTGGTGATGAGCTGGAGCTCACCCTTCTCCGCCGCAGCGATCAGGTCGCGCGCATCGTCATCGTCATAGGGGTGATGATCGGGAAAACTCTTCCCCTCCACCACCGCGCCGCCGGCTTGCGCCACACTGTCGAAGAATTTCTTCGGATTGCCGATCCCGGCAAAAGCCAGAAACCGCCCGCCCTTGATCGCGCGCACGCCGCGCGGCTTGAGCCTGGCCTGAAACACCGGTCGCCCCGCCCGCGAAGCCTTGCGCACCACATGGTCGGCCGCGTTTCCCTCCCCCATGGTGAGGATCGCATCCGCATGGCGCAACTGGTCGATCAGCCGCGCGCGCATCGGCCCGCCGGGGATCACATGGCCGTTGCCCAGCCCGCGCCGCGCATCCACCACCATCACCGCATAATCCATATGCAGCCGCGCGCTCTGGAAGCCATCGTCCATGATGATGAAGTCGCAGCCGATGCCGATCAGCTCGCGGGCGCCCGTCAGGCGGTCGGGCGCGACCAGCGTGGGCGCATGCCGCGCCAGAAGCAGCGGCTCGTCGCCCACATGGCGCGAAAGATCCTTCTTCGCATCCACCAGATGCGCGACCGTCATCGAGCCACCATGCCCGCGGGTGAGGAATCCCGGTTTCCGACCAAGCTTCTTCGCCTGTTTTGCGAGCGCGATGGAAACCGGCGTCTTGCCCTCGCCTCCGACGGTAAAATTACCGACACACAACACCGGCACACCCACCTTCGCCCGCTTTGCCGAGGCCATCCGGTATCCGGCCACGAGGCCATAGAGCGCTGACAGCGGCGAAAGGCTCCAGGCCCGCCAGTCCGCCGCCTCCCACCAGAATGGAGGTGCCTCGCTAGCCATGCCCCTCGCCGCCTTCAAGCCTGCTCTTGACGATCAGCGGATGGATATAGGGATCGAGCGCCTGCAGCGTCCGATTGAGCGCACCCGACATGTCGTCGACCGCCGCGCGCCCCGCCTTGATCATGGTGCGGCGCGCCGAATAATTGTTGAGCAGGAAGTTCACGCCACCGGCCAGCATCTCGCCATCGCGCACCAGCCGCGCGCCCCCGGCATCGATGAGGCGGCGATAGGCATCGCGGAAATTCTGCACATTGCAGCCAGAGAGCACCGCCGTTCCCAGCCGCGCCGGCTCGATCGGGTTCTGACCGCCCGATTGCGAGAGCGAACGTCCGACAAAGGCCACTTCAGTCAGTCTGAGATAAAGTCCCATCTCGCCAATTGTATCGCCGAGCAGAATGTCCGTCTCCGGCAGGACCGTATCGTTACGGCTGCGCCGCGCCACCTTGAGGCCGCGGGCCGTGAATTCCTCTTCCAGCCCTGCGGCCCGCTCCGGGTGCCGGGGCACGATGATCGTCAGCAGATCGGGATGCCGGGGCTTGAGCTTGGTATGCACGTCGGCGGCAATCGTCTCCTCGCCCTCATGGGTGGAAACCGCTGCCCAGGTTTCCCGTTCGCCGATCTGATCTTCCAGCGTGGCGAGCGCTGCCTGCTCCACTGGCGGCGCATGCGTGTCGACCTTGAGGTTGCCTGAAACCGTCACCGGCCTTGCCCCCAGCGTGCGGAAACGTTCCCCATCCACTTCGGACTGGGCCACCACATGGGCGAGGTTCTCAAAAAGCGCCTCGGCGAGAAAGGCTCGCTTTTTCCAGCGCTCGAAGGATCGGTCCGAAAGCCGGCCATTGACGAGCACCTGCGGTACACGCCGCGCACCGAGTTCGAGAATCGTCATGGGCCAGATCTCGGACTCGGCCATGATGGCGAGATCCGGCTGCCAGTGATTGAGAAAATTGCTGACAGCCGGCTTCAGATCCAGCGGCACATATTGGTGGATCACCTCGCCGCCGAGGCGTTCTTCGGCCACCTGTGCCGAAGTCACCGTTCCCGTGGTCAGAACGATGTTGATCCCGTAGCCCAGAAGATGTTCGATCAGGCCCGTCACGGCCATGGTTTCGCCCACACTTGCGGCATGCATCCAGATCAGCGGGCCGTCAGGGCGTGGGTGGCCCGCCCGACCATAGCGCTCGTGCCGGCGCACCCGGTCTTCCTTGCCCTTGCCCGCGCGCCAGACGATGTAACCGCCAACCATGGGAAAGGCTGCTGCACCTGCCCAGCGATAAGTTGTGAGAATGGCGCGTGCCCAGCGTTCACTCATGGCTCATTGACCGTCAACCAGAGAATAGGCCCGTCGCGTCGCTTCATTGAGCGCGTTGGTGACCTCGCGGCGCTTTTCTTCCATCACCGCCTCATCAGCGTCGGACTTCACATAGATGGGCTCGCCCAGGATCACCGCGCTGCGGCCGAATGGCAGGTTGATCGTGGTCTTGTCCCAGGTCCGTTCCAGCACCTTCCGGCGGCTCGTGGCAATCGCGACAGGCACGATCGGGCGGCCCGAAATGCGCGCCAGGGTGACAATGCCAAGCCCGGCTTCGCGCGGTGTGCCGTGAGGAATGTCGGCGATCATCGCCACATTGCATCCACGGTCAATGGTCCGTTTCAGCATAATCAGCGCCTTTGCGCCACCCTTGCGGATATCGCGTTCGCCTTTGCGCCCACCCGAACCACGCACTGTTTCAAAGCCGAGCTTTTCAGCAACAAGCGCGTTCAGTTCCGCATCGGCGCTGCGTGAAAAAAGCGCCACGATCTTGTGCTTTTTGGGATTGATGGCCGGCCCAAGAATGTGCTGCCCGTGCCAGAGTGCAGCAATTGCCGGCGAATGCGCATCGATGGCCTCCTGCAGATCATGCGATCCATCGACGCGCGGATTGGTGCGGTCAATCAGGCGAATAGCACCCGCCATAAGGGTTGCCAGCGCCTGTTTCACGAAGCGCGACTTCGCCAGCGGCTTGCGGACACGGCGCCACAACTCCTTCAAGGGGCGGCGGCCGGACTTCTTCCGATTGGCGGTCATGGCAGGAGAAGGCGCTGTCGCCTTGTTTTCCATATGCGGTTCCTTGCTACCCCTGGGACTATCCCCGGGTCTCATCGGAGGCGGGGTCGAGCAGGCGGTGAAGGTGAACAATGAAGTAACGCATATGCGCGTTGTCAACGGTCTCCTGCGCCTTGGCGCGCCAGGCTTTCTCCGCGGATTTGTAATCTGGGTAAATGCCGACAATGTCGACGTCGTCGAGATCGCGGAAGGTCACTCCGGTCAGCGACGTCAATTCACCGCCAAAGACCAGATGCAAAAGCTGGGAATTCTCTTTTTTCTCGGACATGGTCAAGCCCATTTGCAGACGAATGTGGCAATAAGCAAATCGCTAACCGCCCGTGTAGAGTAATTCCCGCGAT
Organism: Nitratireductor kimnyeongensis; assembly: GCF_019891395.1. Classification (NCBI taxonomy): domain Bacteria; kingdom Pseudomonadati; phylum Pseudomonadota; class Alphaproteobacteria; order Hyphomicrobiales; family Phyllobacteriaceae; genus Nitratireductor; species Nitratireductor kimnyeongensis. Next base: position 2,708,690 of record NZ_CP078143.1, on the reverse strand, counting down.
TTTGGAACCTTTTAGACCGGCTTTCCCGCCCCGGGCGTAGCAAAGGCTATCAAAGGCTACGCGCCATAGTTTGCGTCATGGTCTCAAGAAGCGGGCCGCTGCCGGCAGCGAGGGCGCCCTTCTTCGGATCTCCGCACGCATAGGAGGGCGTATTTCCTTTTGCATCACGGATCGCGCCACCCGCCTCGCGCAGGATCACGTCGGCTGCGGCCAAGTCCCAGTCATGTGAATTTGGCTTCACGAAAGTGGCGTCGAGCACTCCGCTGGCAACCATGGCGATACGGTAGGCCAGAGAGGGAACATATCCATGAGCCTTGTTCCTCTGCAGAATATCGGCGGGCAGTTCGGAGACCATGGCCTTGGGTCCACCGATCACGACAGCCTCGCCGACGGGCTTCACCCTCAGCGGCTCTCCATTGCGAAATGCGCCACCGCCCGTCAGCGCATGATAGGTTTCGGAAAGCTCAGGGCACTCAAGCACGCCCACGACGCTCACACCACGATGAACCACACCGATGCTGACGCACCAGATTGGTCGACCATCGATAAACGCCCTGGTCCCGTCGATCGGATCAACCACAAATATCCGGTCACGGTCGAGCTCCTGCTCCGCAAGCGTAGTCTCTTCCGATAGCCAGCCATACTCGGGACGGGCTGCTAAAAGTTCGCGCCTCAAAAAGCTATCGACCGCGTAATCGGCTTCACTGACCGGTGACACACCTTCTTTCCACCAGACTTCCGGGTCGCGGCGGAAATATCTGAGCGCGATGTTGCCCGCCTCCCGCGCTGCACTGGCGATCAGATCGAGATCGGTCTGGAGGGTATGTTCGTGCGGACTATTTTCCGGCAAGCGTCATGCCTTCCACGAACAGGGTCGGAGCAGCAGTCCCGAAGTTGCGATCAATATCGTTGGCTGCTGTCATGTTGAAGAACATGTCCTTCAGGTTTGAAGCGATGGTAACCTCCGAGACCGGATAGGTGATCTCGCCGTTCTCGATCCAGAACCCGGCAGCACCACGGCTGTATTCACCGGTCACGAGGTTCACCCCCTGCCCAAATACCTCAGTCACATAGAAGCCGGACCGGATCCCCTTGATCAGAGCCTCTGGGGTCTGTTTGCCGGGTTCAAGCGCCAGGTTGGTGGAAGACGGATTAACGGAGGAAGACCCGCGCGCGCCACGTCCATTGGTGGCCGGCAGCCCCAATTGTCGGGCAACCGAGGTCGACAGAAACCAGTGCTTCAGAACACCGTCTTCGATCATGATGAGTTTTTCGCCTGCCACGCCTTCACCATCGAAAGGACGAGAGGAAGAACCCCGCCGACGCTGCGGATCATCCGTCACCGTGATGCCCGTCGCTGCAACCTTTTTGCCCATCATGTCGCGCAGGAAACTCGATTTGCGCGCGACCGCAGCTCCATTGATTGCGGAGGCCAGATGGCCGGCAATGCCGCGCGCAACACGAGGATCATACACCACCGGGTAGCGGCCTGTATCCACCTTGCGGGGGTTGAGCCGCCGAACAGCCCGTTCACCAGCGCTACGGCCGATCTTTTCGGGGGAGTCTAGATCCGAGAAATGGAGCCGCGAGGAGTAATCATAGTCGCGTTCCATTCCGGTGCCTTCGCCGGCCAGAACACTCACCGACCGGGAGAAACGTGTCGCTTCATAGGCCCCGATAAATCCCTCAGACGTCGCCAGCACCAGGCCGCCCGAACCGGCGCTTGCGCCGGAACCGGATGAATTGGTGACACCCGTCACGTCGAGCGCCGCCGCCTCGGCAGCCAATGCATCTTCTTTCAGCCGTTCTGCAGATACCTCCGTTCCATCGAAAAGATCGAGGTCGGGGATCGTGCGGGCGAGCAGGCTTTCCTCCGCCAACCCCTCATACGGATCTTCCGGCGAAGCTTTCGCCATGGCGATGGCACGTTCTGCCAGCGGGGCCGGGTCTGCATTGGCTGGAGCCGACACGCTGGCTACCCGCCTGCCGACAAAGACCCGCAGCGACATGTCATCGCTTTCCGATGCCTCGGTTCCCTCAACCTGTCCAAGTCGTACCGACACACTCCTGGAGCGCGCGCGCACCACCACTGCATCGGAAGCGTCGGCGCCCGCCCGCTTCGCGGCTTCCACAAGCGCAACAACGCGCTCGGTCAGCTGCTTTTTTTCATTCTGATCTGTCATCACAATCCTGACTGGAATTTGGTCGCGCGTCGGGGGTCCCGGCCTGATCCATTTATGATTCGCAACGCATATGTGCAATGGTAAGCTGAGATTCCCCAGATCTGCTCCAACATATCCCGGAGACCCGATGGCCGTCGAAACTGCTGCACCACTCTATTACGAACCACTGCTGCTCTTGGGTGCAGCAGTCATTGCCGCGCCGCTGTTTGCCCGCATTGGGCTTGGCACGATCCTGGGCTATCTCGCCGCCGGCATCGCAATCGGTCCGGTTCTACTGCTTATATCGGATGGAGAAGAGTTGCTCCATGTAGCGGAACTCGGCGTGGTGCTGCTGCTCTTCATTATCGGGCTCGAACTCAAGCCGGCGCGTCTATGGGCCATGCGGCGCAGCATATTCGGTATGGGGCTGATCCAGGTGATGGTTACCGGCCTTGCCCTAGCTGCGCTCACGCTGCTTTTGACGGACATGTCTTACGGGGCCGCTTTTGTCGTCGGATACGGCCTTGCGCTGTCCTCCACTGCGTTCTCGGTGCAAACACTTGAATCCCAGGGCGCGCTGAACAGCCGATACGGGCAGACATCGTTCTCCATCCTGTTGTTTCAGGATCTTGCCATCGCGCCGCTCCTGGCATTGGTTCCACTCCTTTCCCCCGGTGGGGAGGGAGCCGAAGCCATCAGTCTCGAACGGTTCGCGCTTGCTATAGCCAGCGTGGTCGCGCTGATTGTTGCCGGCCGCTACCTGCTCAATCCACTCTTTCGCATCATCGCCAATACGGGCGCGAAGGAGGTCATGATCGCCGCGGCCTTGCTCGTCGTGCTGGGGTCGGCCACCATTATGCAGATGGCCGGGCTCTCCATGGCGCTCGGCGCCTTCATCGCCGGTGTGCTGCTCGCTGAATCTTCTTTCCGACACGAGTTGGAAGCCGATATCGAGCCGTTTCGCGGCATTCTTCTCGGCCTTTTCTTCATGGCCATCGGCCTTTCGCTCGATCTGAGAATCGTGCTCGAGAACTGGCTTTCCATTCTCATTGCCGTGCCGATCCTCATGTTGGTAAAGGCTGCAATTCTCTATGGGATCAGCCGTGGTTTCGGCAGCGATCACAATTGTGCCGTCCGTGTCGCGGCCCTTTTGCCGCAAGGTGGCGAGTTCGGCTTTGTTCTGTTCACTGCAGCGTCTTCCGCCTTTATCTTTCCGCAGTCTACCGCCTCGCTGCTCATCGCCATCGTCACCGTGTCCATGGCTTTGACGCCGCTGTCAGTAAGGCTTGGCGAAATGCTGATCCGGACCGAGCCGGCTGAAGAGATGGATGAGGATTTCGAAGGTGCTGGCGCTGACGTGATGATGATCGGCTTCTCCCGCTTCGGACAAATGGTGTCGCAGGTTTTGCTCTCCGGCGGTACGGACGTGACCATCATCGATCATTCTGCCGACCGTGTACGCGCTGCCGAACGTTTCGGCTTTCGCATCTATTTCGGCGATGGCCGCCGCAAGGAGGTGCTGGAGGCTGCGGGCATCCGCAATGCCAAGATTGTGGCTGTGTGCACAAACGGCGCGACGGCAACGGATCAGATCGTCAACCTGATCCGCGACGAGTATCCCCATGTACGTCTTTATGTCCGCTCCTACGACCGCGCTCACACACTCTCGCTGCGCGATCGCGACGTGGATTACGAGTTACGGGAAACGGTCGAATCGGCTCTCGTTTTCGGCGGAAGAACGCTGCAGGCGCTGGGAACCAGCGAGGAGATTGCCAGCGAGATCGTCGAGGATGTGCGCCGGCTGGACGATGAGCGGCTGGCCATTCAGTCCGTCGAAGGCATTTATGCCGGTAACGACAAGATGCATGTTCGTCCGGTCATCCCCGAACCTCTGATCAAGCCAAAGCGCGAGAGCCAGCGCATCGATCAGGATGACGAACCGGTTGGCTGATGTCGACTAGACGCGCGCCCTCTCACGATCGCTGACAGCTGCGTCAATCGCTCGTTTCAATTCATCGCGAATGGGTTGCGTCTCGGCAAGGATCGCGTCGATTTTCATGAAATCGAGCACGCGAAAGCGTGAAACGGCCGGGCGAATGAGAATATCGGGCCGCCCGTGCTCCAGCTTCATGGCGATGATCGACTGCATCATGAGCTGACTTGCGCCGAACATCAGTTCGATGGAGGTCGGAGGCTTGCCACCGGTGTCATTCGGGGCACCGACCACGTCGATGGCGATCAATATATCCGCCTTGCCCTCGACCAGATCGAAAGGCACGGGATTGTAGATGCCTCCATCGATCAGCGTGCGCCCGCCGCGCTCCACGGGACGGAAGACCGCGGGTATGGCGGCCGAGGCCGCTAGCGCTCCCGCCAAGGCGCCGCTCTCAAGCACGGCGAGCTCGTGGCGGAAATAGTCCGTGGCCGTAACGCGCAGCGGGATCTTCAATTCCTCGAAGGTCTCCGGAACACCTTCTGGCAGAAAGGCGCTGATGATGCGCTCGGCATTGAACTGGCCGAAACGAAAGCCGCCTTCCATCATCTCAGCAAAGTTGCCGGGTCTGGCTTTCCACAGGCGGCTCGCCACTTCCGTACGGCTCCCCAGGATGGCGCGTGCATGTGCGTGAATGTCCTTGCCGCTGATACCGGCGGCGAAGCCTGCGCCCATCAGGGCTCCGATGGAGGAACCGGCGATGACGGTGGGCGTGATGCCCAGTTCATTGAGGGTCTCGATGATATGGATATGCGCCAGCCCGCGCGCACCACCCCCGCCGAGCGCAAGCGCGAAGCTTGGTCCGCCGGTGGGCGTCTTGTCTGTCATCTTATCGTCCGCCAACGCCGTTTCCATTTGCTAGCCTCCGTTTCGGGCCTGCTCTGCAGGGCCGATCACCAGCAGTGCCGGTTCCTGGGAAAGAAGGCGTTTTGCGATTTCCTTCACATCGTCGAGCGTGACAGCGTTGATAAGATCAGCGCGACGCTCGATATAATCGATTCCCAGATCGTCCTGCTGCAGACCGACCAGCGTCCGGGCGATGGCCGTGGAAGAATCCAGATTGTTGATCGCATAAGAACCTATCACATAGGTCTTGGCCACCTCCAGCTCCTCTTCCGTCGGGCCCTCATCGCGCAGGCTCGCAACCACATCGTCGATCACCGAAAGCGTTTCACCTGCCCGTTCGGCCGAGGTGGCCGTCTGAATGGCGAGCGACTGGGCATGGTCCCGACTGTGGAGATAGGAGGACGCGCCATAGGCGAGGCCGCGCTTTTCGCGCACCTCGTTGAACAGGCGCGAGGAAAAGACCCCGCCACCAAGAATCTGGTTGAACAGATACGCGGAGAAGAACTCCGGATCGTCCCGTTTTACACCGGGATAGACAAGCTGGAGCGTGGCCTGCGGGAGGGGATAATCGATGCGGATTTCCTGGTCGAGTTTCGGCTCGATGTCGGCAACGGGCCTGAGCTCGGCTTCCTCAGGCAGATCCCCAAACACCGTGTCGAGAACGCTCACCAGACTTTCGGCATCGATTGCACCCACGACACCGATGGTGAGGTTCGATCTGGCAAAGACGCGCGCATGGAAGGCTTTCAGGTCTTCCGGGGAAATGCCCGACAGACTCTCAAGCGTTCCCTCGTCCGGGTGTGCGTAAGGATGGTCACCATAGAGCGCCTCGGAGAGCTTGAGTGCTCCCTGTTTGCGCGGATCGCGTTCATCGGCGCGGATGCCAACGGCAATCTGGCTGCGAATGCGTTCCACGGGATCGGCATCGAAACGCGGGCTGGTGACGGCAAGCCTCACCAGTTCGAGAACTTCATCGCTGTTTTCGGCAAGCATCCGCACCTGGCCGGAGATTTCATCCGAATTGGTACGAAACGACATTTCAGCACCCAGTTCCTCCAGCTTCAGCTGAAATGCATCGGAATCGAGATCGCCCGCGCCTTCGTCGAACAGGCCGGTCATGAGATTGGCAAGGCCTTCCTTGCCTTCGGGATCCTGAGCCGAGCCGCTCTTGAAGGAAAATTGGAAGGTGATGATCGGCAGGGAATGGTCCTCCACCAGCCAGGCGTCGATGCCTTTCTGCGAGGTTACATCCTGAATTTGAACCGCGGCCTGCGCCGGAACAACGATGAGGATAAGCGCGACCAGCGCACCGGCATTGAGGAAACTGCGCATAAAGGCACCTGGATGAAAATTCGAGGTCTGTTTCACGAGCGATCTCCCTCTTCGGGTAAGAGATAGCCCTTCACGGCATGGCCCATGTCGAGATAGCGCTTGGCGACGGCCTGAACGGCCTCGACGGTCACCGCGTCCAGCCGCTCCGGCAGGCCGGTGATGTCCTCAACCTTGCCCCCCGTAGCCAACACAGCGCCGAAGAGATTGGCGCTGCGCACTTGGCTGTCGCGCATGAAAATCTGGTCCCGCAGAATCTTGGTGCGCGCCGTGTCCAGTTCCTGCTGCGTGATGCCTTCGCTCTTGATTTTATCGATCTGGGCGACAAGCGCGGCCTCGACCGTTTCGAGTTCGGCCTCGCCTCGTGGCTCGCCGTAGATGACCAGGGCGGAGTAGTCATACGCCGCGCCCTGCAAATAGCTGCCGGCGCTGGATGCAATCCCCTGTTTGACGACGAGGTCCTGATAAAGTCGGCTGCGCAAACCTTCTCCCAGCACCTCCGATAGAATGGCGAGCGCCTCGAATTCGCCCTTCTCGGCTCTGCGGGCGGACGGCACATACCAGTTGATCGACATGTTGGGCACGGTGACGCGCGGATCGCGGAATGTGACGTCGCGCGTGGTTTTCTGTTCCGGCTCCATGGGGCGCGCGCGGGAGGGCAGATCGGGGCCGCGTGCGATCTCGCCGTAGGTTTCTTCCGCCATCGTTCGCACCTGATTTGCGTTCACGTCGCCCGCGACCACCAGCACAGCGTTGTTGGGTGTGTAGAACCGGTCGTAGAAGCTTTTAAGGTCGTCGTGCGTGAGCCCTTCGATCTCCTGCTGCCAGCCAATAACCGGGATCCCGTAGGGATGGTTCTGATAGAGCGTGGCGTTGAGTTCTTCCGACAAGATTGAAGAGGGCACATTGTCGGTGCGCTGGCGCCGCTCTTCGAGCACCACCTGACGTTCGGTCTCGATGTTCTCCTCCGACAGGACCAGATTGCGCATGCGGTCCGCCTCAAAGCGCATCATGTCCGGTAATTCGGATGGAGCGATCTGCTGGTAATAGGCCGTGTAGTCATAGGAGGTGAACGCGTTCTCGCTCCCCCCCACCGCGGCAATCGCGGCCGAGAATTCGCCCGAAGGATAGGTGCTCGTCCCCTTGAACATCAGGTGTTCGAAGAAATGAGCGATACCGGACTTGCCGGGTTCCTCGTCTGCGCTGCCCACCTTGTACCAGAGCATGTGTGTCGCAACAGGTGCGCGGTGGTCCGGGATAACTACGACTTCAAGACCGTTCTCCAAGGTGAAATGGGAAACGGCTGTGTCATCGTCACCTTCCTGCGCGGGGGCGATGGACGGCGCCGCGACGGCAAGGACTAAGGCGAATGCCGCGCTCAAAGCGACGCTCGCTATGGAATTTCTCATGGACAAGGTCCTGTACGGTTTGTGGTGCGCCCGCGCACAATGCCACGAGCTCATGACAAGACAAAGCTATCGGCGCAAAAGTGACGAAACTCAGGCGCACTCGGCAAAGGTTGCGCAGGATGTACCGTATTCACGTCGTTCGATGAGCCGAAAGCCCTCCGGTGGTTCGAACGGCGAGCCTGCGGCTTCCTCGACCATGATCAGCGCCCCGGGCACAATCCAGCCGCCGGCAAGTGCTGCAGCAAGCGCCTTCTCGCCCAACCCCTTGCCATAGGGAGGATCGGCCAGAACAACATCGAAGGGCTGGATCGTCCCCACCTCCCCGATGCGTGTCGCATCGCGGCGGAAGATCTTGCTGCGCCCCTGAAGACCAAAATTCTCCACATTGGTGCGGATCAGTGCGCGGGCAGCCGCTGCCTCTTCGATGAAGAGCGCATAGGCGGCACCGCGCGACAGGGCTTCAAGTCCCAGCGCACCCGTGCCCGCGAATAGGTCGAGCACACGCGCATTCTTCAGCCGGCCGGCGTAGCGGTGCTCGAAAATGTTGAACAGCGCCTGGCGGGTCCGGTCCGTGGTCGGCCGGATCGCGTCCGTCTTCGGTGTCGCCAGAGTGCGACCGCGAAACTCACCGCCCACAATACGCATGGGTCAGCTTTCTCCCCCCGGCTTGCCGGGCTTGCCGCCGCCGGGACGGCCCTTGCCAGGACGCGACCCGTCACCCGGCTTGCCCGAGAACCTGCTGGCCGGCTTCCCGGAGGGCTTCCCACCGGGTTTGCCGAAACTCTTGCCTGCTCCCGGTTTGCCCCCCGGCTTTCCGCCAGGTCTTCCACCAGGTTTACCGCCAGGTCTTCCGCTAGATCTTCCGCCAGGATTTCCATCGGGCTTGCCGCCCTTCGAGAAGCGAGGCTTGTCACCGGAAGCCGGGCGATCGTCACGGGAGCGGAAAGGTCTTTTCTCCCGCGCATCGCCCTCGGGCTTGTCTCCTTTTGAAAAACGCGGTCTATCGCCACCGCGCTCGGGGCGATCGCGATCAAAAGACTTTTCACCACGCGGACGGAACGGCTTGTCGCCACGCGCCTGCGCTCCGCCTTCACGGCGCGGTTTGCGGGCCGTCTGCGAACCTTCGTCCTTCTCCGCTTCGGCAGCTGCCTGTTTGCGCTTTCCCTGTGGGCGCGCGCCGGGCGCCATCCACACATGACTGCCTCGGTTCTGGCGGGGGCCACGGTCATCCTCGCGGCGACCGGGACGAGACGTTTGCAGGCGGTCGCGCGCGGCCTCACGCTTTTCCTCGCGGTCACGCTTGCGGTTTTTGACAAAGGTCTTGCCGCCCTCACGGTCGCGGCCTGCACCGGTGTCTGCCACATCGACGTCGCGCGGTTTGCGCTCGGCACGGACCGGCTTGTTGGAAAACGGGTTCACAATCGGCGCATCGAAATTCGCACCTGCCTTCTCGATCAGGCGCTCACCGAGCTGGTCGCGCAGGGTGCGGCCCTTGACCTCCTGCACCTCGCCCTCGCCCAGCGTGCCTAGCTGGAATGGGCCATAGGAAATGCGGATCAGCCGGGTAACCTCAAGTCCGAGCGCCCCGAGAACATTCTTGACCTCACGGTTCTTGCCTTCACGCAAACCGAGCGTCAGCCAGGCATTGCTTCCCTGCTCCCGGTCGAGCGTAGCCTCGATGGCGCCATAGAACACGCCATCCACGGCGATGCCGTCCTTGAGACCTTCGAGTGCCGTGGCATCGACCTTGCCATGCACACGCACACGGTAGCGGCGCAGCCAGCCGGTTTCCGGCAGTTCCAGCGCCCGTGCCAACCCGCCATCATTGGTCAGGACAATCAGACCTTCCGTGTTGATATCGAGACGTCCGACCGTGATCAGGCGCGGCAAGCCCTCCGGCAGCGCGTCGAAAATGGTTTTTCGGCCTTCTGGGTCGCGGTTGGTGGTCACCACGCCACCGGGCTTGTGGAAGAGAAAGAGCCGCGTGCGCTCAACCGCCGGAAGTGGCTCTCCGTCCACCAAAATCCGGTCGGAGGCGGTCACATTGAAGGCCGGAGATTCCAGAACCTTGCCGTTGACGCTGACGCGGCCTGCCTCGATCATCGCTTCGGCGTCTCGGCGCGAGGCAAGACCCGCACGCGCAAGGCGCTTGGCAATGCGCTCGCCCCCCGCCTTGTCGGCGTCGCTCGGGCTCGCATCCCGGCCCTTGCCCGGTTTCTTTTCCCGCTTGGTATCGTTGGGTCGGTCTTTGGTCATGATGGCCTTTTGCCCTGGGATTCCGTATTGCGCCCCGTGCGCCGGAACCACTCCAGTGTTTTAAATCAGAGATCGGACTACAGGAAAGTCGATTCCGGAGCCGCGTCCAATGCTATAGAGGCGTCTAGAGCATCGAACCGAAAAGTGGAATCCGGTTTTCGAATTATTCCGATGCTCCGTAACCAGTTTAGATCGCCCTTTTGCTTCCGGATGGAAGCACGGCGATCTAAAGCATTTTGCAGCCAGGTGGAATCACCTGACATTACAGAAATGCGGAATCGACATGATTGATCGTCCTTTTTGCGGCCTTCCGGACGCATGGCGCTCTAGGTATCAATTCGCATCGCCAGTTGCGAGCAAAAAAGTGTGATGAGACCGACGAAAGCGAACTATACCAGCTTCATGGATGAAGCACTCGATCAGGCGCGTTTCGCCGCAACTCGTGGTGAAGTGCCGGTCGGTGCGGTGATCGTTCATGAAGGAAAGGTGATCGCGCGTGCGGGAAATCGAACCCGCGAATGTAACGATCCGACAGCACATGCGGAAATCGTGGCGATCCGCGAAGCTTGCGCTGTTCTCAATTCGGAGCGTCTTGTCGATGCCGACCTCTATGTAACGCTCGAACCCTGTGCCATGTGCGCCGCCGCCATCTCATTCGCGCGTATTCGTCGCCTCTATTTCGGCGCAGGCGACGAAAAGGGAGGTGCCGTGACCAACGGTGCGCGCTTCTACACACAGCCCACCTGCCACCATGCACCGGAGATCTACCCGGGCCTTGGCGAAACAGAAGCCTCCGCACTCCTGAAAGACTTCTTCAAACAGCAGCGTTAAAAAAAGCGGGCGCAGGGCCCGCTTGTATGTCTCGGTTTATCATCCGCCCCAGGGCCATAACCGGCCCAGGTCGAAGCCGCCACCGCCTTTTTGCGCTGCCTTTTTTGCGGCGCGTGCCTTCTTGGCCTCGTCCTCGCCCAGTTCACCCGTAGGTGCGCTATCTGCAGGCTGACGATAGTCGACCGGCGGCTCGCTCAGATAGCGGCGTGTGGTCGGGCTACCCTGCGAGGTGGCAGCGCGGCGCTTGAAATACTCTTCGCGCTGCTTTTTGGCGATTTCCGGATTGACGAAACCGTCCTCTCCGCGCGCATTGACGCCGATATCGCGTTCGATAGGAGACTTGTAGAACGGGTTGTCCTGATTTTCGGTCGCTTCCGCACGGATGCGAGCGAGGCGTTCTTCTGGCGATTCGGGCCAGGCAGGGTTGCCCGCAGTGGCGACATCTTCTTGCGGCGGCGGCAAAACCTCGGTCGAAGAAGGCATCACGATGCCCGCGCGCGGCTTGTATTCGACGCGTGGCTTGTCCTTCGGACCAAGCGACAGAACGCCCGTAACATCTTCAAGCAATTGCTGGTCGGCGGCCTTGCCGGTTCCGTAGGTCGGCGCGCCGATGCACCCGGACAGAAGAATGGCCGAGAGGCACAATGTGCCCGAAGCCGCAACCATGCGCGCGCAACGCCGCGACGTTGTGGTTTCCGTTCTCTTCACTGCCACCTCTCTCCCAGAATGACGCCCGTCAGGCGATGCATTCTGTTTGTCGTCCCGTTAAATCAGACCGTCGGGAAACTCAAATCACGCATGTCGCGCACGAATCCGGCAACAACGTGGCATCCTTAACCCGGCGGCATTTGTAGCGAAGGAGTGAGCGGGAAGCAATCGGCAGCGCCGAAGCTTCCCAGCTTCCTTTGTTCAAAAGCGGCCCAGCGCCTTGAGTTCTTGGAGGGCGGCCGCATCACGCGCCGACACGTCAGGAAACGCGGGATCGGACCCTACATCGTCGGTATAGCGCCAGGAGCGCGCGCATTTCTCGCCGGTAGCGCGGGCAAAGACAACGCCAACACCCGACACCTCATCCAGCGTGAAGGCATCCGCCGGCGGTGCCTCGTGGCGGATATCGATGCCGGAAGTGATGCAGATTTCGGCCATGTCTCGGTCGGCGATGGCCTGTTGCAGTCCTTCATCGTTCACATAGACGACCGGAGCGGCCTCAAGGGAGGAACCGATGGTCTTGTCCTTGCGCTCGATCTCCAGCGCGCCGGTGACCACGCGGCGCACCTGCCGGATTTTCCGCCATTTCTCGGCGAGCTCCGCATCGCGCCATTCCTGTGGCACGGCGGGGAATTGCTCCAGATGCACCGAACGCGCATCGGGATGACGCTCAAGCCATGCCTCTTCCATGGTGAAAGGCAGCATGGGTGCGAGCCATGTCACCACGCAGTCGAACAGGGTGCGAACCACCTGAAGCGATGCCTTGCGGCGCGTGCTCGACGGGGCATCGCAGTAGAGCGCGTCCTTGCGCACGTCGAAATAGAAGGCGGAGAGTTCGACCACCATGAAATCGAGCAGTGAACGGATGATGCGCTTGAAATCAAAATTGTCGTAGCCCTTGCGCACCAGCTCATCGAGCTCGGCCAGACGATGGAGCATCAGGCGTTCCAGCTCCGGCATCTCGGCAAGAGGCACTTCCTCGCCCGAATCGTGCGCCAGCGAGCCCAACATCCAGCGGATGGTGTTTCTGAGCTTGCGATAGGCATCGACATTGGTCTGGATGATCGCCTTGCCGAGACGCTGGTCTTCCCAGTAATCGGTGGTGGCGACCCAAAGGCGCAGAATGTCCGCGCCCGACTGGCTCATGATCTCCTGCGGAACCACTGTGTTGCCAAGCGACTTCGACATCTTGCGACCATCTTCCGCCATGGTGAAACCATGGGTGATGACCGTGTCGTAAGGCGCCCTGCCCCGAGTGGCGCAGCTTTCCAGCAGGGAAGAGTGGAACCAGCCGCGATGCTGATCGGAGCCTTCCAGATAGACATCGGCGGGCCATTTCATGTCCGGCCGGTCTTCCAGCGTAAAAGTGTGGGTGGAGCCGGAATCGAACCACACATCGAGAATGTCCATGACCTGCTGCCACGGCTCGCCGGCCCGCTCGCCGAGGAAGCGCTCGCGCGCACCTTCGGCAAACCATGCATCTGCGCCCTCGGCCTCGAAGGCTTCCAGAATGCGCTGGTTGACGGCCTCGTCCTGCAGCACATTGCCGTCTTCATCGGCAAAGACGCAGATCGGCACGCCCCAGGCCCGCTGGCGCGAGAGCACCCAGTCGGGCCGGTCGGCGATCATGGCGCGCAGGCGCGACTGGCCGGCAGCCGGCACAAAACGGGTCTCGTCGATTGCCTTCAGCGCACGGGACCGTAGTGTTGAAGCGTCGCCAAGGTCCTTGTCCATATAGACGAACCATTGCGGCGTGTTGCGGAAGATGACCGGCTTTTTCGAGCGCCAGGAATGCGGGTAGGAGTGTTTCAGCCGCCCACGTGCGAAAAGCATGTCGCGCGCGATCAGCGCTTCGATGACGGCCTTGTTGGCGTCACCCTTCTTGCCCTTGTCGTCGATGACGCGCGCCGCGCCGCCTTCGCGGTCCGGACCGAAGCCCGGCGCGTCCTTGGTGTAAAAGCCCGCGTCGTCGACGGGGAACGGGATCGTGCTGTCGAAGCCACGCGCCTCAAGCTCAGCGCGGGCGTCCATCCACGCGTCAAAATCCTCGCGACCATGGCTGGGCGCGGTGTGCACGAAGCCGGTACCGGCATCGTCGGTGACATGATCGCCGGGCAGCAGCGGAACAGTGAAGTCATAGCCGCCGCCATGGCCCCTGAGCGGGTGGGCGCAGGTAATCGTGGCGAGAGCCTCTGCAGACACATCGCGCAAGCGCTTGTATTCAAGCTTTGCTTTGGCGAAGGATTCTTCTGCCAGTGCATCGGCGAAAATCAGCTTTTCACCTGCCTGCGGTCCAAAATCGTTTTCTGCCGCCGTAACCTCGTAAAGGCCATAGGAAATGCGCGGCGAATAGGCGATGGCGCGGTTGCCGGGGATGGTCCACGGGGTCGTCGTCCAGATAACTACGTGAGCGTCCTGCAAGCCAGAAGTCAGTTCGTTCACTTGCTTTGCATGTTCTGCCGCCGGAACGTCCAGAGGCGCCCATCCACTGGCCACAGCGCGCGCCACCGGAAACTTCACCCAGATCATGTCGCTTTCGACATCCTGGTATTCCACTTCCGCCTCGGCCAGCGCCGTGCGCTCCACCACGCTCCACATCACCGGCTTGGAGCCGCGATAGAGCTGGCCGGACATGGCGAATTTCAGAAGCTCGCCGGCGATCCGCGCCTCGGCGTGGAAGTTCATCGTCGTGTAGGGGTTCTTGAAGTCGCCCTCGATGCCCAGCCGCAGGAATTCGTCCGACTGGACCTTGATCCAGTGGCTGGCGAAGTCACGGCATTCCTGACGGAATTCGTTGACCGGCACCTCGTCCTTGTTCCTGCCCTTGGCGCGGTACTGTTCCTCGATCTTCCATTCGATGGGAAGACCGTGGCAGTCCCAGCCAGGCACGTAATTGGCATCATAGCCGCGCATCTGGAAGGAGCGCGTGATGATGTCCTTCAAAACCTTGTTCAGCGCGTGTCCGATATGGATGTTGCCATTGGCATAGGGCGGACCGTCATGCAGCACGAATTTTTCGCGCCCCTGCGCATCCTCGCGCATGAGACGGTAGAGATCCATCTCCTGCCAGCGGGCAACGATCTCGGGCTCTTTCTTGGGCAGCCCCGCACGCATGGGAAACTCGGTCTGCGGCAGGTTGAGGGTCTTGGAATAGTCGAGTTTTTCGGACGTATCGGTCATGTTCTCGCCGTGAGATGGGCAAAGCCTGCGATGGCCCTGCCATAGCCATTATCGGAATTCGGAAAATGCGCGTGTGACGCGCGGCAAAACCCGGACCTTCCGCAGCACTCAGGCCGCACGGAAGGCCGGGCCAATAATTCGTATGGCAATCGGTATGAAACCGGCGCGTGTCATCATGGGAACGGCTTTTAGCCGACGCTGCACGAAGAATAAAGGGGCGAATGGCCTCACGCCCCAAGCCCCTCGAAAGCGAGCCGTAAATCGAGAGCGGAGTTGGGCTTCACCTCGGCAAGCAGAGCGCGGGCTTCCGCCTCGTCGCGCTTCATCTGTGCAACCAGCGCATCCAGTCCGTCGAACTTTTCCTCGCCACGCAGGAAGGAAAACAGAGAGACCGAGCAGATTTCCCCGTAAAGATCACCGTCGAAATCGAACAGGAAGGTTTCCAGAAGCGGCGCACCATCTTTCGTCACGGTCGGTCGGCGGCCGAAACTGGCGACGCCATTGTGCAGCCTGCCATCGGCCTGGCGAAAGCGCACCGCATAGATACCGTGGCGGAGTTCCGTTTCCAACGGCAACGCCATGTTTGCCGTCGGAAAGCCCAGCGTGCGGCCAAGCTTCTGGCCACCCGTAACTTCAGCCTCGACCGTATAGCGATAGCCAAGAAGCCCGGCAGCCTCCGCCACCTCGCCTCCCCCCAAAAGGCCACGAATGCGGCTTGACGAAATCACCGCCCCGCCCTCATCGGAATAGGCATCCACCACGGTCACGCCGAAACCGTTTTCCTGTCCCGCTGCCTTGAGAAGCTCCGGCGTGCCGCCACGGTTTTTTCCGAAATGAAAATCGAAACCTGTCACCACATGGGTAATGCCAAGCCCCTCGACCAGAACGGAGCGGACAAACTCCTGCGGCGAAAGGCCGGAGAACGCGCGATCGAACTGCTGCTCGACTACCGCATCGAAGCCGAGCGCTCCCAGCAGCACTGCCTTCATGGGCGCCGGCGTCAGACGGAAAAGCGGGACATCGGGCCGGAAAACCTGCCGCGGATGCGGTTCAAAGGTCAGTACGAGAGCGGGAACGCTGTCACGTCGGGCAATCTCCAGTGCGGGTTCAAGCACTGACTGGTGCCCACGATGCACGCCATCAAAATTGCCGATAGCCACCACGCCGCCGCGCAAGTCAGCGGGCATTGTGTTCAGATCTGCAATGCGCTTGATCGGTCCGGCCACGCGCGCACCCTATCTGAGACGTGGTATGGCCGCCACGGGATTGTGGCCGTGGGTTTCGAGAAACGCCGCAAGGCGGTCGGGCTCCGGCCCTTCGCCATTGCCATATTCGCGCGCGTGAATGCCGTCGGTCACGAACAGGACATCGATGCCATACTGGTCGGCGCCCTTCACGTCGGTCAGCACGCCATCGCCGATGGCAAGCGCCCTTTCGCGCGCCAGTTCGCTTCCCATGATCTCGGCCGCCGCCTTGAACGCCGCCTCATAGATCGGGCGATGCGGCTTGCCGGCAATCAGCGTCCGGCCGCCCAAAAGCCCGTAGTCACGTGCCAGCGCCCCAGCGCACCAGATGTGCCGGTCGCCGCGCTCGACGATGATGTCTGGGTTGGCGCAGATAAACGGCAGGTCGCGCATTCTCAGGCGTTCGAGCATCTCTGCATAATCTTCCGGCGTTTCGTTCTCATCGTCGAACAGGCCCGTGCAGACGACACCGGAGGCTTCGAAATCCTCCACAAGATCCACATCGATCCCCTCGAAAATTGCCTGATCCCGTTCCGGGCCGATGTGGAAGAGACGCCGCGGCGCGGTGCGGATCAGGTCACGCGTCACGTCCCCGGAGGTCACGACACGATCCCACGCTTCGTCGTGAACACCCAATGCCCGGAGTTGCTCTTCCACACCCCTATGCGGGCGTGGTGAATTGGTGATGAGAACAACCGCCTTGCCGGCGGCTCGCGCCCGAGACAGGGCCGCGCAGGCCTCGGGGAAAACAGTTACGCCATTGTGGACCACGCCCCACACATCGCACAGGACGGCGTCATAAGAACCAGTGAGGTGGTCGAGCGTATCGATGATCTGCGTGGCTTGAGGCATGGGGGAAAGGTCGTCTCGGATCTTTGAGGTGCGGTGAGAATGGCTAGGGCCGGGAATTATCGGATGCTGGCTTTCCTGTCACCCGGTTTTATCGCCACAGCCAGAATGCAATGCATTTGAGGCAAGGGGTTAACCCTACAGGAACCAAGAAAACATCCGCAATCGCACCGGTTACGCCCGGTTAAGCACTTTGGGGAGATTTTGGGCCAGTACCTTTAGTGGGGTGGCACAGATGTTCAGGAAATTCGCGCATGACCGTCGCGGCAATTTTGCCATGATGACGGCGCTTGTGATGGCGCCCATCATGGGGGTTGCCGCCCTCGTGGTGGATTACAGCCAGATTTCCCGGCAGCGGCAGATGACGCTGAATGCTCTCGATGCGGCAGGCATAGCGACAGCCCGTTACCTCACCCAAGGAGCATCCGACGCCGATGCCAAGGCTTATGCGAAGGATTTCTTCGAAGCCAATCTGGGGAGCGTAAAGCCCGAGAACACGAAGCTGCTCATCACCCTGCCCAACCAGAACACCGGCGGTGGTACGCTGAAGCTCGAGGCGGAGCTCAAATACGCGCCGATATTCTATCCCGTGTTCCAGAAGCTGCGGAAAGAAGCGGCCGATGAGGAAACGAAGATCGACTTCCGCGCGCAAAGCGAGATTCGTCTCAAGAACACGCTGGAAGTGGCCCTCGTGCTCGATAACTCCGGCTCGATGGACTACACATCGACCGGATCTTTCGAAAAGCGTCTGACCATCCTGAAGAAGGCTGCCAAGGAACTGGTGAAGACCATCGCCGCCGAGGGCGCGCAGATGAAACAGATCCAGAAGCCCGTACAGTTCGGTGTCGTGCCGTTCGCGGCATCAGTGAATGTCGGACCGGACAATGCCAGTGCAAGCTGGATGGACACAGACGGCGCCTCGCCCATTCACCATGAGAATTTCGACTGGTCGACCATGAAGGCGGCCGATCCGAACAAGCGTGTCGAATTGTCAGGCGGCGTCTATTACAAGCGCGGCAGCGGCTGGGGAGAGGAAGAAGGCCAGAAGGTCACGCGTTTCACGCTCTACGACCAGATGAAGCGCATTTCGGGCACCTCCTCGGATTGGAACTATGAATGCACCCGCTATCGGAACAACGGTTCCTGCCGGACCTGGGGGTGGGTCGAGACAAAAACCACGACCTATGACCGTTTTACCAGCTGGGCCGGTTGCGTGGAGATGCGTCCTTATCCGCTGAACATCAATGACGACCCGGCTGAAAGCAGCGACCCGAAGAGCCTGTTCGTTCCCATGTTCGCGCCGGATGAAACGGACCAGACCGATACAAGCTGGAGGCCGGCCAACAACAACTGGTGGGACGATTTCACCAGCAGTTCGGCATCCGCTGCGTATGATCAGGCCTATATGCCGAAATATTTCACTCCCTATGAAACAGGCAGCATGGGCATCAACGAGGGCCCGAATGCGAGTTGCAGCACCAAGCCGATCACGCCGTTGACCGATGTCGGCAAGACCGAGGGGCTGAACAAGATCAATGCCGCCATCGACGACATGGATGCAGGCGGCGCCACCAATGTGACCGAAGGTTTCGCCTGGGGTTGGCGGGTGGTTTCCGGCCGCGCGCCCTTCACCGAGGGCCGCCCGGACACCGAAAAGGGCAATGACAAGGTGGTGATCGTTCTGACCGACGGGGCCAATACCTATTACACCCCCACCAGCATCACGGCGCAAAGCTATTCGGGCACCAGCTACCGCTCGGGCGGCAACGACCTTGCCGGTGCGAAGTCGATCTATTCCAACTATGGCTATGTGCGGAACCGGGCGGGCGATAGCCGCCTTTTCAAAGGCGCCACAGGCGTCAGCGAGTACAACTATTCCAACAGCAATTACTCGGCGGCGATGACCAGCCATATGAGCGCCGCCTGCGAAAATGCGAAAAGCGAGAATATCATCGTCATGACGGTCGCGCTCGATCTCGACAGCCGCGATTCCACGGAGAAAAAGCAGATCGATGCGCTTAAGGCGTGCTCTTCCGACTCGCGCACGCGCAAGGATGGAAACGGCAAGCCGGTGAAACTCTTCTGGAACGCCACGGGCGGCGATCTGGATGATGCTTTCAAGGCCATCGGCGACGAGCTTTCCAACCTGCGCATCGTTGGCTGACGCCAAGCGGCCACCCGCTTCGGCCTCCCCCTTCGGCCTTGCCGCTTCGGTTCTGATCGGCTAGGACAGCCGCGCCCCCTTTCAGGGCGCGGTTTTCTTCTTTTCACGGACGGATTTCGACATGGCGAAAAAGGCTGACAAGACCCGGGCGAGGCTCCCACGCGGCTTTGTCGACCGCCATGCGAGCGACATTCGCGCCGTGGACGAGATGTGCGCGAAGATCCGCGAGGTCTATGAGCGCTATGGTTTCGACCCGGTCGAAACCCCGATCTTCGAATACACCGACGCACTGGGCAAATTCCTGCCCGATCAGGACCGGCCGAACGAGGGCGTGTTCTCCGTTCAGGACGATGACGAGCAGTGGCTCTCGCTGCGCTACGACCTGACCGCGCCCCTGGCGCGTCACGTGGCCGAGAATTTCAACGACATCCAGCTTCCCTATCGCACCTACCGAGCGGGCTATGTGTTCCGCAACGAGAAGCCGGGACCGGGCCGTTTCCGCCAGTTCATGCAGTTCGACGCCGACACGGTCGGCGCGCCCGGCGTCGCCGCCGATGCCGAGATGTGCATGATGATGGCCGATGTCATGGAAGCGCTCGGCCTAGAGGGTCAGTATGTGATCCGCGTCAACAACCGCAAGGTGCTCGACGGCGTGATGGAGGCCATCGGCGTCACCGACGAGGCGCAAAAGCTCACCATCCTGCGCGCCATCGACAAAGCTGATAAGTTTCCTGTTTCGGAGATCGCCAAGCTCCTTGGCGGTGGCCGATGGGACGGAGACAAAGAGGGCGAAGGCGATTTCACCAAGGGCGCGGGGCTCAATGATGAACAGATTACTAGGCTGATCAATATTACTGGCTGGAGAGAAAAAAACTCCGGGTCGGTTGGTGCATCCAACACGATAACGATCGAGAATCTTCTGCTTGATTTTGAAAATTCACCTAAGGTCACTGAAGCATGTGATGAGTTAAATACCATCCAACGCCTGTGCGCAGCGGCCGGCTACGATGAGGCTCGCATCCTCATCGACCCCTCCGTCGTGCGTGGCCTCGAATATTACACCGGTCCCGTTTTCGAGGCCGAGCTGACCGCTGAAATCCCCAATGAGAAGGGCGAGATCGTGCGCTTTGGCTCCGTTGGCGGTGGCGGGCGTTATGACGGGCTCGTCTCGCGCTTCCGTGGCCAGCCGGTTCCGGCAACGGGCTTTTCCATCGGCGTGTCGCGTCTGGCGACCGCGCTCAAGAATCTTGGCAAGCTCGGTCAGGATCCCGTCCTGCCCCCGGTCCTCGTCACCGTCATGGACGGCGACACCGAGGCAATGGCGAAATACCAGCAGTTCACACAGGCGCTGCGCGCTGCCGGCATTCGCGCCGAAATGTATCAGGGCAACTGGAAGAAGTTCGGCAACCAGCTCAAATATGCCGACCGTCGCGGTTCGCCGCTTGCCATCATCCAGGGCGCGGACGAGCGCGCCAATGGCGAGGTGCAGATCAAGGACCTGATCGAGGGCAAGAAGCTGTCCGCCGAGATCGAAAGCAACGAGGAATGGCGCGAGGCCCGTGTCGCGCAGATGACCGTCAGCGAAGGCGAACTCGTCGAGACAGTGCACAAGATGCTTGCAGCACAGGCCGAAGCATCCAAGTCATGACCCTGCGTGCACCCGACTTCGCCGGCGACATCTTCGCGCTCTTTGCCGAACGCGAGGCGGAGCTGACCGACATCGCCATCATCCAGCCCGCCGATCCGTTTCTGGACATGGCCGGCGAGGATCTGCGCCGCCGCATCTTCCTGACGGAGAGCGAGACCGGCGCCAATCTCTGCCTCAGACCCGAATTCACCATACCCGTCTGTCGCGACCACATCGAAAAGCGTGCCGCCACGCCGCAGCGCTATGCCTATCTGGGCGAGGTCTTCCGCCAGCAGCGCGAAGGCGGAGCCGAGTTCTTTCAGGCGGGCATCGAAGATCTTGGCGCGAGCGACCGCGCCGGCGCGGATGCGCGCTCTCTGGCCGATGCACATGCGCTTTTGACGCGTGTTCTGCCGGGCCACGCACTCTCCGTCACGCTTGGCGATCAGGCCGTGTTCGAGGCGGTGCTTTCGGCCCTCGGCCTGCCGCGTGGCTGGCAGATGCGCCTGACCCGTGCCTTCGGTTCGCAAAAGCTTCTGCAGGCCGCGCTCGACGATCTGGCAAACCCGCAGGCCGCCGCAAACCTGCCGCGCGCCATTGCCGGGCTCGTGGCGCGTGGTGATGAGGCAGCCCTTGCCGATCATATTGCAACGGTGATGGACGAAACCGGGATTTCTCCTTCTGCCGGTCGTGCCCCGCAGGAGATCGCCCGGCGGCTGATCGAGAAGGCGGAACTGCGCAGCGTGCGTTTGACGGATGAGGCAATGAGCGCGCTGAAGGCATTCGTCGCCATGCGCACACCATTGGCCGAAGCGGAGGAGCAGCTTTCTGCCTTCGCCGCCGAAAACGGTCTCATCCTGGATGACGCGCTCGAAACCTTCTCTGCCCGCGCCGAACGGATTTCTGGCGAGGGCTTGCCACTCGACGCGCTGACCTATGATGCCGGCTTTGGCCGTCCGCTCGATTATTACACAGGATTCGTGTTCGAGATCGCTTCTCCGAGGGGCACAGTTCTGGCCGGTGGTGGGCGTTATGATCGACTTCTGACCCTTTTGGGGGCGGAGACGCCCATTCCCGGCGTCGGCTTTTCCATCTGGCTCGATCGCGTTGCAGACCTGAAGGAGACGGCGGCATGAGCATTACCCTCGCCCTGCCTTCCAAGGGTCGTCTGAAGGAGAACGCGCTGGCTCAGCTCGAAAAGGCCGGCCTCACCGTGCACCTGCCGGAAAACGACCGGCGTTACCGCGCCACGCTTGAAGGCGTGGACGGTGTCGAGATCGCCTTTCTTTCCGCATCCGAAATCGCCCGCGAACTGGAGCGCGGCACGGTCGACCTCGGCGTCACCGGCGAAGATCTCGTCCGCGAAACCATTCCCGATTGGGAGCGCAAGGTGGAGATTGCCGCAAGGCTGGGCTTTGGCCGCGCCGATGTGGTGGTCGCGGTGCCACAGGTCTGGTTCGACGTGGCGACCATGGCCGATCTTGACGATGTCGCCGCCGATTTTCGTCACCGGCATGGACGCCGACTAAGGATCGCCACGAAATACTGGCGGCTGACCCAGCAGTTCTTCTCTCAGAAGCACGGCATTCAGGTCTATCGGATCGTGGAAAGCCTCGGCGCGACCGAAGGCGCGCCGGCGGCTGGCTCCGCCGACGTGATCGTCGATATCACCTCGACCGGATCGACGCTTGAGGCGAACCATCTGAAGGTGCTCGACGATGGTATCATCCTGCGTTCCGAGGCCTGTCTCGTGACCGCGCACCGGGATCGACCGGCGGGGGATGCGGCAGCGCTTGAAGCTTTGACAGCGCGATTTTCAGGCTAGATTCGTTTTCGGCCATTTCGACTGGAATTCCGGAAGAATCCGCGAATTGAAACGGAATTTTCCCGTTTCAGGCGGTTTTCGGGAATTTTGGGCGCGCCATGAATGAGGCCGTCCAGAACGCACCGACCATGACCAGTGTCGCCGCGAAGGCGAGCGAAAGATAGAGGTCATAACCGCCGCTTGCCGCCCACAAGGCGGCAACGCCCAGAGGTGCAACCGCCTCCACCATGCGGGACGGGGTGATCAGCGCGCCATTGATCGCGCCATAGGCCTCGCGGCTCAGCATTTCCGGCACGGCAAGCCCGCGCACGATGGTCATCATGCCATTGGCAGCACCATAGAATGCGGCAATGGCAGCAATTACAAACATTTGCGGCGGTGCGAAAGCGTAGCCGAGGAGCACCAGCGGGAACACGCCGACCATGATCGCACCGATGCGGCGCACCGGTGCTTCCGGAGCAAAAGTCCAGATGGCTATGCGGCCCGCGACCTGCGCCGGACCAATGACCGCCACGATGCTGACGACTTCGCCAGCAGTCAGCCCCCGTTCCAGGAGCAGCGGATAAAGATGGAAACTGAGGCTGGAAAAGACCCCGGCATAAAGCACGAGAAAAAGGACCAGCGCCCAGAAAACCGGTTGGCGAAAGGCCCAGGACACGGCAGCGCGGCCGGCAAGGGCCGGCTTCCCGGTTTCTTTTGCCGGTTCCACGGGCCTGTCCTTTGATGGATCGATCACCGCGAAATAGAGGCTGGCGCAGACAAAGGCGTTGATGGCGCCGAGCACCACCAGCGCGCCGCGCCAGTCGAGCATGTCGATAAGCCATTGAACCAGCGGCACGAACACGGTGCTGGCGAAGCCGCCCCAAAGCGTGAGCGCGGTGATTGCGCGCCGCGCCTCCAATGCGCCGACGCGGCGGGCGAGCACAGCGAAGGCCGGTTCATAGAGTGTGGCCGCCTGCAGTGCGCCAAGTAGCGGAACAACGGTGTAGAAGAGGGCTATGCTGTCAACCTGAGACCAGAGAAGATAGAGCAACCCGGCCATGAGCGACGCACCACTCATCACCCAGCGACCCTGCCCTCGGTCGATCGCCGCACCCACGGGATAGGCTGCAAGTGCGGCCAGCACCAGCCCCGCCGTCGCACCGCCGTAAAGCAGAGGTTTGGACCAGCCGAGATCAGTTCGCATCGCTTCTGCGATCAAGGGAAAACTGTAGAAAATCGAGCCCCACGAGCAGATTTGGGCAATGCCGAGTGCCGTGATCATACGCCGATATCCAGGCTGTGCGGTCAAAGCTTGCGCCATGATCAGTGCTCTCCGCGGGAAGCACTGGAGCCGCTGTCAGCGCAGCATTCATCGGCCAAGTAGCCGATCAAAGCGTGCATGGCAGGGTAGTGCGCTCGGCAGATCAATGTGGTGCCGCGGCGTTCGCGCGTGATCAGGCCGGTTTCCAGAAGCTTCTTGCAATGGTGCGACAGCGTGGAGGCCGGCATGGCCACTCGCTCCTGAAGCCCGCCAACGGCCATGCCCTCTTCGCCCGCACGAACCAGCATACGGTAGATACGGAGCCGAATGGGATTGCCCAGTGCTTCAAGCTGGCCGGAGGCTGTTTCGTGTTCCATGACACGAAGGCCTAATGCGTCGCCAATACATCGTCAACACTAGTTCGAAAATATTCGAACTACTCATCGACGACGCGCAGCCGCAGCTGACCGGAGCCCGGTCCGCCATCGTCATTCGACTTCTTGGGCCCGAGGCGATTGTCGCTAGCGCCGGACTTCTCCGCCTCGCCGGCACCCAGCTCCAGCGCCTCGATCTTCGCCCCGCGCTTGGTGACCTTGTCGGTCGAGGTGAGGATCATGTCGATGTCCTTGTTCGCCTGCATGAAATGGGTCTGCAGCTTGCGGACCCTGTCATCCAGCCGGCCGACATCCTCCATCAGGCGCACAACCTCTGCCTGGATCAAATGCGCCTGCTCACGCATGCGCGTGTCCTTGAGAACGGCCTGAATGACCTGGATCGAAAGCATGAGCAGTGACGGCGAAACAATCACCACGCGGGCCCTATGCGCCCTCTGGACAAGGTTTTCGAAATTCTCGTGGATCTCGGCGAAAATGGATTCCGATGGCACGAACATGAAGGCCGTGTCCTGCGTCTCGCCGGTCAGGAGATATTTCTCCGAGATCGCCTTGATGTGCACTTCCACGTCACGGCGAAACGCCGATTCTGCGGCTTTTCGGGCTTCGGGGC
The DNA here is from genome assembly GCF_019891395.1 of Nitratireductor kimnyeongensis. NCBI lineage: Bacteria > Pseudomonadati > Pseudomonadota > Alphaproteobacteria > Hyphomicrobiales > Phyllobacteriaceae > Nitratireductor > Nitratireductor kimnyeongensis. The sequence continues at coordinate 2,684,019 of NZ_CP078143.1, read as the reverse complement.
TACCGCCCTCACCTTCGGATGCGGCGCGGATGGCATTCCACGCTTCGAGCGGGAACTTGGCATCGATCACCAGTGATGGCGCATCATTGGGCATCTTGACGACACAGTCGGGCCGGCTGCCATTGGAAAGTGTTGCCTGAAACTCATAGGTCGTATGCGGCAGGCCGTCGGCGATGATCGCCTCCATGCGCGACTGGCCGAAGGCGCCGCGCGTTTGCTTGTTGGAGAGGATCTGCTGAAGCTGCACCACCTGACCGGCGAGCGACTGGATGTTGTTCTGAGCCGTGTCGATCACCGCCAGCCGCTCCTGCAGCTTTGAAAGGTTCTCATGCGTCGACTTGGTCTGTTCGGTAATGGACTGGCCGAGCCGCGAGCTCATGCCGTCAAGTCGTTCCGACAATGCCTTGGTCAATTCCGCCTGCCGACTTCCGAACACCTCGGCGATCGAGCCCATGCGCCCCTGAAGCTCGGCCTGCGCCCGGGTGAGTTCGGCCATGCGCGCCTCGGCATCGCGGGCGTGCTGGGCAGCCTCTGCCGCGGCCACCGCCCGCGCGCGCGCCGCGCGCCAAAGCCCAGCGACCAGCGCGATCATCAGGACAAAAAGCAGGAAACCGACGGCCAGAAGAAGCTGGCCAAGCGTGAGCGTGCTGGCACCGAGCTGCGCCACGGGCGTTGAAAAAATATCGGACATCTCGTTCATGGCCGGCACTCTAGACGATTCGTGATGCCTCCATAAGACCAAAACGTGAACAAGTGTTCTGTATTGACGTTCTCACAGGCAGGGCTTACCTGAACGCCATGACGATTAAACCGCTAGTCCTTCTTCCCGACCCGATCCTGCGCGAGACCTCCAGACCGGTCGAGCGCTTCGATGATCAGTTACGAACGTTTGCCGACGACATGCTGGCAACCATGTATGACGCGCCAGGCATTGGCCTTGCCGCCGTTCAGGTGGGCGAACCCTTGCGCATGCTGGTGATCGACGTTTCGGAAAAGGACGAAGAGCCTGCGCCCATGGTGGTGATCAATCCCGAGATCGTGGCCAGTTCCGATGCGCGCAATGTGCATGAGGAAGGATGCCTTTCCATCCCCGATTACTACGCGGAAGTGGAGCGGCCTGCAGGTGTCACGGTCAACTATCTCGATCTGGACGGCAAGCAGCAGACCGTGGAAGCCGACGGCCTTCTCGCTACCTGCCTGCAGCACGAGATCGACCATCTGAACGGTGTTCTGTTCATCGATTATCTGTCGAAACTCAAGCGCGACATGGTGGTGCGCAAGTTCAAGAAACTCGCCAAGGACCGCCCGCCCGCGCGCATGGTCGGCTGACCAATCTGCCCATGTGAGGCAATTGGCGCTGCGGGGCTTGACCGGAAGCGGATAAATCCGCTTCAAGCACCGCAGGAGCGCGGGTGCGCTCGTTTGACTGACTGAACGCATCGGACACGCTGCATGGCACTTCGTCTCATCTTCATGGGTACTCCGGATTTTTCCGTTGCCACTCTTCGGGCGCTGGCTGAGGTAGGACACGAAATCGTCGCCGTCTACTCGCAGCCGCCGCGACCTGCCGGAAGGCGAGGACTGGAGCTCACCAAATCTCCGGTTCATCAGGCCGCAGAATCGCTCGGCATCGAAGTGCGAACCCCGAAATCGCTCAAGGGCGAGGACGAGCAGGCTGCGTTTGCAGCGCTTGAAGCCGACGCCGCCATCGTGGTGGCTTACGGACTTCTACTTCCAAAGCCCATTCTGGACGGTACCCAGCTTGGCTGCTTCAACGGACACGCCTCGCTTCTCCCCCGCTGGCGAGGGGCTGCCCCCATCCAACGCGCGATCATGGACGGCGATACCGAGACCGGCATGATGGTTATGAAGATGGACGAAGGGCTCGACACCGGTCCCGTCGCGATGACGACACGCGTGGCCATCACGCCCGACATGACCGGCGGTGAACTTCATGATGTACTGAAGGATGCAGGTGCTGACCTGATAGTCGAGGCCATGGAAGCGCTCGAAAAGGGTTCATTGACGCTGACACCACAACCGGGTGAAGGCGCGACCTATGCCAAGAAGATCCTGAAGGCCGAGACCCGCGTTGACTGGATGCGCACCTCCCGCTCGGTTCACGACCACATTCGCGGGCTTTCGCCCTTTCCCGGTGCCTGGTGCGAAATCTCGTTTGGCGGCAAGCCCGAACGCGTCAAACTTATACGGTCACAACGCGCGGAGGGCAAAGGCACCCCCGGCGAAGTGCTGGACGAGGCCTTGAAGATCGCCTGCGGCCAAGGCGCGGTACGACTGACCGAAATACAGCGCGCCGGTGGCAAACCCATGCAGGCCGTCGAATTCCTCCGCGGCGCAAAGCTTAAGAAAGGAACCGTGCTTCCATGAGCGCATTGCATATACGACCTGAGACTGAAGGCGACCGCGACGCGATCCATACCCTGCTGCTTGCCGCCTTTGATGGCGATGGTGAAGCAGGCCTTGTTCAGTCGCTGCGTGCCGATGGAGACGTGGTTCTATCGCTCGTGGCTGAAACCGAAGGCGTGGTGTGCGGTCATGTGCTCTTCTCGCGCCTTCATGTGGTGATCGGCGACGCCCGCTATCCCGCCGTGGCACTAGCCCCGCTTGCCGTTTCACCTGCCCATCAGCGGCAAGGTATTGCTGCGCGGCTTGTCGAGGAGGCCCATCGGCATTTGATCAACACCGGCGAAACACTATCTGTTGTCCTGGGCGAGCCCGCTTATTATGGCCGCTTCGGCTATCGGCATGAAGATGCAGCAAAATTCGAGAGCGCGTATCAGTGCGAGGCGCTGCAAGCCGTGCGCTGGGGTGATGACGCACCCAGCACAGGAAAACTCGTTTATGCTTCAGCCTTTGGCAGGCTTTGACGATGGCGCGCTTCCGCATCGACATCGAGTATGATGGCGGACCCTATTTCGGCTGGCAGCGGCAGGCCACACACCATTCGGTGCAGGCGGCAATTGAGAATGCCATTGCCGCCTTTTCCGGTGAGGCGGTGACGCTTTTCGGAGCAGGGCGCACCGACACTGGGGTTCATGCGTTGGCGCAGGTGGCCCACTTCAACCTCTCGCGTGAATGGTCTGCGCGGACCGTGCAGAACGCAATCAATGCGCATCTTGCAATGGCCGAGCAAACGGTGGCCGTGATCGAGGCCGCGCAGGTGCCCGATGATTTCGACGCGCGGTTTTCCGCAAAAGCCCGGCACTATCTCTACCGCATTCACAACCGCCGCCCGCCCCTGACCGTTGACCGCGCCCATGCCTGGCATGTGGCGGCACCGCTCGATGCGGAAGCCATGCACGAGGCGGCGCAGCGGCTGGTGGGAACCCATGATTTCACAACGTTCCGCGCCGCTCAGTGTCAGGCAAAAAGTCCGATCAAGACACTGGAAAAGCTGGAAGTAACGCGCAACGGCGAATTCGTGGAAATCCGCGCCTCGGCCCGTTCCTTTCTGCACAATCAGGTGCGCTCCTTTGCAGGCACGCTGAAGCGGGTGGGCGAAGGCGGCTGGAGCGCCGACGACGTGACCCGGGCGCTCGAAGCCCGCGACCGCAAGGCATGCGGTCCGGTCGCTCCGCCGCACGGGCTTTACCTGACGCGTGTGGATTATTGATCCGCCCGTGGCTTGACCGCGAGCCGCTGCCAGCTTCGCCTATCCGGCACGCGTGAGCCCGAGCAGTCCTTCGAACGTGAACAGAATAGCGAGCGAAGCGGCAAACATGGCTGCGAAGACAGCTGTAGCGACAACTGGTCCTTTGCCGATGGCGGCATTTGTAAGCCGCCAAGAAAGCACCATCGTCGCAAGGAAGATCAGGAAGGTGACGAGATTTGCAAGATCCGCAGCCTCGGGAAACAGCAGCCGCATGAGCATAGCCGGGAGTGTTACCCAGGCAAACAGCGCGGACGCCCAGTTGTTTGCAATGACGTAGTGCACAAACCGATCGGCAATGCCGGCCGGACGCGCTGCAAGCGCTAGGATAGCATAGGGCAGAATCCAGGTGGCCAGGTCCGTCAACATCAACCGCGTGAACAGCGAGAAGCGGGAGGTGAAGATTTCGATGCCCGCCAATTCATTTGAGATCGCCGCCCACCCCACCACCATGGGCGGAAAGGCAACAAGGATAGCGAAGAACGAATTCCAGAAACCGTCCGCCGACAGATCAAGCAGGCGAAGGCCTTCAGACCGCCCCATCATCAAGCGCCAAACACCGGCAAGATATTGCTGGATCTCGGCGAATGAAGGCATCGTCAGCCAAACCAATCTTCTAGGAAACGCAGATAGATCTGCGTCAGGGTTTCGAGGTCAGACAGCGCCACCCGCTCATCGACCATGTGCATGGTCTGGCCGACGAGGCCGAACTCCACCACAGGACAGTAATCCTTAATGAAACGCGCATCCGATGTGCCGCCGGAGGTGGAGAGTTGTGGACGCGAGCCGACCACCGACTCGACCGAAGCCGACAGGGTTTCAACCAGTTTTTCGTCGCGCGTCAGGAAAACGGGGCTCGGGCGGCCAAGCCAGTCGATATCGAAATCGACCGGCTGGTCGATGCCCTTGCGCAGACGATTTTCCTCTGCCGCACGGTCGAGACGGTTATGAATTTCGGCTTGCAGGCTTTCCACGCTCCACGTGTCGTTGAAGCGGATATTGAAAACCGCCGTGGCCCTGGCCGGGATGACATTGGTGGCGGTGTTGCCCACATCGACCGTGGTGACTTCCAGATTGCTCGGCTGAAAATCGGCCGTGCCTTCGTCGAAGGGGGTCTCAAGCAGCGCTTCAAGCAATTGCATGAGGCCCGGCACTGGATTGTCCGCCCGGTGCGGATAGGCAACGTGCCCCTGACGGCCATTGACGGTGATGCGACCGGTGAGCGAACCACGCCGGCCGATCTTGATCATGTCGCCGAGCCTGTCGGGATTGGTGGGTTCGCCAACGATCGAGGCGTCCCATTTTTCGCCACGCTCCACGGCCCATTCGAGAAGCTTGATCGTTCCGTTGAGCGCCGGGCCTTCCTCGTCGCCGGTGATGAGGAAAGAGACGGAGCCTTTCGGCTTGCCGTGGGCCTCCACATAACGCGCAAGTGCGGCGACGAAACAGGCTATGCCACCCTTCATGTCAACCGCGCCCCGGCCGTACATCTGGCCATCGGCGATGGCGGCGGCAAAGGGCGGATGTTTCCAGGCTGCCTCATCGCCGGGCGGCACGACATCGGTGTGACCGGCAAACATGAGATGCGAGCCCTGGCCGGCGAGCTTGCCATAGAGGTTTTCGATGTCGGGCGTGCCCTCTTCGGAAAAGACCGGGCGTTCGACCATGCATTCGAGCGCCTTCAACATGCCCTGAAGCACGGAAAGCGCCTGCCCTTCCACCGGTGTGACGGAGGGACAGCGGATGAGTTCGGCGAGATTGGCGGCGGGATCTGTCGGCAGTGTCATGCGCAAGGGATAATCCAACAGGTCGTGCCTGTCACGCGGCAAACCTTCTATTGCTTCGGCGCGTTTGTCCGATCGCCATATTCATTCGCGCCAGCATCGCCCGGATAAAGACAAAGCACGATGAAGGCGAGGATCGATACCATCGGGATGAAGAGCGAAACGGCGAAAATGCCCGGCTTGCCAAAATCATGCAGCCGCTTGACACCCAGAGCCACGGACGAGAAGACCGAGACGAAGAAAATCCCCCAGAAAAGCAGGGCCCACATGCCGCTGGCGCCGCTACCCTCCGGCGCCAGGGTAAATCGATAGAGCGCAAAGGCCTGCAGGACAGCCAGAAGCATGCCTGCCAGAAAGAACGCGGCGCGGCTTACCCGTCCGGAAAAGCCGAAAAACAGCCAGGCGATCTGTCCCTTGGGCATTGCGTTTCTCCGCCGCTCGTCAATCGCGCAGGAGTTCGTTGATCGACGTCTTGGAGCGCGTCTTTTCATCGACACGCTTGACGATGACGGCGCAGTAGAGGCCCGGGCCTGCTTCGCCATTGCCCATGGGCTTGCCGGGCATGGAGCCGGCGACGACCACCGAGTAGGGCGGAACTTCACCGTAGAAGATTTCGCCCGTGGCGCGGTCGACGATCTTGGTGGACTTTCCGATATAGACGCCCATGCCCAGCACCGAGCCTTCGCGCACGATGCAGCCCTCGACCACCTCCGAGCGCGCGCCGATAAAGCAGTGGTCCTCGATGATGGTGGGGCCGGCCTGCATGGGCTCCAGAACGCCGCCGATGCCGACCCCGCCCGAAAGATGCACGTTTTTGCCGATCTGGGCGCAGGAGCCGACGGTGGCCCAGGTGTCGACCATCGTGCCCTCGCCCACATAGGCGCCGAGATTGACGAAGGACGGCATCAGAACGACGCCGGGTGCGACATAGGCGGAGTGACGCACAACGGCGTTAGGAACGGCGCGGAAGCCGGCCTTCTCGAACTCGTTGGCGCTCCAGCCATCGAACTTCGAAGCCACCTTGTCCCACCAGACGGCATCGCCTGGGCCGCCCTTGATGACCTGCATCGGGTTCAGGCGAAAAGACAGCAGGACGGCCTTCTTCAGCCACTGATTCACCTTCCAGGAGCCATCTGCCTGGCGCTCTGCCACACGCGCCTTGCCGCTGTCGAGCAGTTGCAGCGAGGCTTCCACCGCATCGCGGATCTCTCCGCGGGTATCGGTTGAAACGCCGTCGCGCTCGTCAAATGCCTTTTCGATTGTTGTTTCCAGCGCGGCGACATCCATACTCGTCATGCTTGCGGCTCCATTGAACAAGCTGTTAAGGGCTCAGCCATAGTTTTGGAAAAGGCCCCAGGTCGGCGCGGAAACTATGCGAAGCGTCACCAAGGGTCAATCTCGGGATCGCGCGGGGACGCGCCAACGGACGGATAAATGACGATGGATTCGAAAGACGAGAACGGCTGGACCCCTCTACCGCATTCAGACGAGGATCTGCGCCGTTCGCGGCAAGTGCCCGACACACCGCAAACGCGCGCGGAAACCTATCGTCTGGCCTGGGACGACGAGGACTTCATGACTCGGCGCGAGCTGCGTCCGGTGCGTCTGCAGCTGGAACTTCTGAAGCCGGAAATGGCGCTTGCGGAGCGCGGCATTCGGTCCACGGTGATCCTTTTCGGCGGCGCACGCTTGCCCGAGCCGGGTGGCGAGGCCTGGGCTGCCAAGAACGAGACGCAGAAAAAGAACCTCGAGAAGAACAGCCGATACTATCAGGAAGCCCGCAATTTTGCGCGGTTGTGCTCTGAAGAATCAGCCAAATCCTATTACCGTGAATACGTGGTGGTGACGGGCGGAGGGCCTGGCGTGATGGAAGCGGGCAATCGCGGCGCTGCCGATTGCGGTGCGCCTTCAATCGGCCTCAACATCGTATTGCCGCACGAGCAGGCGCCCAACCCCTATGTGACGCCGGAACTCTGCTTCAACTTCCACTATTTCGCGATCCGCAAGATGCACTTCATGATGCGGGCGAAGGCGGTCGCGGTGTTCCCCGGCGGGTTTGGCACGATGGACGAATTGTTCGAGACGCTGACACTGATCCAGACCGGCCGCATGGAGCGGGTACCCGTGGTGCTCTTCGGCAAGGAATTCTGGGAGGGTGCGATTGATCTGGCCTTCCTGGCGGAACAGGGTACGATTTCTCCCGGCGACGACGAGCTGATCACCTTTGTCGACACGGCAGAGGAGGCCTGGGCCAAGATTTCGGGGTTCTACGAACTCTGAGCTTCCATGCCGCAGCATGGGGGGGCTGGCGGCACGGACGCCAATCAGCTAGGCATTCGCGAATGACGCGATGCCCTTGCAACACAAGCTGGTTTGAGAGCCTGCGCTGCGATGCGAAGCTTTTCGCGGCCGTTGGCTTTGTCTCACTGCTTATGGGGCTATTGCAGCCACTGGCCCTGGCTGCGACTGCACCGGCCTCCTATGGCCTTGTCATATGCACCACCCACGGGATCGGCTCGGTTTCCGATGACAGTCGCGCGCATCCCCGCGCGGCTGATTGTCCGCTCTGCTTGAGTGGCCATGCATGCGGGTTCCAGCTCTCATCGGCCACACCGCATACTCCAGTTCTGATACTTCCCGTACGGCGGGAAAGCGGTGCCGTTTTGTCCCATTGGAAAGAACGGGTACGCACCACACCTTCCAGCGATACAGCGCACGCCATTCGCGCCCCCCCCGCCCCTGTCTGATCTTTCAAGTCCGGATTTTCCGGCAGTGTAAAGCTCAGTCAGGAAAGGCAAACCCATGCTTTCAAACAGATTTATCGCGGCAGCCGCCGCACTTCCACTGCTCGTATCGAGCGCCGCTGCCCATGGCACGGATGATCACCACCATTCTTCAAAGGTAGAGAGTACCGAAAGGACCAACGGTCACCAATCCCATCACGCGGTCCAGGTCGGTGATCTGAAGATTTCACACGCGCGGGTGCGTGCCATGCTGCCCGGCCAGCCCTCAGGCGGCGGTTACATGACCATAGAAAATACCGGTGCAGTCGATGACACTTTGGTGTCGTTGACCTCCACCCGCGCAGGCAAGGTGGAAGTGCACACCATGGAAATGAACAACGATGTCATGGTCATGCGCCCGGTCAAGGACGGTCTGACGATACCTGCCGGCGAAACGGTAACACTGGAGCCAGGCGGCCTGCACGTGATGTTCATGCAGGTGGAAAGAGGTTTTCAAGAGGGTGAGGCCATACCACTGACGCTCGGCTTCGAAAAGGCGGGCACGGTCGATATGGAGCTGATGACGGGCCCTGCCCGCGATAAAGCCTCCGATGGGGGGCACAACCACTAACGCCGGAGCGCGGGTATCTGCTACAGGGCGGCGTCGGCATGGCCGGCGCTGGCCCGAACATCTTCCAACCGAACTTCATCAGGCGTTCGAGGGCGGTGAACCACGGACACCAGAACGAAGGAAATGATCATTAGGAGATACCAAGAGCCCAGTTTGGAAATGGAAACCGGTGTCCATGCACCAGACTGCTCGGGATAGATCCAGGCGCGGGACCAGGTGCCGATGTTCTCCGCGAACCAGATGAACAATGCCACCAGCAGAAAGCCGAGCAGCAACGGCATTCGATGGCGAAACCGGAACACGCGGTAATGCACGGTGGTGCGTGCAAAAAGCAGCACCGTGGCCGCAAAGAGACCATAACGCACATCAATCGTATAGTGGTGGGCGAAAAAGTTCACATAAATCCCCGCGGCCAGAACCAATGTCATCCAGAACGCCGGATAGCGGGTATAGCGCATGTCGAAAATCCGGCTGATGCGCGCGAGATAGGATCCCACGGCGGCATACATGAAACCCGAGAAGAGCGGCACAGCGGCGATGCGGAATACGCTTTCCTCAGGATAGACCCATGAACCCGCTGAAGTCTTGAAGACCTCCATCACCGTACCGACCACATGGAAAATAAGGATGACCTTGGCTTCGGATGGCTGTTCAAGGCGAGCGGCCAGCATGAGAACCTGTATGGCAAGCGCTGCTAGAAACAGAAAATCGTAACGCGCCAGAAAGGCGTTCCGCGGCCACAGATAATGAGTCGCGATGATGAGCGCGAGCAGTAGCCCGCCGAAAAGGCAAGCCCATGCCTGTTTCAATCCAAACACGGCGAATTCAACCAGAGCGCCCGCCAGGCCGTGTGCAGGCAAGCTGTCGAGCACGCGATGCGCAATGGTGTCGATACGTGCTTCAAAGGACGTGAAGCGCCGCATCGGAGTCAGACCTTCATAACCGTTTCGAGAAATTCCGCGAGGTTGTCTGTGACGAAGTCGACATCGTCTTCCTCGTTCGGGTCCTGCTCCCATATCTCGGTGAAAGTCGGCTCGAAATTGTTTGGCACGACCAGAACTGTCGTCATACCTAGTTTCTTCGGCACTGCCAGATTGCGCGCGAGATCCTCGAACATGACTGCGTTCCTGCCTACCACCCGATGCAGGGCGACAAACTTGTCATAGGTTGCGGCAGCCGGCTTCGGAAGAAGACCGGCCGCAACGATGTCGAATATGTCATCGAAATGATCGAGTACGCCGAGCTGACGGGCTGTGCGCTCGGCGTGTCCCCGGTCGCCATTGGTGAAGATGAACTTGCGGCCCGGCAGCGCGCGGATCGCATCGCCAAGCGCCGGATTGGGGTCGAGCCACGAATAATCGATGTCGTGCACCTTCTCGAGAAAATCATCCGGGTCGATGTCGTAACGCTTCATCAGCCCGTTCAACGTGGTTCCATATTCCAGATATAGCTGTTTCTGAAGTTTTCTGGCTTCCTCATGCTCCATCTGCAGCAAATCTGTCATATACGCCGTCATCTTGACGTCGATCTGTGAAAACAGATTGCTGTGATGTGGATAAAGCGTGTTGTCGAGATCGAACACCCAATCGGTAATGTGGGAAAAGCGATCTGCTGAAATGCGGTCGGCCGAGAGCTGTTTTGTCATGGCCCCTTATGCCAGAGCCGACCGGTTCATCGCAATCAGCCAGCAGGTTTTTCCGCTTCGATCAAACGCCACGATGCAAAAGGACCGTGCCGCTATCGCAACTTATTGATGATTTCCATGGTCGGAACGCACCATATTTGCCTTCGCCTTACGATGTTCGCTTTCGCCACGGCGTTTCTCGCCCAACCTGAGCCGAGCTTCGAAGCAACGTGTGCGCAATTGCGCGACAAGCTTGCCAGCACTCGATTCCAAAAACGATGAGTGAATCACCATTGACGTGTTGAGTGAAGTGCGCGCGGTGGAGAACGACGGCTTAATCGGCTGAATGCTTATCTACGAAACGCTCGATCCCGAAGTGGTGTGCGTGATCTATGAAATCTACATATGCCAAGCGGGTGATCGTGTGGTGCTGAGTGGAACGCTGAATCAGATCGATGCCGACCACGCAAGTCTCGACCCCTGCCTTCATTACCCGGCAGATGCCGAACGAACCCAGCCTTTGAGGTAGCCCGAACTGGTATACCAGCTTCACAGATCTGCGCCCTTGCGCGTTTGGCGCGAGGGCTGCAGAAAACGCAGCATGGAATTGTGGATCCCCATCACCATTGCCGCAGCCTTTCTGCAAAACCTGCGATCCGTCGGGCAGAAGCACCTCAAAGGCGTCATGGGCACGACCGGAGCGACCTTCGTTCGCTTCGGCTTCGGCATGCCGTTCGCGCTAGCGCTTTGGCTCGCACTTCACTTTGCGGCCGGCTTCGAGTTCCCTGAGCTCCACGGGACCTTTTTCGCTTGGACAATGCTCGGTGGATTGGGGCAGATTTCCGCGCAATTCCTACTGATCTATCTCTTCTCCTTCCGCAATTTTGCGGTCGGCACCGCGTATTCGCGCACCGAGCCGGCGCAAGCGGCGATCTTCGGCCTTGTGCTTCTTGGCGAGGTCGCCGGCTTCGGAGCATTGATCGCCATCGCCGTCACGGTGGTCGGCGTGATGCTTATCTCGGTGGCGCGCGTGCCTATGAGCTGGGGCAATCTGTTCGGTTCGCTCATCAGCCGCACAGCCCTTATCGGCCTTGCGTCCGGCACCCTGTTCGGGATCACGGCTGTGGCTTATCGTGCCGCATCACTCTCTCTGGGTGGACCCAATTACGTGATGCAAGCGACCACGACGCTTGCCGTGACCATCACCTTTCAGACCGTCATCATGCTTGCCTGGATGCTCTGGCGCGACCGCGCGGAGGTCGGGCGGATCGCGAAGGCCTGGAAGCCATCGCTATTCGTCGGCTTTGTCGGCGCGGCGGCTTCGCTCGGCTGGTTCAGCGCCATGACCCTCCAGCAAGCAGCGGTGGTGAAGGCGCTGGCGCAAATCGAGATGATCTTCGCCTTCGCCTCCTCCGTTTTCTTCTTCCGCGAACACATCAACCGCACGGAAGTGGCGGGCTGCCTGCTGATTGTCGCGGGGATCTTGCTGCTAGTGCTTTTGTAGGGCTACTGCCCATCCCAAGCGGAAGCCCCCGACGACTCTGTTCGTTCTGCGAAGAGCCCGAGCGCCGCATTGAGGCCGTTGATTGCCGCCGGCCAGCCACCATAGGCGGCCATCTGCAGAATGACTTCCAGAATCTCGCGCTCGGCAGCACCCGCCGCAAGCGCATGTTCGATGTTGACCCTGAGTTGCGGGGCCGTCTGTCCACCAAGCGCAGTCAACGCCGCCACAGTGGCAAGCTGGCGCGTTTTCAGGTCGAGACCCTCGCGAGCATAGAAGCGGCCATAGGCACTTTCGATCAGCGTTTCCGCCAACCCCGGCAGAGCGTCATCATAGCGCTGGGCCAAAATCGTCTCGAGCTCGGGATTGAGCTTTGCCGCAATCTCACGCCCCTGTTCGAGGGCCGACAGCGCCACTTCGTTGCCAATCGTGTTCTCAATGGTCATAAGTCTGTTCCTTGAGGCCGTCCTCGGCGCGGTGGCGCATTTCGATCTCGGCATAATTCATGATCTTGTGGTCGAGCAGTTCGACACATGCCTTAAGTTCATCGATCTTCGCCAACACCACCATGCGCTGATGTTCCAGCATCTCGCGGCGCTGAACAGAGCTGCGCTCGCCGTCACGACGTAGACGAGCATAGGTCTCCACATCGGCAAGCGGCATTCCGGTGGCTTTCAACAATCTGATGAATTTCAGCCATGCGATGATGTTTTCGTCATAAGCACGCTGACCACCCTGCCGCCAGGGCGGATCGATGAGACCAAGCTTCTCGTAATAGCGCAGCGTGTCGATGCTCAGACCGGTGCGTCTTGCGACTTCGCCAATCTTCATGCGGCCTCCCGCACGGGCTGCAGCGCATCCTCAGCCCCAAAGGCGCAGGCTCTTTCGACGCCGCTTGCCTTTAATGCCTCAAGAAACCGTTCGATGACGGTGTGCTCTTGCATATGTGCATCTCCATTGTGTGCACATATGCATTTACTTTCTGGAGTGAACTCCAGGTCAAGCGTGTTTTCGATTTTTCTCGAGAACTCACCCTCACGGAACGATCAGCGTTCCTGCGCCGTGCTCGGTGAAAAGCTCGAGCAGAACCGCATGCGCGGTCTTGCCGTTGAGGATGACCACGCCTTCCACACCGCGCTCGATGGCCTGAATACAAGTTTCCACCTTGGGGATCATGCCGCCGGAAATCGTGCCATCCTTGATGAGGGAGCGGGCTTCGGCGACCGTCAGCTCGTCGATCAGCTTCTTGTCCTTGTCGAGCACGCCAGGCACATCGGTGAGAAACAGAAGGCGCGTGGCGCGCACGGCGCCGGCAATCGCCCCGGCAAACGTGTCGGCATTGATGTTATAGGTGTGGCCGTCGCGGCCGGGCGCCACAGGAGCTATGACGGGGATCATCTCTGAATGAGCAAGGAGATCCAGCAATGTGCGGTCGACCTCCACCGGCTCGCCAACGAAACCGAGATCGAGCACGCGCTCGATGTTTGAATCGGGGTCGACCACGGTCTTGTGAGCCTTTTCGGCGAAGACCATGTTGCCATCCTTACCGCAGAGACCGATGGCCCACTCGCCCTCGGCGTTGATAAGCGCCACGATTTCCTTGTTGATGGAGCCGGCCAAAACCATCTCCACGATCTCGACGGTTTTCTCGTCCGTGACGCGAAGGCCGCCCTCGAATTTCGATTCGATGCCCATCTTCTTGAGCATGGCCGCGATCTGCGGGCCGCCACCATGGACGACGATGGGGCTGACGCCGGACTGCTTCAGGAGCGCGATGTCACGGGCGAACGCCTGGCCAAGGGCCGCATCGCCCATGGCGTGGCCGCCATATTTCACGACGATGGTCTTGTTTTCATAACGCTGCATATAAGGCAGTGCCGCCGAAAGGAAGCGGGCCTGAGCTTCAGCGGTTTCCGTCATGTCCGTCATCGTGTTGTTCCCCAAAGTCAAAACGGCGGTTTCATAAAGCATTTTTCGCTGCAAGTGAAACGATCTTGCTGGTCAGGCGGTAAAAAGCTGCGTGCGCGAACGGTAGGCTGCGGACTTGCCTTTTCCTCGACGCGCCATAACTCCCTCGTTTCTTCGCCTTTCCCACCATGCCGTTTGCGCCTAGTCTCCAACAATGACTCCGAATGAGATAACGAAGCTGATCTTTCGCACCGCGCTCAAGGAGCGTGCGGCTTTCGATCTGCTTTACCGCCACACGAGTGCGAAACTCTTCGGCGTTTGCCTGCGTGTCTTGAAGGACAGGGCAGAGGCCGAAGAGGCACTGCAGGACGTGTATGTGAAGATCTGGACCAAGGCAGACCGGTTTGCAGCAACGGATCTCAGCCCGATAACCTGGCTGGTGGCCGTGGCGCGCAATCACGCGATTGACAGGCTGAGGGCGCGCAAGGCACCCGCCGCGGAACTGGATGAGGCGCAGGCGATTGCCGATCCGCAGCCCAGCCCGGAAAGCCAGGCGGAAGCCGGCAGTGAGCGACGGCTTATCGACGCCTGTCTTGGCGAACTGGAAGCCGATCGCGCCAAGGCTGTGCGTGGTGCCTATCTTGACGGCGACAGTTACGCCGAACTTGCGGCCCATTTCGATGTGCCGCTCAACACGATGCGAACGTGGCTGCGGCGCAGCCTCTTGAAGCTCAGGGAATGCCTAGAACGATGACGGTGGCAGACGAAAACGGACCCGATGGTCGCGACGATGATCTCGTCGCGGCCGAATATGTGCTTGGCGTTCTGGCAGCCCACGAGCGCGCGACCACCGCCCGCCGTATCGAAACGGAAGGTGAATTTGCACGCTTAGTGGAAGCGTGGGAGGCACAGCTTGCACCCATGGCAGATGCTTATGAATCGGCGGAGCCTCCCGCAAACGCAAAATCTCTTATCGACGCACGGCTTTTCGGCGCTCGAACGGCTGCGGAGAGACCAGGCCTGTGGTCGAGCCTCGCTTTCTGGCGCGGCGCTGCCATGGCTGCGCTTGTGGCATTGGTGGCTTATGTCGCCCTCACCTACACGAACCTGCCTTTCGGCAATCAGCCGCTCCAGGAACAGCGTTTCGTTGCCTCGCTCGCCCATGACGACACCGATGTGCGTTATCTTGCGGTCTATGACGGCACCAAGCGCGACGTGGCGCTCTCCCATGTTTCAGGCGCGCGGCCCGATGGGCGCGATTTCGAGCTCTGGGCGATCGAGGGCGACAATCCGCCAGTATCTCTCGGGGTCATTCCGGTCGGATCCAGCGTTCATGTGGCGTTGAGCGAGGCTCTTGGCGCTGCCATCGAAGCCGGCGCCGTGTTTGCCATCACCACCGAGCCACTGGGCGGTTCGCCGGATGGCACACCCACTGGACCTGTGGTCGCACTCGGCGATTTGCGCGACATCTGATTTCGGTCTTCAAAAAATAATCAGTTTTTTTGAAACTTCCCGGAGAGCCCCTCCGTGTCTCCTCATGTTCCCAAAACGGACTGGCCAGGATGGCGGTCCCATAAATGACCTGAGGAGTTCTAACATGCGTAAGATCACTGCTTCCATTCTCGCCGGCTCGATTGCTCTCGCGTTCACAGGCACGGCTCTGGCCGAGAACCCGATGGTTGGCGGCGCGGCCATGTATGCCGACAAGAACATTGTCGAGAATGCAGTCAATTCGAAAGACCACACCACTCTGGTTGCTGCCGTGAAGGCTGCTGATCTGGTCGATACGCTGTCGGGCGAAGGGCCTTTCACCGTGTTTGCCCCCACCAATGCCGCTTTTGAAAAGCTGCCCGACGGCACGGTCGAAACGCTTCTGAAACCGGAGAACAAGGAAACGCTTGCCACGGTTTTGACCTGCCACGTGGTGGCAACGGAAGCCATGTCGAGCGCCATCGGCAAGATGATCGCCGATGATGGCGGCAACCACCCGGTCAAGACTGTGGGCGGCTGCATGCTCGAAGCGAAGATGGACGGCGACAAGATCACCCTGACCGATGAGAACGGCAACGTCGCCACCGTGACAATTGCTGATGTGGATCAGTCGAATGGCGTCATCCACGTGATCGATACGGTTCTTCTGCCCAAGAGCTGATTGATTCCGGTGGGGCTCCCGGAACGGCGGGGGGCGGTACAGCGCCGCCCCTCGCACCTCACACGGACTTGACTTTGAGGTGATGGCCCTTCGACTTAACGTCCGGAGCATCAAAAGGCGCACCGACAGTGCACAGGAGTAATACGATGAAACGTCGCAACTTTCTTTATGGCACGGCAGGCGCGCTGGTAGCATTGGCAGGCGGCGCTTTTGTGCTGCGCGACCGCCCCGGAGGCAGCGCCAGGGCCGAATCCTTCGAGATCACAAAGACTGAAGAGGAATGGCGCGCGATCCTCACCGACCAGCAGTTTGCGGTGCTGCGGCAGGAGGCGACGGAACGCGCCTTCACAAGTCCGCTCAACAATGAGAAGCGTGCCGGTCTCTTCCATTGCGCCGGCTGCGACCTGCCGCTCTATTCATCCGAGGTAAAATATGATTCGGGCACCGGCTGGCCGAGCTTCTGGGAAGCGCTGCCGGATGCCATCGGCACCAAGCCCGACAATTCGCTTTTCATGACGCGTACCGAATGCCATTGCCGACGCTGCGGCGGCCACCAGGGGCACATCTTCGATGACGGCCCCGCGCCGACCGGCAAACGTCACTGCATCAACGGCGTGGCGTTAACGTTCAAACCAGGCGCTACAATGCCGAGCTAGAGGCTTGGCATTCAGCCGTCGGTCACCGCGCGGGCGATCGCATCGCGCAGTTCGTCCATGCCGTGGCCCTTTTCCGATGAGGTTGCGACAATCTCAGGAAATGCGGCTGCGCGCCTCTTCAGTTGCGCCTCGGTTGCGGCAAGCAGTTTCTCAACCGCCGGCGGCTTGATCTTGTCGATTTTAGTCAGCACCACCTGATAGGATACTGCCGCCTTGTCGAGCAGGTCCATGACCTCCTCGTCATTCGTCTTGATGCCATGGCGGGCATCAATCAGCAGGAAGACACGCTTCAGCGTGACACGCCCCCTGAGATAGTCGAAAACCATTTCGGTCCAGGCGTCCACCTGCGCCTTGGGCGCCTTGGCGAATCCGTAGCCGGGCATGTCTATGATCGCCATGGGCGGAAGATCGCCGTCCGCGCCCGAATAGCCATCGGGCACAAAGAAGTTCAGTTCCTGGGTGCGGCCGGGCGTGTTGGATGTACGGGCCAGGCCGCGCTGTACGATCAACGCATTGATGAGCGATGACTTGCCCACATTCGAGCGCCCGGCGAAGGCCACCTCGGGTGGTCCTTCAGGTGGCAGAAATTTCATGGCCGGGGCACCACGCAGGAAAACCCACGGCCGCAGGAATATCCCGGGTTTAATTTGCGCCTTGCCGGCGGCTGCGCCATCGTGTGATGCGTTCACGCCATCATCTCCATTGCCGTTCACATCACGGCATCAAGACTGACGGGGCATTTGTCAACTGCGCTTGTTGTTGAAACCGTGTTGCGAAGGTCACTCAAGTGGTGCCGAGAGCCTGCATTGCGCTGAGACGGCTTGATCGAGGGTCACGGCCAGCTTCATGCAGAGCCCGCCTGAGACGTTCGAGGTCAACCGCTTCCTCTGGGTGCCATCCGCAGGGACCGCAGGACGGTTCGCAATGCGCGTGGGTTGTTTCGCGATAGATGTCTCTGATGGGCGTGCGGCTTCGCACATCACGGCCAATGGCGCCAGACCGGTTCGGTGCATGACCGCGCTCATTTCCTTCATCATCTGAATTTTTACATGTGTGCGCGCCTGTTCGCGACGGCGTTCAAACTCACTCACGGGCTCCAATCAGTCCTGGTAAGTGTGCAGAAGGACCGCGCATGGCCCCCTCGAACGCTCGCATACCGCCCGTCATAACGTGCAATTCGCCGCAGGCCTCGTCCAGCTCCCGCATCGCCTCGAAGAGCGCTTCGCGGTCCCGACAGTGGGTATCGAAGAGAGCAACGAAAATCATGTTGCTGCCATCATGCGGCTCCGGCGTCTCATTCGCGCGTGAAAGGCTCTCGGCGGCTGCACGCTTGGCGGCCTGCACCTTGGACCGCAGCCGCTCTACACGCAGGAATTTTCCACGGTGGCGTTCGAGTTCATCAGCCTCACAGGCATGATGAGACGCAAACTCTTCAATCGGGCTCAGATGCATCATGGCAGTTACCTCTCGGCCTCCGGTCGACCGGATAAGCGACACGACCGAAGACACAAACACAATACTATACCAAAACTGTCAAGTTTAATGATGCCGCCGGGCATTCCTGTTAGACGGCATTTTCAAGGGCATCGAGATCGGCACCGCGTATCGCTGCAAGGTTGCGACTGATCTTGTCTACCGGCCAATCCCACCAACCGATGTCCACCAGAGTCCTCACCGTCTCGGGCGCGAAGCGCAGACGCAGAACGCGCGCCGGGTTGCCCACGGCGATGGCGTAAGGCGGAATATCGGAGGCAACGACGGCACGGGCCCCGATCACGGCTCCATCTCCAATAGTGACGCCCGGCATGATCTGCGCCTTCCGTCCGATCCACACATCACTGCCCACGGTGGTGTTGCCGCGGCTATGCTCGAGATAAACCTGGCCATCAAAACCCTCCTCCCAGCCATGGCCGAAGATATTGAACGGGAAGGTGGAGAAGCCAGTCATCAGATGGTTGGCCCCGTTCATCACAAATGTGGCGCCGTGGGCGATGGCCACGAACTTGCCGATAACCAGTCGATCGCCGAGAAAGTCGAAATGATAAAGGACATTCCGTTCCTCGAAACGCTCGGCGCCCACGGGATCGTCGTAGTAGGAAAAGTCTCCCACTTCGATGTTAGGCCGGGTGATGAAGTTCTTAAGAAAAATGGCTCTGGGAAAGCCCGCCATCGGGTATGGCGTTGCCGGATCAGGTCCATGCATGAGGACCTCCTTGGTCAAAACAGGGGAATAACCCACCGCCTCCGTCAAAACGGTAAAGGGCCGGACCTCAAGTCCCGGCGGCGTGTGCTTCGGTCCCCTTATTTGATCATCGAGGCAACTCCCTTGGTGCAGATTCTGTCCTTAGCGGAAATACGGGAGGACAGCAATCACACCCACTGAACCAGCGCCATCGCATAGCTTGCGAGCGCGACCAGGGAGGCGAGCGCGCGCACATGGTTCCACATCACCCATCGGGAGAGATATTCACGCCACACTTCCGCCCCTTGCGTTGAAGTCGGATCAACCTTTGCCAGCGTCTCGTTCATGGGCACGTTGAACATGACCGTGACAAGAAAGGTGCCGACCAGATACGCAACACTCCCGAAGAGCAGCCAGAGCCCGCGGGAAGGCACAAGCCCGAACAGGAAAAGAACGCAAAACACAATGCCAAGCACTGCCGTGCCGAAGAACGCCGCGAAGAAAACCCGGTTGAGCACGGTGGCATTGATGGCCTGCATCACCTGAATGCCCGCCGGGAGAGGGACCCGCCCAAGAGCCTGCATCACCGTGTTTGAGAATGAGAAGAAAAAACCCGCCATGACACCGGCACCCAGCGTGGCGAGAAACACGAACGCGAAAACAAGTCTGTCAGCCACAGCGATCTCTCCGTTTCACGAGAGCGTACTCAATTCTCCCGGATCGCGTCAGAGATAGGCAAAAAGCTCCCGACATTTACTGCCAATGCAGGTGGGACAGATATCCATCCGGAGCGGCAGAGGACAAGAAAAAGGCCCGCTTTCGCAGGCCCCTTCCTTCTATTCCGACTATTCGGCCGGTTTGGGCTTTTTCTTGAACAGACCTGCCAGATTATCCCAGAGTTCGATCTTGGCGCCCTGGCGCTTCATGATCACACCCTGCTGGACAATCGAGAGGAAGTTGTTCCATGCCCAGTAGATCACCAGACCTGCCGGGAACGTGGCCAGCATGAAGGTGAAAACAACCGGCATCCAGTTAAAGATCATAGCCTGCGTGGGATCGGGCGGCGTCGGGTTCATGCGCATCTGCAGGAACATTGTGATGCCCATGATCAGCGGCCACACGCCAATCATCAAGAATGATGGCACGTCATAAGGCAACAGGCCGAACAGGTTGAAGAGCGACGTGGGATCGGGCGCCGAAAGGTCCTGAATCCAGCCGAAGAACGGCGCGTGTCGCATCTCGATGGTGACGTAGAGCACCTTGTAGAGCGCGAAGAAGACCGGAATCTGGATCAGGATCGGCCAGCAACCGGCGATCGGATTGATCTTCTCTTTCTTGTAGAGCTCCATCATCGCCTGCTGCTGCTTCATCTTGTCATCCGCGTATTTCTCGCGGATTTCCATCATGGCAGGCTGGACCTTCTTCATGTTCGCCATGGACTTGTAGGACTTGTTGGCGAGCGGGAAGAAGATGAGCTTCACAACGACCGTGGTTGCAAGGATGGCCACGCCGAAATTGCCAAGCAGCTTGAACAGCCAGTCGATGAGATAGAACATCGGCTTGGTGATGAAGTAGAACCAGCCCCAGTCGATCAGAAGTTCAAACTGGCGGATGCCGCGGTCTTCTTCATAAGCATCGACGACATTGACCTCCTTGGCACCGGCGAACACCATAAGCTCGCTGGTGGCGGAAGCACCATCGTCAACCGTGATCTCGTCGGTCAGATAATCGGCCTGGTAGCGTTGCTTGCCGTCGCCCGAATAGGTGTAGCGCGGCTGGAACTCGCGGCCATTCTGCGGGACCATGGTCACAGCCCAATATTTGTCGGTGATGCCAAGCCAGCCGTCAGAGGATTTCGCAGGTGTAATGCGCTTTTCCTCTTCGACATCCGAATAGTCGATTTCCTGCAAGCCCTCATCGCCGGTCACGCCGATCAGGCCTTCGTGCAGGATGTAGATGCCGGAGGTCTGGGGCGTCCCAATGCGGGTGGTACGGCCGTAGTTGCGCAGTGCCACGGCAGCACCGGAGGCGTTTTCCACCGTGTCGGAGACCGCGAACATATAGTTTTCGTCGACCGAGAAAGTGCGCTGGAAAGTCAGGCCCTTTTCATTGGTGTAGGAGAGCGTGACGGGGCTCGACGGCGTGAGCGTTTCGCCTTCGGCAAGCGTCCATTCGGTCGAAGGACCGGGCAACGTACCGGCCGCCTCACCACCAACGTAACCCGTCTCAACATAATAGCCATCAGGGCCAGTCGAGGGGTTCAGAAGCTGAATGTTGGGTGAATCCTTCTCAACGGTCACCCGGTAGTCCTTGAGGAGCAGGTCATCGAGACGCGCACCCGTCAGATTGATCGAACCGGAAATACGCGGCGTCTCGATCTTCACACGTGCGCTACCGGCTACGGCTGCGGCACGGTCAAGTGGCGCAGCCGATGGGTTGGCGGAGCCAGGCACAGCACCCTCGCCGCCAGAAGGTGCAGGTATATCGCTGTTCTCACCGCTCGAAGACGCAGTGGCCGGGGCCGTTTCTGCTGCCTGCTGTTCTTCAATCTGGGCCGCCTCGCGCTGCTCTTCGATCCGGGGGTTCATGTAGAACACCTGCCAGAGCGTCAGGATCAACACGGACAGCGCGATCGTGATGAGAAAATTGCGATTGTTATCCATCGATGTCCTTGCCCTTTCCACGCCCGGCATCGGTTTCTCCAATGCGACGGGAAAGCTCGTCTTTTAGGGAGGCGAACGGCGCATCAAGCACAGAACGCCGCGCCACGATCACATAATCCTTGCCGGCGGCCATGTCGTGCACCGCATGGAGGCGGCAGGCTTCCTTGAGCCGCCGGCGCACGCGGTTTCGAACCACCGCGTTGCCGACTTTCTTCGTGACTGTAATGCCCAGCCGTGGCGGGTCCTGATCGCCGCGATCGAGCACTTCCAGCAGAAAAAGCCGCCCACGCCGCTTTTCACCGCGACGGACGGCCAGAAACTCGGCACGCTTCTTCAGACGCGCCGGGGGTGGGACGGCTGGCCGGTCCGTCATCTTTCCGGCCTCGCCTCCGAACCTTATGCGGACAGCCGCTTGCGGCCGCGATTGCGGCGGGCTGCAATCACGCGACGGCCGCCTTTGGTGGCCATGCGCGCACGGAAACCGTGCCGACGTTTACGGACGATCTTGGAAGGCTGATATGTACGCTTCATTTGTTTTAATACCGCGGAGTGCGGCCCTTCTTAGTTCTGTTTCAATGAACAGGAGCTTTGCTTTCAAGGCTCGACCGAGGGCACGAATACGCGCCGCCGGACGCAAGGCCCAAGCGTGGCCGGGCTTATAGGAGCATGGATGCACGGAGTCAATCAAAACGGCGCGAATGCGCTGCCATCGCGGCAAGGGGTCTCACCCTGAACGGGAAGCCGGCATCAGCCCTGCGGTATCTCCGCTGCCGCAAGCCGTTCGCCCGGACGCGCGCTCGCGGAAAGCCCCGCGGCGACACCTGCCCTATCGGCGGCGCTACGATTCTGGCTCATCTTGCGCTTGCCCTCAAGGCTCGTGATGGCAAGACGCAGGCCGACAATGCCGCGCAACTGACCCTTGATGAATTTTTCAGGCGCATCGGAGACAGACCAGATTTCCGGACGACCCGCTTCATGCAAAGACGTCAAACGTTCCACCACACCGCGCAGTCTCCCCTCATCCTCGAAGAATTCAATCGGCCCGCGCGCCTGAACCACGGTGTAATTCCAGGTGGGCACGACCTTCCCGTGTTCTTTCTTCGAGGCATACCAGGACGGGGTGACATAAGCGTCGGATCCCATGAAGATGGCCAAGGCCTCACCCGTCGGCGTGTCTTTCCACTGCTCGTTGGCGCGCGCGAGATGACCATAGAGCGCGCCATATGGGCCATCGGTCTCATCAAGAAACAGCGGCAGAGGGCTTGCATGAAGCCCACTGGTACCGGAAGTCACGACATTGGCAAGCCGCACCGCACGCATCAGATCGTGAAGCGCGGGCAACTCTTCCTCTCGAAAGGCGGGTGGGCAGTACATCCGGGTTCATCCCCTGAAGAATGCCAGATTTTAGCGCAGACGAGGGAGCAGAAAAAGACAGAGACCTGCCTTGCACAACAGGAAATCCGCTGTGGTGCAAAGCTTATCGGCGCCGTTCCATGCCCTGACGGAATTGCTCGAAGATATTCTCCACGCCCCGCTCATAGTCGTCGCGCGTTTTACGGCCGGTCTCGAACATTTGTCCAAAAAGGTCGTCATAGGGATTGCCCTGGCGGCCACTGCCCTGATCGCTTGTGGGCTCCGGTTGCGGTGCTTGGCGGCGCTGCGGCTCAGCCTGTTCCGCCCCCTGCCCACCGCGCAGGAACTGATCGAAAATCTGCCCCAATGGATTATCGCTCTGGCTGCCGGAAGGCGCTGAACGCCCTGCTGCGCCACCCGCACCACCACCGAACATGCCTTCCAGAATTTGCCCCAGTGGATTGTCGGATGGGCTCATGCCCGATGGCCCTGGCCCTTGCGGCTTGACGCCGGACTGCGGCTGTCCCATCTGGCGCATCATCTGCTCCATGAGATCCCCCAGCATCCCGCCGCCGCCAGCCTGGCCTTGAGGCGGTCGGACACCTTGCATTTGGCCTGTCGACTGCTTGAAAAGTCCACCCATCAGCATGGAGGCTATCACCGGAAGCATCTGTTTGAGCATGTCCTGGCCAAGGCCCGTCGACTGGGCGGCATGGCTTGCCACGGCTCGGCTGACATCTTTTGAGCCGAAGAGATGGCCCAGAATACCATTGCCTTCCGCCACGCCCTGCTGCGAGAACGCATTGGCTGCATCCTCAAAATATTTCGCATGTTGGCCGGATGCCAGCGCACCAAGAAAGTTGCCCGCCCCGTGTGGATCGGAGACATTGCGCTTCAAACCCTGGCTGAATGCAGGAAGCAATGCTTCCATGGCCTCCTGCGCCTGTTCCTGTGAAATGCCGAACTGTCTGGCGATCTGATCGACGCCGTTCCCCTCACCGGCATTGTTGAGCATCTCGAACAGCGGAAGCATGAGTATTCTCCTTCAATCAATCGTCGCCGAGCAAGTATCGGACCAATGTTTCAGAAAGATAACCCGACAAATCCGCTTTGTCTTCGCTGCCTTGAGAGGATGCCTAATAGGCCTGTTCTAGGAACACCGGCTCGATGGAACCGTCCCAGCGTGTATTGAAGGCGTTGGCCAGCTCTTGTGCACTGGTGGTTCCACGCGCGACGACCTCGTCAAGTGGGCTCAGGAAGCTTGCCTCGTCATAGCCCTCCGAGTTGAGACGCTTACGCGCAGTGAGCCCCTTGCGCGAAATGGCAAGAACCTCGCGGGCGATCTCGCGCAGGTCGTGATTGCGGAAGCGCGTGGCAAGCCCCTCTTTCGGGACGGTGGTGCGCATGGCATTCACTTCTTCAAAAGACCAATCGGCGGTGAGGTCGTGGGCAGCGTCGAGCGCCGTCTGATCATAGAGCAGCCCCACCCAGAAGGCCGGCAGTGCGCAGATACGCCGCCATGGCCCGCCATCGGCGCCGCGCATTTCAAGAAATCGCTTGAGGCGCACATCGGGAAAGAGCGTGGAGAGATGGTTCGACCAGTCGCCGATAGTCGGTAGACCGTCTGTCACCTCGTCCTTGAGCGCGCCTTCCATGAACTGGCGGAAGGTGATGTGGGTGCAGTCGTGATAGCGCCCGTCGCGGATGATGAAATACATCGGCACATCAAGCGCCCACTCCACATAATCGGCAAAGCCGAAGCGCTCGGAAAATGCAAAGGGGAGCAGGCCAGAGCGTTGATTGTCGGTGTCACGCCAGATTTCGCCGCGCCAGGACTGGTAACCGTTCAGCCGCCCGCCGGTGAAGGGGGAATTGGCGAAGAGTGCGGTGGAAAGCGGCTGCAGGCGCTGCGCCACCTGCATCTTGCGGCGCATGTCCGCTTCGCTCTCGAAGTCGAGATTCACCTGGATCGTGCAGGTGCGGTACATCATGTCGAGCCCTTGCGTGCCGACCTTCGGCATGTAGGCGGTCATGATCTTGTAGCGCGATTTCGGCATTTGCGGCGTTTCGGCAAGCGTCCATTTCGGGCTGCCGCCCAGGCCCAGGAAGCGGATGCCGAGCGGCTCGGCAATCTCGCGCAGTTGCGCGAGATGGGCGTTGCCCTCGCGGCAGGTCTGATGGAGCGTTTCCAGTGGTGCACCGGAGAGCTCAAACTGGCCACCGGGCTCGAGCGAGATGGCCCCCTGCCCGGTTGGCTCCACCAGGCCGATGATGTTGCCATCATCATTGATTGCATCCCAACCGAGGACGCGTTGCATGCCTTGAAGGACCGCCTTGATGCCGCGCTCACCCTCATAGGGAACGGGCCGGTTGCCGTCGACATAAAAGGGGAATTTCTCGTGCTCGGTGCCGATGCGCCACTTATCCTTCGGCTTGCAGCCTTTGGCGAGATCGGCGACGAGTTCATCAACCCCCTCGATTGGACGATTGTCGGTTGTGTCACGGGCCATGTACGTCCTCCTAGAGCGCCATGCATCTGCGCGAACGCAAAGGACGCCCCACCCTTCTTATATTCGCATTTATGCGAACGTCACCTGATGCCACGTGACTGCCAAATGCCAGAGCAAACCATCAGGAACTGATGGACATTCAAACAATTCGCTTCAAGTAAGAATTGCTGATTGTAGCGTCAACCAAACTTGATGTGAAAAACTCAATCCCAGTCTCCTGCGCACGCTTGAATGACGGCGAGGGCCGCCACTGCAGCGGTGTCGGCCCGCAGGATGCGGGGTCCGAGCGGAATAGGGGTCACGAACGGTAAAGCACGCAACTGCTTGCGTTCCGCATCAGAAAACCCGCCTTCGGGGCCGACCAGCAGCGCCAATTTCTTCTCTTGCACAGCCGCAAGGGCCGTCATCGGATTGTTGGTTGCGGCATCCTCATCGCAGAAGATCAGACGACGATCCGGCTCCCATTCGGTCAAAAGCCGGTCCAGCTTCACCGGCTCGAGCACTTCAGGCACGGCCAATATGCCGCATTGTTCTGCCGCTTCCATCACATTGGATTGGAGGCGCTGGGTGCCAGGCTTTGCCACCTGAGTGTGCTGTGTGATGACAGGTTGTAGGCACCCCGCCCCCATTTCAACAGCCTTCTGCACGAGATAGTCGAGCCGTCCCTTCTTCAGGGGAGCAAAACAGTAAAGAAGGTCGGGATGGGGCGTCTGGGGACGCGCCTGACTGGTCATGCGCAGACGAACCGCCTTGCGGTTGGCCGCTATCAGTTCAGCATGCCACTCGCCGTCGCGACCGTTGAAAACGAGCACTTCACCGCCTTCGCGCATGCGCAGGACATTGGTCAGGTAGTGTGCCTGTTCCCGGCTGGTCTCTACCTCGGCCCCGGGGGCCAGGGTGGAATCAATGAACAGCCGCTGTAGTTTATAGTTTGCACGCATGCCGGTCTGATGGTGGATCAATGTTGCCGCGTCAAGAGCCGATGCTTGCATGCCAAACCGGGGAATAACCCTGGCGCAGCGCCGAAACGGTCAAGGCTGGCGTAAGCAGTTGGACAACCGGCGGAACAATTTCCGGTGAAAGGGCGCTTCCATAGCCTTCGGAGCGCCACTCATACAGTGCTCCACCGCGCAGCGCATAAGCCTGCTCTGCCAACGCTATCATGGAGCCGTCGGGCAGATCCCGCAGCGTCTCTGCAGCAATGGGTTGTGTTTTGCCTGTGGCGGCAAGTCGTTGCCCATGAAGAATTTCGTCGACATCGGGGGCCTTCAACGCCTGATCTTTCATCACTTCGCGCACGGAGGACAGAAAATCCATTGCCGCCTCGCGTCGGCAGAAGAAGCAGGGACGGTGGCCCGCAGCAAGGGCTGTCACCTCATCGAGAAAGAAAAGTTCCGTCCACCCGGCCCGGCCTTTGGGGCTGTTTCGCCCCATGACTTCACGACGGCGCCCCCGGAATTCACAAACGCAGATGATCCAAGCCTTGGTCGTCCAACGGCGGCGCAGAAGCGTTTTCGTGTCGGGATCATGGAGCACGCCGCGATTGCCGGTAAAAGCACCGCGCGCCTGGGTTGCAACCAGCTGACCGAATGGCGAGACGCGGTTTTGAAGTGCCATGGCCATTTCCACCTTTTCCGGTGTTAGTCACAAACAATGTGAGTATTGGCATATAAATTGTTTCAATCTTAAGCTGTTTGTGTTTATTGCAGCCTGCGCGGCATGGGGAGCCGCGCTTGTTGACCTTCAAGGGACTTTTGGTCGGATGACAATCGGGCGTGCAACTGTCGTGTTTCTCATCACTGTTTCTGCGTTCACGCTGATCGGTGCAAGGCTTCTTTCGGCCGGCGCTTCCGGTGATCACCATCCCGTGGACGGTTACGGCATTTCGGCCGCCGTCGACTAGGTTCAGGCATTCGTACCATCAAGGCACCTGCCATCAGCAGGCGACCTCGATCAATCTCTTTTCCCGGCCTTCCATTCGAATCGCCGACAGCCGACCACTGTGCCATGCGCCAGTGTCGAGATTGATCCGGTTCTCAAGGAGCTCCGGCGCACCAACTGGCGTGTGACCATGCACGATCAATTTGGGATGCAGCCCCTCGAATCTGTGGAACTCGCGCCTGATCCAGACGAGATCGTCCGCCGCTTGGGCATCAAGAGCAACACCAGGGCGAATGCCCGCGTGGCAGAAGAAAAAATCACCGAATGACACTGAGTAAGGCAGTGTGGCCAGAAATGCTTTATGGCGCTGCGGCACTGCTTGAACGAGGGCCGCATGCCCGGGCATCATTCTCTCGCGCGATGTAAGATCGATCTCGACATTATAGGAAAGCGCCGTTTCGAACCCGCCATTGCAGGCGAACAAGCCGTACGGGTCGGGGTTCGACAGGAAATCGAGGAAACCCAGATCATGGTTGCCGACCAACGCGATGACACGCGGATCGCGCTCGCGCTGACCGGCTAGATATTCGATCACGCCGCGTGAATTGGCGCCGCGGTCGACATAATCTCCCAGATAGACGACACGCCAGTCCGCAGGGCGATCGTGGAGAATCTCCTCCATGATCCGCGCATGCATTGCAGCCAGCAGATCGTGGCGACCATGAATGTCACCAACCGCATAAAGCCGCATGCCAGGGGGCGTCGCAGCCTCATCATATGAGACCCCAACGACCATTTGTCACCCGTCGACGACGATGAGATGCAGCGCGCGCGGCCCATGCGCTCCGAGCAGCATGGTTTGCTCGATGTCACCCGAGCGCGATGGTCCGGTGATCAGGTTCAACAGTCTCGGCATTTCACCTCTGCCAAATTTGCGCCTGAGGCGCGAAATCACCGTCTCAAGATCACCGGCAATGTCCTTTGCGTCAATGACGATGATGTGGTGATCAGGCACGAAATTGACCGTGGTCGGATTCTCCCTACCCGATGGAAGGGCAACGGTGCCCGTTTCCGCGACAGCAGCAAATGCGTGGCTCACACCGACTTCATCCTCGGGTTCTGCCCGTCCGCGCTTCACCTCCAATGATTTCTGGCTGGCCCAGTCCATGCGCTTCAGGCGTCTGTCGTCACCCATGCGAACGGAGGGGGCGAGATTCTTGGAGCGCAGGTAATTGGTCACAGATTTCGGTACATCATCAGCGGTTTCGACGCGCTCTACCGTGGCTGTGACGGCCTCGGCCATGCGGCAGAAAAGTGCAATCCGCTCTTCGCCATCCACCTGCCCGCGCGCCGGAATGAGCCCGCGCGGCGCTTTTGCCAAGCGCATTCCGACGGCTTCGCGCCGTGCTGCGTCATCGGTGGAAACGGACGCTGCCGCCCGCAGCTTGCCAAGAATGGCCTCGCGCCCGCTCATGCTGACGTCCCTCCCTGCTTCAAGGTCTCGCGGTCGCGCCATTGCTGCATGAAGGTGCGGCTCTCAGGCGCTGGAAGATCGCGGTGTCGGGTCCAGCCCCCGGCAAAGGGGAGCGAGCGGAACCATCGTCCCCGCCCTGCAAGGCCGGAAAGCGCCGGGATCGCCATCGACGTGGCAAAACGATAAAGCCTTGGCCGGCGGGCGAAGAAGGCCCAGAAACCGAGGCCGAAACGCTGGGTCGCCGGATTGAGCCCGCGCTCGAACTCGCGTTCGCGCCAATGCCGCATCATGCGCGGAAGCGGGATTTGCATGGGACAAACGGATTCGCAGCGCCCGCAGAAGGTGGAGGCGTTGGGCAGATGCCCCGCCTTGTCGACGCCAACGAGCGAGGGCGTGAGCACCGAGCCCATCGGCCCCGGATAGACCCAGCCATAGGCATGACCGCCAACCGCGTGATAGACGGGACAATGGTTCATGCACGCGCCGCAGCGGATGCAGCGCAGCATCTCGTGGAACTCCGTGCCAAGCATGGAAGAGCGGCCATTGTCGAGCAGGATGACGTGATATTCGTCCGGCCCGTCGGGATCCTCCGGGCGGCGCGCGCCGGTGGAGAGCGTGGTGTAGACGCTCATGTCCTGACCGGTGGCCGAGCGGGCAAGCACGCGCAGAATCTGGCTCGCGTCCTCCAGCGTCGGCACGACCTTTTCGATGGAGGCAACGACAATGTGAACGCGCGGCAGCGTCTGCGTGAGATCGCCATTGCCCTCATTGGTGACGATGATGGATGTGCCGGTTTCGGCGACAAGGAAATTCGCGCCGGTGATGCCGACATCGGCCTGAAAATATTGCGGGCGCAGGATATGCCGTGCTTCACCGAGAAGGGACTCGGGCTGCGAAAGATCGCGCCCCGCCGGGAGCTCGGTGTGAACGCGACGGAAATCCTCCTCCACCTGCTCCTTGTTCAGATGCAGGGCCGGGCCGATGATGTGGCTTGGATGTTCGCCGCGCAGCTGGATGATGTATTCGCCAAGATCGGTCTCGACCGGTCGGACACCTTCCTTCTCAAGGAAATCGTTGAGTGCGATCTCCTCGGTGATCATCGACTTGCCCTTGGTGACGGTTCGTGCGCCCGCCGCGCGACAGATGCTGAGAACCGCCTGTCGGGCATCCTCGGCCGTTTCGGCCCAATGCACCTGGCCGCCCGAGGCAATCACCTTGCGCTCATAGGCTTCCAGATAGAGATCGAGATGTTCGAGCGTGTGATCCTTGATGGCGCGGGCCGAAGAGCGAAGATCCTCGAATTCCGGAAGTGCATCGACCGCTTTCTTTCGCTTGCCGACGAAACCGATCTTCGCCTTGCCCATGGCGCGCTGCAATTGCTCATCGGCAATCGCCTTGCGCGCCTTCTGTTTGAACTGTGGAGACTGGATTTCCATCAGCGCCCTCCCCCGCCGATTGCCGGCTTGTCTGTCATGCCGGCCAGAACCTCGGCCACGTGGCGAACCTCAACCCTGCTGCCCTGCCGATGAAGCTTGCCGGCCATGTTCATGAGACAGCCGAGATCACCGGCAAGCAGCGTATCAGCGCCGGCACCCTCGATACTCGCCGTCTTTTCCTCGACAATCTTGTTGGAGATGTCGGGATATTTGACACAGAACGTGCCGCCAAAGCCGCAGCAGACATCCGAATTCTGCATTTCCTTGAGCTCCAGCCCCTCAACCGAAGACAGAAGCGCGCGTGGCTGTTGCTGGATGCCGAGCTCACGCAGGCCCGAACAGGAATCGTGATAGGTGACACTGCCCTCGTGGCGGGCCGGTACTTGCCTCACACCGAGCACATCGACCAGAAAGCTCACCAACTCGTGCACGCGGCCGGAAAAGGCCTCCGCCCTCGCCTCATAGGACGTGCCCTTGAGAAGCGAAGGATAATGTTTCCTGAGCATGCCCGCGCAGGAACCCGATGGCGCGACGACATAATCAAACTCCTCGAAGGCCTCGATGGTCTGGCGCGCAATGGCTGCGGCATCTTCCCGGTCACCGGAATTATAGGCCGGCTGGCCGCAGCAGGTCTGCGCCATGGGCACCTCGACGGTGCAGCCTGCCTCTTCCAGGAGCTTGACGGCAGCAAACCCGACAGTGGGCCGAAAAAGATCCACCAGACAGGTGACGAAAAGGCCGACGCGCTTGGGTGAGATGCTTTGTTCTTTCAACGGTTCTTCTTTCGCTGGCTTGAAATTCTCGGCAGAGCCGGTTCGCTCGCTCATTGCTGCAAGGTTTCCCCGCCACGCTGATGAAGCCGCAGGCGAGAAATGCGCTGCCAGTCATCCGTGCGTTCGGCATGAAAGGTAGCCTTTTCGACGAAATCGATATGAGCGATCGCAGCCGCCCTTGCCGCTTCCGGATCGCCGGCGGCAATTGCCGCATGGATCGCGCGATGCTGGGCACGGAGCGTGTCGCGCGCATCGGGCAGTTCATAGATGCGGGCGCGGTTCAGGAAGACCCCATCGGCGAGCAACCGGTAGCAGGCGCGCAATGTGTGCAGGAGCACAATGTTGTGCGCGCACTCACCCACTGCATTGTGAAATTCCACGTCACAGGCTGCTTCGGCCTCAAAGTCCTCGGCGGCATGGGCCTCGTCCATTCGCGTCATGATACCATTGAGAAGAACAATGTCTTCCGGCGTTGCGCGTCGTGCTGCGAATTCGGCGGCGACGGCCTCCACCTCGCGACGATATTCCAGATAATCGGCTGTGGCCTTGCTGTGTGTTGCGAAAAGCTCTCGTACAGGCTTCGTGAACACCTGACCAATGATGTCGGCCACATGGGTTCCGCCGCCGTGGCGGGTGATGATGAGGCCCCGTTCCTCCAGCGTTTTCAGCGCTTCACGCAGGATCGGACGCGAGATGTCGAGCTGGCGGGCCAGCTCACGCTCACCGGGCAAGCGGTCACCATCGCGCAGGACACCTTCGAGGATTAGCGTCTCGATTTGCCGGACAACGCCATCCGCCGTGCGGGCATGCGCAATTCTGGAAAAGACTGCTTCCACCGATACTTGCCGTTCCCGTCATTCAAGCGTTTGGGGACGTAGACTAGCGCGAGCCAGCCAAACTGGTCAATTTATTTGTCCAATGAGCAGCCTAACGGCCACGCTGCCTCACGCATTGCACCCCGCGCAAAGCCGATAGCATACTTGGAAAAAGTCCACCCTGATGCAGATGGCAAGGCATATGAGCCAGAAAAATGGAGATCTGCTTGTCGCGACCGACGCAGACAAGACAAGAGAAACGACGGTCGCAACCTTTGTTACGGGCAGCGTTCTGGGATTTCCGGCCCATGATGGTCGAGCGGATGCACTGGGCGAAGTGCATGCGCGGCCGCATGCGCTTCTGGAAGCGCCACGCCTGATCATCCAGCTTTCCTTCATGACCGAGGGCGGCTCTGCAGTGGATCAGGCGGTGCTGGCCGATCTGTCGCGCCGCCTTGGTGTCGCTCCGCCACAAACCAATGCGCGTCACCACACAATGAAGTGGGGCAAGGGCACGCTGCGCTGGGAGCGACACACGGAATTTTCGAGCTATCAATGGGATTGCCCAATCTCGTCGCGGACCGGAAAGCCCCTTGAGGAATCGCCCTTTGGTAACGGTTTCAGCCCTCCAGGCACCGCGATATCGGGCACGCGTGTGGAGATCCGCAAATGGACGGGCGCGACCGAGAAGCTGATCCGCGCGTTCGATCCGGCTAGTCTGGGATATTCGCTGGTGGAAGGTGGGCGCGCTGCCGTCGCCACCGATTTTCGTCAGGACGGCGATGGGCTGACCCGCATTCTCATCCTTGAAAGGGATCTGGCGCCAGCCCGTATCGGCGCCCTTTCGCAACGCCTGAACGATATAGAAACTTATCGTACGCTCGCAATGTTGGGGCTCCCGCTCGCGCAATCGCTCTCGCCGCGCCTGCGGCGTATGGAGGATCAGTTGGCCAACCTGACCGCACAGATGCGCCAGCGCGACAGGCATGACAGCCATGCGCTCTTGAGCGCATTGACGGAACTTGCCGCCGATCTTGAGGCCGATGCCGCCGCAAGCCTCTACCGGTTTGGCGCAAGCCGCGCTTATCACGGCATTGTCGAAGAGCGGCTGGAAATGCTGAACGAGGCCCCCATGGCCGGATATGAAACATGGGCCGCCTTCCTGCAGCGCCGCGTGGCGCCGGCCATGCGCACCTGCCGCTCGGTGGAGGAGCGCCAGGCCAACCTATCGCAAAAGCTCTCGCGCGCGGCAAACCTGCTTAGAAGCTGGGTGGATGTGGAAGTGGAAAGGCAGAACCGCGATCTGCTCGCCTCGATGAACCGCCGCGCACAACTGCAATTGCGCCTACAACAGACGGTCGAAGGGCTCTCCGTTGCCGCCATCTCCTATTATGTTGTGGGGCTGGTGGGCTATGTGGCCAAGGGGGCAAAACCCGCGCTGCCCGGCCTATCAAGCGAGGTGACCACCGCCGCCGCCGTCCCCGTGGCCGTCTTGTGCATCTGGCTTCTGGTGCGCCGCATCCGCCGTCATCATGCCCGCGAGGATGCCAATATCGGCACCGAGGCGGATTGACGCAGGCACGATTTGCAAGCAGCATTTACAGAATTGCGAACACACTGGTAAACAGATTGAACCAGTAAGGGAGTTCTGATGTCCGGCCTGAAAATGCCGCAGGCCAATGCG
Source organism: Nitratireductor kimnyeongensis (assembly GCF_019891395.1). Taxonomy (NCBI): domain Bacteria; kingdom Pseudomonadati; phylum Pseudomonadota; class Alphaproteobacteria; order Hyphomicrobiales; family Phyllobacteriaceae; genus Nitratireductor; species Nitratireductor kimnyeongensis. The sequence goes on along the minus strand of NZ_CP078143.1, from coordinate 2,650,599 downwards.
GCAACCCTGAAGAAGCGCGCCGATATCGTCGCCGACATGCGCACCATCGTTCCCGGTGAAGGCGTGGTGGACACGGAGAACGAAATGCGCGCCTTCGAGAGCGACGGGCTGACCGCCTATCGCCAGATGCCGCTTGTCGTGGTGCTGCCGGAAACCACCGCTCAGGTGTCACGCATACTGAAATATTGCCAAGAGCGCGACATTCGCGTTGTGCCGCGCGGGTCGGGAACTTCGCTTTCGGGCGGGGCGCTCCCGCTGGAAGACGCCGTGCTGCTTGTTATGAGCCGCTTCAACCGCATTCTCGACGTTGATTATCCAAACCGCGCAGTGGTCGCCCAGCCGGGTGTCACCAATCTGGGGATCACCCACGCGGTAGAGCAGGAGGGCTTTTACTACGCCCCCGACCCCTCCTCGCAGATTGCCTGCTCCATCGGCGGCAATGTGGCGGAGAATTCGGGCGGCGTGCACTGTCTTAAATACGGACTGACGGCCAACAATGTTCTGGGCATCGAGATGGTGCTGATGAATGGCGACGTGATCCGGCTCGGCGGCAAGCACCTGGACGCCGAAGGCTACGATTTGCTCGGCCTGATGACCGGCTCGGAAGGTTTGCTTGGCGTCGTGACCGAAGTGACCGTGCGCATTCTCCAAAAGCCCGAGACGGCCCGCGCAGTTCTGATCGGCTTTCCATCGAGCGAGGAAGCGGGCCGATGCGTTGCCGAGATCATCGGTGCGGGCATCATTCCAGGCGGCATGGAAATGATGGATGGGCCGGCCATCCGCGCTGCGGAAGATTTCGTTCATGCCGGATATCCGCTCGATGTGGAGGCTCTGCTGATCGTCGAGCTCGACGGACCGCAGGCCGAGGTCGACCATCTGATCGACCGGGTGGAAGCGATCGCGCGTCAGAACGGCGCCACCACGAGCCGCGCCTCGACATCGGATGAGCAACGCGCCGTGTTCTGGGCCGGACGCAAGGCCGCCTTCCCGGCGGTCGGACGCATCTCTCCCGATTATTACTGCATGGACGGTACGATCCCGCGCAAACAGCTGCCGCGGGTTCTGGCAGGCATGCGCGCGCTTTCGGAGAAATACGGACTGCGGGTCGCCAATGTGTTTCATGCGGGCGACGGCAATCTCCATCCGCTCATTCTTTATGATGCAAACAAGCCGGGCGAACTGGAGAAGGCCGAGGATTTCGGCGCTGACATTCTGCGCCTGTGCGTGGAGGTGGGCGGCGTTCTGACCGGGGAGCATGGCGTGGGTGTGGAAAAGCGCGATCTGATGCCGGAAATGTTCACTGAAGACGATCTGAACCAGCAGATCCGCGTGAAATGCGCTTTCGATCCAAACCATCTGCTCAATCCCGGCAAAGTGTTCCCGCAACTACACCGCTGCGCCGAGCTTGGCCGGATGCACATTCATCGCGGACAGGTGCCCTTTCCTGAGCTGGAGAGGTTTTGAGCGTGCTGTTCTCACCCCTTTCCTGCCTGAGCTTTTGCATGAGTGATCCATCGTGACCGAATTCCTGCCGAAAAGCGCCGAAGAGGTTCTGGAGATCATCCAGTGGGCCGTTTCGGAGGAAGCTCCGCTCGAAATTATCGGCCATGGCTCCAAGCGCGGGATCGGTCAGCCTTTGCAGACCGAGCACACGCTCGATCTCTCGCAGCTTTCCGGCATCACACTTTATGAACCCGAAGAGCTGGTGCTTTCAGCGAAAGCCGGCACGCCCGTTGCCGAGATTGAGGCTGCACTGCACGCGCACAATCAGGAGCTGGCCTTCGAACCAATGGATTATGGCCCGTTGCTTGGCGTGGAGCCAGGGCGCGGCACGATGGGTGGGCTCCTTGCAGCCAATCTTGCCGGCCCGCGCCGGCTGAAAGCAGGTGCCGCGCGCGACCACGTGCTTGGGGTTCACGCGGTTTCTGGCCGGGGTGAAGGTTTCAAGTCGGGCGGGCGCGTGGTGAAGAACGTCACCGGCTATGACCTTTCCAAGGGGCTCGCCGGTTCATGGGGCACGCTCGCCGTGGCCACCGACATCACAATGAAAGTGCTGCCGGCGGCGGAAACCGAAACCACATTTTGCATTTCCGGGCTGGACGATGCCGCTGCAACGCAGGCCATGGCCATCGCCATGGGATCGAGCGCCGAGGTCTCCGGTGCCGCGCACCTGCCCGAAGGCGTCGTGGGGCGCTTCATCGATGGCGGGTTTTCCGGTGGCGGGCAGACCGTTTTGCGTGTCGAGGGCTTTGGGCCTTCCGTCGCCTATCGGGTTGACCTGCTCTCGCGACTTCTGGGGGATTTCGGGAGTGTCGAAACACTCGATGAAGCACTTTCGCGCAGGCTCTGGCGTGAAATCCGCGACTGTCATCCCTTTGCCGACGGCTCACCAGCGCCGGTATGGCGCGTTTCGGTCGCGCCGTCGCGTGGGCACGAACTGGTGGATGCGTTTCGCCGCGCCGCCGGCGTCAATGTGTTCTACGATTGGCAGGGCGGCCTGATCTGGATGCGGATGGAAGCCGATCCCGAAGCGGAGATACTGCGGAAATTGATCGCCCATCTTGGAGGCGGGCACGCGACACTGGTGCGCGCGCCCCTTCCGGTGCGAGCGGCGACGCCCGTTTTCCAGCCGCTCCCCCCCGCTCTTGCAGCCCTTTCCGCCCGTCTGAAAGCGCAATTCGACCCCAAAGGGCTATTGAACCCCGCACGCATGGCATTCGCCTGAAGCCGTGATAGATTGCCGCCGGGAACCAAGGAGGGCAAACCCATGAGCGATATGCAGCAACAACCTGAAGAAACACGCAAGTCCGACGGCTGGCTTGAGCCTGGCCCGACCAACATGCAAGTCATCTATATTCTTTATCTGGTAAGTTTCGTCATCGGCATTTCCGCGCTCGTGGGCATCGTGCTTGCCTATATGAACCGTGGCAAGGCCAGCGGCTGGCTCGAGACCCATTACACCTGGGCAATTCGCACCTTCTGGATCGGCCTCCTGCTCGGTTTCGCCTCCGCCCTGTTGATGATTGTCGGCATCGGCTTCCTGCTGATGATCGCCCTTGCGATCTGGGTCGTCGTGCGCTGCGTAATCGGCCTTCAGGCCGTTGGACGCAGAGAACCAATCAAGAATCCGCAAAGCTGGCTTATCTAGTAGAAGAGGCGCCGTGCAGACCAATTTCACTCCCGAGCAGCTTTCCGATCCGCAAGTCGCGGAAGCTGAATCGATTCTGCGGAAATGCGTGCATTGCGGCTTCTGCACGGCCACCTGTCCGACCTATGTCACGCTCGGAAACGAGCTCGACAGTCCGCGCGGGCGCATCTATCTCATCAAGGACATGCTGGAAAAAGGCAGGCCAGCCGATAAGGAGATAGTAACCCATATCGATCGCTGCCTTTCCTGCCTCGCATGCACGACCACCTGCCCATCGGGGGTCGACTATATGCACCTGGTGGATCACGCCCGCGCCCACATAGAAAAAACCTATCGCAGGCCCCTGCTCGACCGGCTGACGCGTTCGGTTCTGGCGCAGATTTTGCCCTATCCCGGCCGCTTTCGCGCAGCTCTGAAACTCGCCCGAATCGGACGCCCGTTTTCCGGCCTGTTCCGTAAAGTTGCAGCCTTGAGCCCTGTTGCGGCCATGCTCGATCTTGCGCCCGACAGCCTGCCCCATAAGGCAGACGAGCGCGTGAGCCTTTTGCGACCAAAGCGTGGACGTGTTGCGCTGCTGACGGGGTGTGCCCAATCCGTGCTCGACCCAGGCATCAATGCCGCGACGGTTCGGCTCCTTGCGCGACTCGGGATCGAAACCGCGCAAAACCCGGAGGGGGAAGGCTGCTGCGGGGCACTGGTGCACCATATGGGCAAGGAAGATGCGGCACTGGACGCGGCGCGGCGCAACGTGGATGCCTGGACCCAAGAGATCGAGGGCGGCGGGTTGGACGCCATCATCATCACCGCATCGGGATGCGGCACCACAGTCAAGGATTATGGCCACATGCTGCGGCTTGATCCCGATTATGCCGAGAAGGCGGCACGGGTGGCCGCACTTGCCAGGGACATCACGGAATATCTCGCGACGCTCGATCTGCCGGAGCCGGTTGTCGAACCGGGCATCACGGTTGCCTACCACTCTGCCTGCTCCATGCAACACGGGCAGAAGATCACTCGCCAGCCGCGCGAACTTCTACGCGAGGCCGGTTTTGTGGTTCGTGAACCGCGCGAGGGGCATCTGTGCTGTGGCTCGGCCGGCACCTACAATATCCTTCAGCCGGACATCGCGGCACGACTGCGCGACCGCAAGGTGAGAAACATAGAAGCCACAGAGGCCACGCTCATCGCCACCGGCAATATCGGTTGCATGACTCAAATCGGCTCCGGTACGGATACCCCGATCCTGCATACAGTGGAGCTTCTCGATTGGGCATATGGCGGACCAAGGCCAGCGTCTTTACCTGAGACGGCGGCGGCAGGAAGGCCACAGGCGTCAGCGATGGTCGCTGCAGAATGAGAAAAGGGCGATGCTCCCCCAAGCATCGCCCTTCTCCGTTCACCCGGCGGTTCCCCTGCCAGGCATCCCCGCTTATCCGGTCATTTCACCACCACTTTGGTGCCGACCGGGATGCGGTTATAGAGATCAACCACATCCTCATTGCGCATCCGGATGCAACCGGAAGACACCGCGCGGCCGATGGTCCAGGGTGCATTGGTGCCGTGGATGCGATAAAGTGTGGATCCAAGATAAAGAGCGCGCGCACCTAGAGGATTGGCCGGGCCACCCTCCATCTTTACCGGCAGGATGCGGCCTTTCGCTTTCTCGCGCTCGATCATTTCCTCAGGCGGATGCCAGGCTGGCCATTTCCGCTTGTTGGTGATCTTTTCCTCTCCGCTCCAGCCGAAACCTTCTTTACCGACGCCGACACCATAGCGCTTTGCCTTTCCTCCCTTCATGACGAGGTAGAGGAAGCGCTGGCCCGTATCGACGACAATCGTCCCGGGAGCCTGATCGGTGTCGTAGTCAACGACCTGCGGCAGCCATTTTGGATCGCTCATCCGCCAGGAACGTTCATTTAAGGGGAATGGCTCGCGCGCACGTGGTACGAACGACACCCTCTGCACAGGTTCTGCCTGTGGCGTGGGTCGGGGAGGCATTTGGTGTCGCGGTCGATAATCCCGACGGGCGCTGTTGCGTTCGCGTGCGTTGCGGGCGCGCTGGTATGCCTGGTATTCCGTAGACTGCGCGGTGCGATGTTGCGCCAACACCGGTTCGCGGCGCAACTGCATCACCCAAGGGGCTGATAGGTCAGGACTGACGAGAACCGGTGGCGGCTCCACATATCGATCCTGGGCCTGCGCCCCCCAGGAAAAAAGCAGCGCGGTGACAACGCCGGCCGCAAACAACATCGACTTCATGATAAACTTCTCTCTACCATTCGTCACAGATCAAACAGACCAAACGTTCTCGAGATCGAATCGAGATCGGTGGCGGCGAAGGGCAAACGCAACCTATGCGCCTGTCCGTGTCAGGATGCTGACTCGAAGCTGCAACCGAATGGTGAATCAGCATTGGTAAAATGCCATGTTTCATAAAAACCATTTGTCGTGGTTACCGACGCGTTCAAAAAGCTGGTGAACATATCGCTAAACTCGGCTGATTTCACATTAACCAAGAAAGTTTGGACTTATGAGCGAAGAAAAAACCGGACTGATCGTCGGCGCAGATGGCCAGACCCGCTGCTTCTGGCCCGGCACCCTTCCGGACTATCTCGAATATCATGACAATGAGTGGGGGCACCCGGTTTCCGATGACCACCGGCTTTTCGAGAAAATCTGCCTGGAAGGCTTTCAATCGGGACTTTCCTGGCTGACGATTCTGCGCAAGCGGGAGAATTTCCGCGAGGCTTTTGACGGTTTCGACTTCGAGCGCGTCTCGCGCTTTACCGAAACGGATGTTGACCGCCTCCTACAAAATGCGGGTATCGTTCGCCACGGTGGCAAGATCCGCTCCACGATCAACAATGCTCAACGCGCCATCGAATTGTGCGAGCAGGAGGGCTCCCTCGCCCGCTATTTCTGGCGTCACGAACCGCAACCAAATGAACGGCCCGATCCAGTCACGTACCAAGCGCTTGTGGCAAATCCCAAGACCGAAATGTCAACGCGCATATCCAAGGATCTGAAAAAACGAGGCTGGTCCTTTGTCGGTCCCACAACCATCTATGCCTTCATGCAGGCCATGGGTCTGGTCAACGATCACATCGAGGGCTGTTTCTGCCGCGCACCGCTGGAAGAAAAGCGCAAAGCCTTCAAACGCCCTGTCTGAGACAGAATGTCGGCTGGAATGTCATGATTCTGCCCGGAGCAGCTCGAACTTTTTTGCAATTCGTCCTGAACGAAAATCTTGACTCCGAAATCGGCGCTTACTATCTCAAAACCGCGTTAGCACTCTCCTCGAGGGAGTGCTAACGCCAAGTCCGGCATCCGCCGGACGGAGGAAAAGCCTAATTCATCATCCGAATCAAGGGTTCAGAGAACATGGCCAACACGAACTTTCGCCCGCTTCATGACCGTGTGGTCGTCCGCCGGGTCGAGTCTGAAGAAAAGACGGCAGGTGGCATCATCATTCCCGACACCGCCAAGGAGAAGCCGCAGGAAGGCGAAATCGTAGCTGTCGGTTCCGGCGCACGCGACGAGGCAGGCAAGCTCGTCCCGCTGGACGTCAAGGCTGGCGACCGCGTGCTTTTCGGCAAATGGTCGGGCACCGAAGTCAAGCTCAATGGTGAGGATCTCCTGATCATGAAGGAATCCGACATCATGGGCGTCATCGGCTGATCCACGCCCTCCCATCAAAACGGTAACAGAGTTTCTCAAGAAGCTCAGGAGCTAGAGAAATATGGCTGCAAAAGACGTAAAATTCTCCCGCGACGCGCGTGAGCGCATGCTGCGTGGCGTAAACATCCTCGCCGATGCGGTGAAGGTGACCCTCGGCCCGAAAGGCCGCAACGTCGTCATCGACAAGTCCTTCGGCGCACCGCGCATCACCAAGGACGGCGTGACCGTTGCCAAGGAAATCGAGCTTGAGGACAAGTTCGAGAACATGGGCGCACAGATGGTGCGCGAGGTCGCTTCCAAGACCAACGACATCGCTGGTGACGGCACCACCACCGCCACGGTTCTGGCCCAGGCCATCGTTCAGGAAGGCGCAAAAGCAGTTGCTGCCGGCATGAACCCGATGGACCTGAAGCGCGGCATCGACAAGGCTGTCGCCGACGTGGTCGAGTACCTTTCCTCCTCCACCAAGAAGATCAACACTTCTGCAGAGGTTGCCCAGGTCGGCACGATCTCCGCAAACGGTGAGACGGAAATCGGCGAGATGATCGCCGAGGCCATGCAGAAGGTCGGCAACGAGGGTGTCATCACCGTCGAGGAAGCCAAGACCGCCGAGACCGAGCTTGAAGTGGTCGAGGGCATGCAGTTCGACCGCGGCTACCTCTCCCCGTACTTCGTGACGAACCCGGAGAAGATGGTTGCCGAGCTCGAGGATGCATACATCCTGCTCCACGAGAAGAAGCTCTCCAACCTGCAGGCCATGCTGCCGGTTCTGGAATCGGTCGTTCAGTCCTCCAAGCCGCTCCTCATCATTGCCGAGGACGTGGAAGGCGAGGCTCTGGCCACGCTCGTCGTCAACAAGCTCCGCGGTGGTCTGAAGATCGCTGCCGTCAAGGCTCCGGGCTTCGGCGACCGCCGCAAGGCCATGCTCGAAGACATCGCGATCCTCACTGGCGGTCAGGTTATCTCCGAAGACCTCGGCATCAAGCTCGAGAACGTCACGCTCGACATGCTGGGCCGTGCGAAGAAGGTTGCGATCTCCAAGGAGAACACCACCATCGTCGACGGTGCAGGCCAGAAGTCCGAGATCGAAGGCCGCGTTGCCCAGATCAAGCAGCAGATCGAAGAGACCTCTTCCGATTACGATCGCGAGAAGCTGCAGGAGCGTCTTGCAAAGCTCGCCGGCGGCGTTGCCGTGATCCGCGTCGGTGGCTCCACCGAAGTGGAAGTGAAGGAGCGCAAGGACCGCGTCGACGACGCGCTCAATGCAACCCGCGCTGCTGTTGAAGAAGGCATCGTGCCTGGTGGCGGCACCGCTCTGCTGCGTGCTTCCGCACAGATCAAGGCAAAGGGTGACAATGCCGACCAGGACGCCGGCATCAACATCATTCGCCGCGCCGTTCAGGCTCCGGTTCGCCAGATCGCCACGAATGCTGGCGCCGAGGCTTCCATCGTTGCCGGCAAGATCCTCGAGAACGAGGGTGTCACCTTCGGCTACAACGCCCAGACCGGTGAATATGGCGACATGATCTCCATGGGTATCGTCGATCCGATGAAGGTTGTCCGCACCGCGCTGCAGGATGCCGCTTCGGTTGCCGGCCTGCTCGTCACCACCGAGGCAATGGTTGCGGAGCTTCCCAAGAAGGACGCTCCGGCTGCTGCTCCCGACATGGGTGGTATGGGCGGCATGGGTGGCATGGGCTTCTAAGCCAGCCACATATCGCTTGAATATGAAGGGCGCTCCTTTCGGGAGCGCCCTTTTTTCATGCGTCGATTTCGAGCCTGGTCATGGAACCGCGGCCAGAAGCAAAAAACAGGCAAACACCACGAGATGGATAGCGCCCTGCATGATTGTGGTACGACCGGTGGCCAGGGTAAGCATGCCGACGAAAAGCGACAGCACCAGAAGAACGATATGCTCCGGATCGAGCCCAAGCGTGACCGGCTCACCAAGGATGAGCGAGGCAATCGCGATGGTCGGAATCGAGAGACCGATACTGGCAAGTGCCGAACCGGTTGCGACATTCATGCTCGTTTGAAGGCGGTTCGAGGACGCCGCGCGCAGCGCTGTCATCCCCTCCGGCAGCAGCACTACGGCTGCGATGATCAGCCCGACGAAAGACTCCGCCAGCCCGAGAGCCAACACTCCCTCCTCAATGGCGGGAGCCAGTGCCTCGGCGAGAAGAATGACCATCAGCAGGGAGATGGCCAGCATCAGGCCGGCCCGTGCAGTTTCTCCGCCGCCGGGTTTCTGGGGGATGGCTGCGTCTGCCGCCGCAATGTCCATAAAGTCCCCCCGGTGACGCACAGTCTGGACAAAAAGGAACAACCCGTAGAGCAACAGCGAGACGACCGTCACGAAGATCAGTTGCACGGTGGAATAATACGGCCCCTCAACAGCAAGGGTAAAGTTAGGCAGAATCAATGTCAGCGTCGCGAGCGTTCCCAGCACACTGAAGGCGGCGACAGCCCCCTGGCTCTGGAACGACTGCTGGTGATGCCGAAGCCCCCCTGCGAGGAGGCAAAGACCGACAACGGCGTTCAGCACCAACATCACGGTGGAGAACACAGTGTCGCGCGCCACCGTCGGGTCTCCATCCGATGGTGACAGCATCATTGATATGATGAGCGAGGCTTCGATCACGGTGACGGCAATTGCGAGCAGCACCGAGCCGAAGGGCTGGCCAATGCGAACCGATATCACCTCGGCAAAATGCACCGATGAAAAAACGGACGCTACGAGGAAGAAACCGGCCAGCGCGGAAAAGGCCATGCCGGCTTCTTGTACCAGACCGAAACGCTCTGCTGCGATCAACACTGCCGCGGCAAAGGGGGGGCCTGAGATCCGCATCTCTCGTGCATTCGCCAAGCCGTTGAACACGCTTACCCCCTCAAAAGACCGTTGCCGTCAAATGGTGATCCGACACCAGATGGCGATCCATATCACTTGTGATAGTTCAATGCCGAAAACGAGTGCAACGAACAGTTTTTGATCCGCGCGCGCAGTCAACGCCCACGAGGCGCGGCCTATTGCCAAATGCCCTCGCCCACGCCATTAAACGGCAGCACTTTTCGGGTAGAAGAAGCAAGTCCACTCTAGCCGCACCCACTGCCCGACGCGCGAAATGACAATGGAGCACGATCGCATGTCCAAGACCCGCACCGAGACAGATACATTCGGCCCTCTGGAGGTTGCCGCCGACCGCTACTGGGGCGCACAGACGCAGCGGTCACTGGGCAACTTCAAGATCGGCACGGAGAAGATGCCCGTTCCCCTGGTGCGGGCGCTCGGCATCGTCAAGCAGGCTGCCGCAGAGGCAAACCTCGAAAACGGCAAGCTGGACCGCAAGGTTGGCGAGGCCATGATCGAGGCGGCCAAGGAAGTCGTTGCCGGAAAGCTCGACGACCATTTCCCGCTGTCCGTCTGGCAAACCGGTTCCGGAACCCAGTCCAACATGAACACCAATGAAGTGATCTCCAACCGGGCCATCGAGATCCTGGGCGGCGAAATGGGTTCCAAGAAGCCGGTCCACCCCAATGATCACGTCAATATGGGGCAATCCTCCAACGACACTTTCCCCACCGCCATGCACATCGCCGCCGGCCGCGAGGCGGCCGAAGAGCTCTTGCCGGCGCTGCAATATCTGACCGAGGCGCTGGAAGAGAAAGCCCAGGCGTTTGACGGTATCGTCAAGATCGGCCGCACCCACACGCAGGATGCCACCCCGCTTACGCTGGGACAGGAATTTTCCGGCTATGTGGCAGCACTCAAACTGGGCGCCAGGCGCATCGAGGAAAGCCTGAACGATGTCTATGCGCTGGCACAGGGCGGCACAGCAGTGGGCACGGGCCTGAATGCGCCGGTCGGTTTTGACAAGGCGTTCGCAGCGAAGGTCGCAACCATTACCGGCCTCCCCTTCCGTACCGCCGAAAACAAGTTCGAGGCGCTTGCGAGCCACGGCGCGCTGAACGCCTTCCATGGAATGCTGAACGCGCTTGCTGCCGATCTCTTCAAGATCGCCAACGACATTCGCTTCCTGGGCTCCGGGCCGCGTTCAGGCCTCGGAGAGCTGAAGCTGCCGGAAAACGAGCCGGGTTCTTCCATCATGCCCGGCAAGGTGAATCCGACGCAGGCTGAGGCGCTGACCATGGTTGCCACCCAGGTGATGGGCAACCAGACGACTGTCAGCATCGCCGCCAGCCAGGGCCATTTCGAGCTCAACGTGTTCAAGCCGGTTGTCGCCAATGCTGTCCTGCAGTCGATCCGCATTCTGACCGATGCGATGCGCTCCTTCGCCGACAATTGTGTGAAGGGCATCGAGGCGGACGAAACCCGCATCGCCGACCTCATGCAGCGCTCGCTCATGCTAGTCACGGCGCTCGCGCCAGCGATCGGTTATGACAATGCGGCAGCGATCGCAAAGGCTGCTCACAAGAACGGCACCACGCTGCGCGAGGAAGCGCTCAGAAGCGGTCTCGTCTCCGAAGAGGACTATGCCAAGCTTGTGCGCCCGGAAAAAATGATCGCCCCGGCCTGATCACCAAGCCTCATAAATCATAACGGTCTGAAGTCAGCCCGGCTTCAGACCGCCATTTCCAGCTTATTGTCTTCCATTTTGAGAACACATTGTAACCGGTGGGCTAGTTTTTCTGCACAATCCGCTGACGTATAACCCTGACGAAGTCGTTCAACTCTCACAGGAAACCCCAGCAATGTCCCAGAGTGCACTCGTTCTTATCGGCCGGATTCTGATTGCGGTCATCTTCATCGTCTCCGGTTTCGGAAAGATCACCAACATCGGTGGTACAGCAGGTTATTTCGGCAGCATGGGCTTGCCGATGCCGATGATCACCGCGTGGGTCGTCGCGCTGCTTGAACTGGTTGGAGGACTTGCCATCGTTGCCGGATTTCAGACGCGCATCGCGGCCATCCTTCTTGCGCTGTTCAGCGTCTTTTCCGGCGTTATCGCTCATTTTGATTTCGCAGATCAGATGCAGAGCATCATGTTCATGAAAAATCTCTCGATGGCCGGTGGCCTTCTGGTGCTTGCCGCTTTCGGTCCGGGTGCGCTTTCTGTGGATCGAGCCAAAGTCTGACCCCCCAGAACAGCCCTGCGAAAAGCCCGCTTTCGAGCGGGCTTTTTTCGTTTTCACTGCCCTTCACAGATCGGTGATATCATTGGGGGGCCGCCTCAAATGGCAGTGAGGTGGCGTATCTTTCGTTGCGCGGGCGGATATCAGCACGCATGTACACCCTATGGCCGCACAAAACAGCTTCTCCGGCGGCGGAGATACCGAAAGACGAAAATGTTAGAAACGACCGACAATAGTAGTCACGAGAGCACAACGCGTGCGCCTCTGAAGCGCTTTCTCCCACTGCTCATCATGCTTGCCGGCCTGGCCGGAGGTTATGCGCTCGGACTGCACGAGTATCTATCGCTTGAGTTTCTTTCCGGAAGCCGTGAAGTCTTGCGGGGCGTCGTCGCAGAAAACCCGTTTATTGCCCCGCTAGGCTTCGCCGTTCTGTACGCGATGGCCGTTGCCTTTTCATTCCCTGCTGCATCCATATTGACGCTGTTTGCGGGCTTTCTGTTCGGATGGTTTCTCGGCGGTGTGCTTGTGGCGGTCGCCGCCACTGTGGGCGCTTCCGCAGTTTTTCTGGCCGCGCGGGGCGCGCTGTCGGGTGTCTTGGCGAACAAGATCAGCGAACGCGTCTCTCGTATGGCCAAGGGCTTCGAAGAGGACGCTTTCAATTATCTTCTTGTGCTGCGGCTAGCCCCCATCTTTCCATTCTGGGTGGTGAATATCGCTCCAGCCCTGTTCAATGTACCATTGCGAATCTATGCATCCGCCACCTTTCTGGGCATTTTACCGGGGACCTTTGCCTATGCTTATCTGGGCCACGGGCTGGACAGCGTTCTGGTTTCCGCCGCTGAAGCCGGACGGGAGGTGACGCTGGGCGATCTGGTGACACCACAACTCACCCTCGCCTTTGGAGCTCTGGCACTGGTGGCGGTGGTGCCGGTCGCCATTAAGAAATTGCGCCGCAAGCCCGGCTCCTGATTTTTGAACAACCAAGAGATTGCCTGCATGACACTTCTCACTCCCGATATCTGCGTGATAGGAGCCGGCTCCGGCGGCTTGAGCGTCGCAGCCGCCGCTGCTGCCTTTGGTGTTCCCGTCGTCCTGGTCGAGCGCGGCAAGATGGGTGGCGATTGCCTCAATTACGGGTGTGTACCCTCCAAGGCCCTCATCGCCGCCGGTAAGCAGGCCCATTTGATGGAGAGTGGCGCTGCCTTCGGCATCGCCCCGGTCGAAGCGGAGGTCAATTACCGCAAGGTGATGAACCATGTTGAAGCGACCATCGCTGCGATAGCTCCCAACGATTCCGTTGAACGCTTCACCGCCCTTGGTGTTCAAGTCATCCAGGAAGAAGCGTGGTTCAAGGATCATCGCACGATCATCGCCGGCGATCACGAGATCCGCGCGCGTCGCTTCGTCATTGCGACAGGGTCTTCGCCGCTCGTGCCGCCCATTCCTGGTCTTGAGGATGTTCCGTTCCTAACCAATGAGACGATTTTCTCCTTGGCCCGCAAGCCCACACATCTCATCGTTGTCGGCGGCGGCCCCATCGGCATGGAACTGGCGCAGGCGCACCGTCGCCTCGGCTCTCAGGTGACCGTCGTGGAAGCGCTGACCGCGCTGGGCAAGGATGACCCCGAACTCACTGCGCTGGCCTTGCGAAACATCCGCTCCGAAGGCGTCAACGTGCTGGAGCACACGAAGGTAACCCAGGTGGAGAAGCGTGGCCGCTCTGCCGTGCGTATCTATGTCGAAGATGCAGACGGGACCCGCAGCATTGACGGTTCCCACCTTCTGATTGCCGCAGGCCGCTCTGCCAATACCGCGTCGCTGAAGCTCGAGCGAGCCGGAATCGAGCATGATCGGCGCGGCATCAAGGTTTCCAGCAAGCTGCGCACCAGCAACCGCCGTGTCTACGCGATTGGCGACGTGGCGGGTGGTCTCCAGTTTACTCATGTAGCCGGTTACCATGCCGGATTGGTCATCCGCGCCCTCCTCTTTCGCCTCCCTGCGCGGGAGAATCGGGCCATCATTCCCTGGGCCACCTACACAGATCCCGAAATCGCTCACGTGGGACTGACAGAGGAAGAGGCGCGCAAAAGCCACCGTAAGATTAGCAGTTTGCGCTGGCCTTACTCGGAAAACGATCGCGCTCAGGCCGAGCGCAAGACAGAGGGTCTGATCAAACTTGTCACCGATCGCAAAGGGCGCATTCTCGGTGCATCCATCGTGGGCGCCAATGCGGGCGAGATGATCAATTTCTGGTCGCTCGCGATCTCCAGGAAACTCGGCGTGCGGGATATTGCCGGATATGTAGCGCCCTACCCGACCATGACCGAGATTGGCAAACGGGCCGCGATCACGTATTTCACGGAGACGACACGCAAGCCTCTGGTCCGCGCGGTGGTGCGGTTTCTGCGCCGTTTCGGCTAATGCATGCTTTGGGCTGCGTGAGAACAACAGCCGGAAGCGGCCCCGGAAGACGCTGAGCGATGGCAGAGAAAATAGCGGGCGACATCAGCGAACATGCGCATGAGACGGGCTCCGTTCCGCTGACGCGCGGTCTTTCGACCAAGCTTCTGGTCCTGACCGTGCTTTTTGTGATGATCGCCGAAGTGCTGATCTTCATTCCCTCCGTGGCCAATTTCGGAATGCAATGGATGCAACAGCGCCTTGCGAATGCGGCCGCCGTCAGCATCATTCTCATGGAAGGCGAGGATGACACCCTTGCGCCCGATATTCGTGACGAACTCTTGATGGCAACCGGTGTGAAGGCCATTGCTGTACGCGATGCGGATGTCTCGCGGATTTTGGTCGTCACTGACATGCCCCCGGAGGTTGACCAGCACATCGATCTCGACGCAATTACGCCACCCGCAGCCATCGCCCAAACCTTCTCCACGCTGTTTTTCGGAGGCGATCGCGTTTTTCGCATTTTTGGAACGGTGGGCGATACAGGCAAGATTTTTGAAATTCTGATACCCGATACAGGCCTCAGAAACGCGATGCTGATCTATGCACGCAATGTCGCGTTTCTCTCGCTGATCATCTCACTCTTTACCGCGACACTGGTCTTTTACGCCATCAACAGGATCATGATCCGCCCGATCCGCGACATGACACAGTCCATGCTGGCTTTCGCCGCCACGCCTGATGATCCGCGCAGGGTCATTTCGCCCGAGGTGCGCGGCGATGAAATCGGCGTCGCCGAGCGTGAGCTCGCGCGCATGCAGACAGCTCTGCAGAAAACGCTGGGTGAGCAAAGGCGCCTGGCAGATCTCGGGCTCGCAGTCTCCAAGATCAATCATGACATGCGAAACATGTTGGCTTCAGCGCATCTTATCTCCGACCGGTTGAGCACGATTGACGATCCGGCCGTGAAAACCCTCACCCCTCGCCTGTTGCGCACACTCGACCGCGCCGTGACCTATTCAGAGGGTGTGCTCAATTACGGCCGTACACAGGAGGCGCCGCCCAGTCGCCGTCGGCTGCGCCTGCATGCGCTGGTCGAAGAGGTGCGTAACATCTTGCCTCTTGACGCCGAAAGCCGGATCGAATTCGCCAACGTGGTGGCTCCGGATTTCGAGATCAGCGCTGATTCTGAGCATCTATTTCGCGTGCTTTCCAACCTGTGCAGGAATGCCGTTCAGGCGATGGTCGGTGACAACGACCCATCCGTGGTCAAGCGCCTGACGATCTCCGCCGAGCGCTCGGATGGCGCAGCACGCATATATGTCGGCGACACGGGGCCGGGCTTGCCGCAGAAGGCACGTGAGAACCTTTTCGCTCCCTTTCGCGGTTCTGCCAAGAGCGGCGGAACAGGGCTTGGACTGGCTATCGCACAGGAACTCGTTCGCGCGCATGGCGGCGCGTTGGACCTGGTCGAAAGCATTGGGGGGCATACGCTTTTTGCCATCAGCATCCCCGAAGCGCCCCCACCGGCCTGAAGCATTGGCACCGTCGCAGGACGGCCTGTGCAGATATCGAGAAAATTCCGTCAATAGCGCTTGCAATTCCGCGCCGCACTCGCTAGGTAACCGCGGTCGGCGGCAGCGATGTCCGCTTCGACGGTCGCTCAAGCGACCACGCGCCCGTAGCTCAGCTGGATAGAGCACCAGACTACGAATCTGGGGGTCAGAGGTTCGAATCCTTTCGGGCGCGCCATCTCTTTTTTATCACCCAGTATGCTACCTAAGACCTTGAAGGGCATAGGAAGATTTGCCGTTCTAGAACCTTTTTCGCGTGAGTGTTCCAGGCGGCCATTAAACGCGACCTTTTTGCATCGCTTTCTTATCTTCCAAAGGCTGAGAATCCCAAACATTCAAGATGACGCTTGGTACAGCGGTATCAAGAATGCGTTCCGGGAACTGCTAAACCTGCTTATCAAAACTTGCGGGCTGCGCAGTCAGCGCCTTCGCATTTGAGTCGGCTTTATGAGCCCCCCAATCAGGTGGTCGTCCGCTATGTGTCGGAGAACGGAGGAAACACGTGGCCGGAAGATCGAGAACACAGACCTGTTCAAGGATGATGCGCTGACGGCACGACTTGCGGACGTGGATGTGATCATAGGCAATCCGCGATCGAATTTTGCAACAGCGAGGCGCGCGCGCCTTACCCGCAGGTTTCAGCGGTCATAGCCTGCCAAGCATGGGTTGACGATGCCGAGGCCTTCGTTCTCGATCCGCCCTTTGGCGGTACGTCCTTAAAGAAAGTTGATGATTCACTCGGTTGCCGGATGGCATGACGCCACGGTTTTCTGCTGCCTTTGGAGCGGGTCACCGAATACAAATGAATCGGGGTGTCGCGTCCGTCTTTCGAAAAGACGTGCGGCTGCCGTCGCTTGAAGCGCTCGCAAAGACCCCCCGCGCGCATCGATGCAATGGATGTTAGCGGCCTGCCACACCCATCACACGAGATGAATAGGCCCGTTCCAAGTCATAGCCTGTCCACAGGTCGGCTGCGTCTTCGTCGTTCAGTGTCGGTTTCATGCCGGCTGACAATTTATCAGTCAGGCGTTCGGCAATTTCTTGAGCCAGCTCAAGCGCCCGCGCCAGCAATGCCTCTGGGTCCGGGCAAAGCTCCTGCACGAGGCCGATCTGATGGGCGCGGTTCCCGTCGATAGTGTTGCCGGTGAAGGCCATCATCCGCGCCTCGCCGAACTGCAACACTTCGCGCACGATCCGGTATCCCCCGAAAGCGCCGACCTTGATTTCGGGCAGGCCAAGCTTTGCGTCCGGTGTTGCCAGCCGGATATCGCAAGCGCTTGCGAGCATCAGTCCGCTACCCATCGCCGCGCCGTGAAGCGCGGCAATGGCAGGTACTCGGCTTTCGCGCACGGCACGCATGGCGTCGCGCACGCGTTCGGTCCCCATCATGGTTTCTTCCGGAGTCAGACTGCCGAACTCGCGAAAGTCGTTCCCTCCGCAGAAATGACGCTGCGGGAGACCTGAAAGCACCAGAACCCGAGCGTTGGTTGCTTCCACTTCCTCAACAAGGGCAGGAAGTTGCGCCCACCGGGCGAACGACACCGCGTTGACGGGCGGATTGTTGAGCCGCACCAGCGCAACGCGATCCTTCATTTCAAGGTCGAACATGGACTATCCCCGATCCGCATACCGCGGACGGCGCTTTTCGAGAAACGCCAAAGCGCCCTCGCTGGCTTCAGCGGTCTGGCGCACGGCAGCGGTGAGTGTGCACTCAAACTCGTAGCCTTCCTTCAGCGACATCGTCTCGCAGCGGTTCAGTCCCTGCTTGGCCAGTCTGATTGCAGGGGGACTCTTTTCGGCGATTTCGCCCGCCAGTTCCATTGCGGTGGACATAAGGTCGTCATGCGGCACCACCCGGTCGACAATTTTGGCGTGGAGGGCTTCTTCCGCATCGATCCGGCGTCCGGTGTACATCATCATTCGTGTCATGCCCTGCCCGGCAAGACGCATGACATGGCGCGCGCCGCCCAGGACACCAACATCGATTTCAGGCAGGGCGAACACCGCACGCTCGGACGCGATCCGCACATCACACAGCGTAGCCAGAACAATTCCAGTTCCGACAGCGCCACCGTTAATGGCGCCGACGATTGGGACAGGGCAATCATACATGGCATTGAACGTCAGACGCACATGCGCGAGATACTCGGTTGCGCCCTCGAAATCGAGGTCGACGAAATCAGTCACATCATTCCCGCCGCAAAAGACCTTGCCTGCACCGGTAAAGACTGCCGCACGCACCCGATCGTCCTTGCCGAGCCGATGGAAGGTTCGACGCAGCTCATCGTAGAGCGCCAAATCAACCGCGTTCGCTTTCGGGCGATCAAGCGTAATCAACGCGACACTGCGGTCGACCTCCACCTTCACGAAATGGTTGTCATATTCCATCGATCTACCTCTTCTTTCCCAGATATGCATTCTGCACCGCATCGCTCGACAGCACCTCGTTTGCGGGGCCCTCCAGTGTGCAGGCGCCGTGCTCCATGATCGCCACTCTCTGGGCGACCATTTCCGCTAACTTCAAATTCTGTTCGACCATCAGAACGGTCACGCCGCTTTCTGCGACCTGTTTGATGGCATGTCCGATCAGTTCGACTGCCATGGGAGCGAGGCCCTGGCTCGGTTCATCCAGCAGGAGCACCCGCGGCCGGGTCATCAACGCCCTGGCAAGCGCCAGCATCTGCTGTTCTCCGCCCGAGAGGAGCCCCGCCTTCTGGCTCTGCCTCTGTAGGAGGATCGGAAACAGCGCGTAGATCCTGTCGAATGCATCCTGATCAGGCATGCCGTGGACGAAGGCACCCAGCCGCAGGTTCTCGCGCACCGTCAAATCGGGAAAGACCTGTCTTCCTTCCGGAACCTGCACGATACCGGCACGCACCCTCGCTGCCGGAGACGCGCCGGTAATGTCCCGACCTTCGAAGCTTATCCTGCCGCGGGTGGCACGGATAAGTCCTGAAACAGTCCGGCAAAGCGTGGTTTTTCCAACGCCGTTCGGCCCAAGGATCACGGTCGCCGTTCTGGGATGCAGCGACAAGCTGAGACCGTGCAGAATGGTCATCTTGCCATAGCCGGCACCGAGGCCTTCAATGTTCAACATCGCTGCCTCCCCTGCCCAGGTAGGTGTTGATAACGTCCGGATTGGACTGACACTCTTCCGGTGTGCCTTCGAATAGCAATCGACCCCGATCCAGTACGGCGACCCGATCCGAAAGATCCATAAGAAAGCGAACGTTGTGCTCGATCAGCAGGATGGTGATCCCGGCGTCCATCCAGCGCCGGATCAAGTGGCCAAGGCGTTCCAGCTCGTCTCCGCTCAAGCCGACGGCGGGTTCGTCAAGCAAGAGGAGCCTGGGACGAAGTGCCAACGCAAGCGCAATGCCAAGATGGCGCAGCGCCGCGTAGGGAAGTTCGGAGGCCGTTCGATCCATGACCTCGGCGAGGCCGCAAGCGTCGACCAGGTCGCCGATCATTTCAGGCTGTGGTGACACGGCTGCGGCGATACGCAGATTTTCTCGCACCGTCAGCCCGAGGAACGCCCGGGTCTGTTGAAATGTGCGTACGATTCCGTAGCCAACCGAGGTTGCGATCGGCCAGGGTCCGTCCTTGCGTCCGTCGAACACCATGCTGCCGGAATTGGGCGGTATCAGGCCCGAAATGACGTTCACCAGGGTGGTCTTGCCAGCACCGTTTGGTCCGATCAGACCGAAGGTCATGCCCGCGGGCACATTGAGGCTGACATCATCGAGCGCAACCACACCTCCGAAGCGCAAGCTAATGTTGTGAAGCTCAAGAATGCTCATTATCTACACCCCGCCCAGCTTGCCAGTGAGCGCCGCCCCCAGACGGGACCAGAGGCGGCGAAGGATGCTTGCTATCCCGCGCGGGTAGAAAATAATGAAGAACAGCAGCAACGCGCCGTATGCGAGCAAACTGAGCGTTGCCGCAACCCGCAGCGCCTCAGGCAGTGCGGTCAGAAGGATGGCGCCGAGGATCGGGCCCCAAAGTGTACCGAGCCCGCCCACGACGACCAGCGCTACCAGTTCGAAGCCTGTGCCGAGCACGGTGAAGCTCTCCGGGGCAATAAAGTTGGAAAGGGCAGCAAACAGGGCGCCCGCCATGCCCGTGAACGTGGCGCTAAGTGCGAACGCTGCGAACCGGGGCCATCCGACACGGATACCCAGCGCCTGGGCGAGCGTTATGTCTTCACGTACCGCCAGGCAGGCCGCACCGAAGCGAGAGCGAACGAAGGCGCGCATGACGAGGTATGTCACCAGCAGCAGGGCGAATGCGAGAAGCGCGTTGTAGACGACCTGGCGTACAGGCAGCCAGGCGGGCACGTTGGGGCTCGGAATACCAATGAAGCCGCCAATGCCACCGGTAAGCGGGGCCGCTATCAGGAAGAGCTGATGGCCTATCAATCCAATGCCAAGGGTGAGCACGGCGAAGTAAAGGCCCTTGGTGCGAAAAGCCACGAGGGCAATTAGCGCACCGACCAGCCCGGTGAACAGGCCCGCAAAAAGCATCGCTGGCAGGAAAGGCATACCATGCCATGCGGTTAGAATTCCGCAGCAATAGGCACCGACCCCATAGAGAGCGCCGTGGGCCAGCGATAGGTACCCTGTATATCCAAGCAGCAGGTCAAATGAGACCGCAAGCACAGCAAAGATAGCGCCGATGGTGACGACGTACAGGAAATAATCGTTGATCCAGAGGCTGGAAGCACACGCAATGACGAAAAGGGAGATGGGAACGAAGTAGTCGAGAAGCGGCCTCATTACACGCCTACCTTTCCATCTGCACGCGGCCAAACAGCCCATTCGGGCGGATCAGCAACACGCAGACCAGAAGGGTGAAAGCTCCGACATCCTGAAATTCGCTTGATATATAGCCAGCTACAAGAACTTCGGCGATTCCCAGAACCAGCCCACCGAGAACGGCGCCCTTGAGGCTCCCAATGCCGCCGAGAACCAATACCACGAAAGCCTTCAGGACTGGCCCTGCCCCCATGGTCGGGTAAATCGGAAATGTGGCGCCCAGCAAAGCACCTGCAACGGCCCCCAGCAAAGCGCCGATGGCGAAGGTCGCGAACCGAACACGCAGCATCTCGATGCCCATCAGCATCGCGGCGTCGCGATTTTGCGCGGTGGCCCGGATCGACAGGCCAAGAGCCGTGTGGTGCAGCAATCCCCAGATAGCCACACAAGCAACCATCAGAACCCCGATGATAGTGAGCTGCATATAGGTGAGTATGAAGAACGGCGCGCTCCAGACACCAACGAGTGGTGTGGGAATCGTGCGTGCCTCGGTGCCCCAGATCAGGGTGGCCACCTGTTGAAGGATAATCGATGCGGCGAGCGCCGAGATCATCAAACTTAAAGGTGGCGCCATCTCGATCGGTTTGAAGGCCACCCGGTCGAGCAGGAACCCAATGGCGATGACGGCTATAGCCGTCAGAGCCATCGCGAGCCAGAAATTGAACCCCGCAACCGTCAGAGTATAGGTGATGAAAGCGCCGAGCATATAAAACTCGCCATGGGCGAAATTCGGGATCAACAAAACCCCGAAGATCAACGACAGGCCCAATGCGATCATTGCATAGGTCGAGCCAAGCGCCAGGCCATTCATCAACTGCTGTGGGAGATATTCCATTCGACTACCCTCTGGTTGCGGGGTCAGTGTTGTCCGGCCGGACTAGTTGCCCAGGTCGGCCGGCTCCCAGGCCTCGCCTTTCCAGACGCTGACAATGCCCTGCAGGTCTACCTGGCCGACATCATCAAACAGACGACCGTCGTCCTGCGGCGTGTAGCGGGTGACCAGTTCCGGAACATCGGCAACCATCAGCCCGGCCAGTGCCTCGTTGACCTTGGCGTTGTCGATCGAGCCTGCCTTTTCGAAGGCGGCCTTGTAAATGTAGACTGCGTCGTAGCTCAGGCCCGTAAGCTCCCCGACCTGTTCGCCGAACTTTGCTTTGTAGGCCTCGGCCAGAATCTTGGCTTTCTCGTCGTCGAGCTTGACGTAGTCTTCGACCGTCGGCGGGATGCAGTTGAACACCCCATCCATCTGTTCTTTGGGGATATTCTTGAGCACCGTCGAGGGCGGCGCGACCATCTCCCAGACGATCTGGCCCTGGAAGCCAAGCTGGCGCGCCTGCTTGGTGATGAGTGCACCTTCGGCAGGATAGCCGCGAATGACCAACGCCTCAGGGTTCTTGCCAGCCACATTCGTCATCGCTGCAGAAAAGTCGGTGTCGCCCAGCTTGTAATATTCCTGCTGCGCAATGGTGGTGCCCATTTCGCCAAGCGAGTTGCTAAGTGCTTCTTGCGTGCCCATGAAGCCGGCATGAAACCGATCAGTCATGAACGCGACAGACTTGTATTTTTTGGCCTTGAAGAGTTCGACCACCGCCTTGTCGTAGCCGCTCACCGTGGCCTGATTGCGAAAGATGTTCTTGCCATTGGTGATCCCGTCGGCGATCGAACCATCGATGATCTGGGTCATGTCTGACTTCGCGATGATCGGCATAAGGCCTGGCGCAACACCACTCGAAAGGGGGCCGATCAGGTATTTGACATTCTCAGCCTGCAGCTTCTTCAGGCCGGCAACCGCGATCGTCGCTTTGGCCTGCGTATCTTCTGTCACCAGTTTGATTGTATAAGTCTCGTCGCCGATTTTGATGCCGCCCGCATCGTTGATCTCGCCCACGGCAAGCTGCACGCCGCGGCTTTCCGGCAGACCGTAGAAGCTTGCAGGACCTGTAATCGGATGCAGTTCGCCAATGATCAGCTCCGCCGAGTGGGCTGCTCCGACATGCATTCCGAGGATCGCGGCTAGAGCCGCAATTGTTGTATTCCTCATGGTTACTCCTCCCGTTTGCAGCGGACAAAAATCTAGTCGGCAGCGTCCGCCAGCTGCTTGCGTATTTCATGCTTCTTGATTTTCCCCGCAGGCGTTTTTGGTAGTTCCTTCAGGAAGATCACCAGCCTCGGCGTCTTGAAGCCTGCTATTTTTTTGCGAACGAAGCTGGTGATTTCGGATGCGGTGAGGTCGGCCCTTTCGCGCACGATCGCCGCGACGACCTTCTCGCCGTAATCATTGTCAGGGACGCCGAAGACGGCACAATCGCGCACGCCCGGATGGGAAACGATGCACAGTTCGACTTCCTTGGCGTAGATGTTTTCGCCGCCGCTGCGGATCATGTCCTTCTTGCGGTCAACGAGGAAAATGTATCCTTCCGGATCCACACGTCCTAGATCCCCTGTGTGCAGCCAACCGCCTGCGAACGTTTCAACGGTTGCTTCGGGACGGTTTAGGTAGCCGCTCATCAAGGCTGGCGAGCGCACGCAAATCTCGCCTATCTCACCGTGCGGCACCTCGTTCATCTGATCGTCGAGCAGCGCGACCTGCGTACCGGGAACCGGAAACCCTATTGCCAGGGGCTGACGCATGCATGCCCCCGGCGGGTTGATGCAGATATAAGGTCCGCCTTCGGTGAGCCCATAGGCATTGGCGATGCCGATTTCGCTCGCACCGCGCTCACGGAATGCTTCGACGATCTTCAGGATCAGTGTCGAGGGGTCGTAGTTCGCGTATGCGATAAGACGCATCGAAGACAGATCTGCCTTGTTCCAGGCAGGGCTCTCCATCATCTGACGCATAACCATCGGCACACCAAACATGCCGTTGCAGCGATGGGCGGCGATTGCCTCGACCGCACTTTCGGCCTCAAAGCGCTCCGCAATGACAGCCGAGCCTCGCATCATGAAGTAGAGTTTTAGGTAATCCCATGCACCGGTATGGAAAAGCGGCATATAGCAAAAGAACCGCTCGAACCGGCGAATACCGAACACATTCAGCACGTTCAGCGCGTCAACAACTGACCGACGATGGGAAATGATAGCCCCTTTCGGCCGACCGGTGGTTCCTGACGTGTAGAGAATGAGGTGCGGATCGTCCGGAGATTGGGGCCCCTCGATGCGTATTTCGGGACCGTCATGGCTGAGGCTCGACCAGTCCGTCATCCCCTGCCGGCTCGCCCCGCGCAAAATGATCCGTGGCTTGTCGCTCAACTCTTCGAGCGCAGCGGACGCCAGGTCGAGAAACTCTTCCGAGGCGACGAGGTAAGAAGGCTGGCAGTTGCCGAGGATATAGCCCACCTCTGCCGCCCGCAGCCACATGTTGATCGGCACCAGGACCGCGCCCATTCCGGCGAGCGCGTAGCCAAGCAACACATAGTCGGCTGAGTTGCGGTCGAGGACAGCAACTCGGGATCCGCGGGAGACGCCCAATCGCGCAAGCCCCTGTTGCAGGCGTCGGGTCTCGTCGTGGAACTGCCGCCATGTCCAGCTTTGGTCGCCGAATATCAGCGCCGTCGCGTCAGGTGCCCAGCGCGCATTGTCCGACACGATATCGGACAGGAAGAACGGCAAGCCTCCCGCGTCAGGCCGCACTAAAGCCTCCATCCACCACGACAGTCGCTCCAGTGGTAAAGGCCGAGCGGTCTGAACAAAGAAACGCAATGCTGTCGGCGATATCCGAGGGTCGGCCGAGACGTCCAATCGGCAGCACGGTAGGTTTTGAATAGACGAGTACCGCTTCCGTCATCGGCGTTTCGATGACGCCTGGACAAACGCAATTGACCCGTATGCCCTTTTTCCCGCACTCTACTGCGAGCGCCCGGCTTAGGGAAAGCACGCCACCTTTTGATGCGGAATAAGCGTTGAGCTTTTCCCAGCCAGTCAGCGCCACAACCGAAGCAACGGTTACGATTGATCCGCCGCCACGCCCCTCCATGGATTTGACGGCTTCGCGGCAGACATTGAATGTGCCGGTCAGATTGACCGCGATAATCTGGTCCCAGGTTTCGTCTGAAACCCTCGCTATCGGGCCGTCGTCGGAAGGGCGCCAGATTCCTGCACAGTTGACCACAGCATCCACGCCACCCAGCTTTTCGTTCGCTTGGCGGAAGGCCTCTGCAACGGCGCCGGCATCAACAACATTGCAGGGGACCGAAGAATGCCCCTCGCCTGCCAGGCTGGCTGCAACCTCGGCCGCTTTTGCCGCGTCTAGGTCCAGAAGCATGATGCATGCGCCATCCTCCGCACAGGTTGCTGCCACCTGCGCCCCAATGCCGCTGGCGGCCCCGGTGATAACAACCCGTTTTCCTTCAAGTAGACGCTTAGCCGACAAAGTTCACTCCTCCCTGGAATTTCCTGCCGGTTTCCTGCCGGCTGTTATCGTTTTGTTTCGGCCACCCCGGTCAGAACCATCTGGCGAATTGAACGCGCCACCTCTTCGGGGGAGGCATTCGCGTACTGGTACCAACGGTGGACGGTCGAAAGCGTACCCAAGACGCTCAGCATCAGAACCTGGGGGCTGCCTTGAGCAAACTCGCCACTGGCCTGGCCCGCGATGATGATGGAGCGAACCCATTCCTCGAATTCGCGCTCGCGTTGTGCGAGAGAGCGGCGGGCGCCCTCGTCAAACTCGTGACGCTCGCGCCAGAAGATTTTCAAGAACCGGCTATTGTGAATGTTGTGAAGCACCTGGAGCTCTACCAGGCGTCCAAGCTTCTCTGTGGGGGGCGCGCTTTCCTTGCGGGCTAGCGTTTCCATCGACGAGAAAAAGTCGCTCATGATGTCCTGATACAAGGTGTCGAGCAGGTGCGACTTGCTGTCGAAGTAGTGATAGAGCGCCGGCTTGCTGACCCCGCACGCTTCTGCAATGCGGTTCATCGATGTGCCGCGAAAACCGTAGCTGTCGAAGAGCTCGATTGCCCGCTCGAAAATCTCGCGACGCACGTTCTCGATCCGGTCGCTGTCTGATCGAGGCAGATCTTTGATGGCTGTGTTCTTCACGGCTTCCATCCTCTTATTTGAAGCAGATTACTTACCGGACGGTAACTTGTCAAGATCGCCTTGGAACACGCCCGGCTATCGAAGGGCTTTGGCGTCGAGGTGGTTGGCTCAACAGAGCCGAGCTCCCGAACTGAAAGGGATTCTTCCGCGTCGGAAGGCTGGTTTCGCAGCCGGTTTCGTGCGGCACATGGCTAAAAGACGCGCTGCTGATGAGAAGCGCCTTGTTGGCTATCGGCGCTCACGAAAAAGGATGTTGAGATTGCGCCCGACGGCGCCGTATCACCGGCAACCGATATCCGGGCGGGCTCGACCATCGCGCCATTGTCGGGATCGTGAGTATCCAAAGCTCAACTGTCTGGCTCTATGTTCGCGCTTGTTGACCGGCGCGATCCTCGTTCACGTTCAACCTGCCGGGGCGCCGCAGTGGTTTGCCCACCGCTGTTTGCGAACTCCTTCGCAGAATGAAGCTGATAACGCGTTCGTTCAGGTGGTCCGACAACGCACTCCTTTACGACGAGCAGAGCCCAGCTGAGAAAAGCCGGGAACTGCCTCGATCGGCTCCATGACGCTCTACTACAGCCTTGAGCGCCGCCCAACGGAAGTCGATATCTGCCAGCCTTCCGACGGCCTATAGGGGCCGGACTGACGTCGAGAGCGCCCCTTCAGTGGCGAAGGGACGGCCCGACGTCCAGTCGTGAAATTGGAGAGCCATGGCGCATCCCCCGCCGCGAGCGGTCGCAGTGTCCCTCTATCGCCGCCTCACCGTCTGCTCGTTAACGACAGCGTCCGTTACTTGACGACGCTTTCCTGGACACTCTCATTCTACAGGTAAGGCCGTTGCCCTGGCATGCCGGGCTCAGCGGCGTTCAAAAGTTTTTCGACGCCGATCGGCAGCCCGGGGCTTACTTGTTCATAAGCCGAACTGAATGTTTTTTTGGGGTGTAGTCGATAACCGTATCGTCTCAGAAAAATCTAATCCGTTTTGCGTTCCTTGTACTGTCTGTTCGAGCCAAAGCCATCGGCCCTTGCGGAACGCGCCTGCAATTACGGCGCTATAACTCCGCTTTCCGACGGCGGTATCCGTTTTCCGGTGCTGCCTGTCTTTTGCCCAGGGACCGACTGGCGCTCCTGTTGCGTACACGACGAAGACACAGATTGGGGAGAGTCGCGAGCTCACACGTCAGTTGAGCCCATGGCGCTCCAAACTTGCGAAAAGCGAGAGAGAATGTTGCAGAAATACCAAGCTGAAACATACAGGACCGGGGTCGCGAAACAGGAAGAAAAGGAGGAGCCGGCGCTCACATTGCGAGGAGAGGACGGGACAGCAAACGAAAAAGCCACCGTTCTGGAGGCGCTTCTTCGGAATTCGGAATTCCGCGCATCGGATCGCAACAGACGCTTCCTGCGCTTTGTGGTGGAGGAAACGCTCGCAGGGCGCGCCGACCGGATCAAAGCGTTCACGATTGCCGTGGACGTTTTCGGCAGAGATGCCAGTTTCGATGCGACAGTGGACCCCATTGTTCGAATCGCTGCGGGACAATTGCGGAAATCTCTGCGTGATTACTATGCAGGCCCAGGCAAAGTGGATCCTATTCATATCTCCATACCGCTTGGTGCGTACGTTCCCGTCTTTGAAAAACGCGGACCAACGAACGTGTTCGCGGTATTGGCGTCGCGGCACTTTTCGAAATGGCGCGCCATGGTCGCGGGAGCAGGTCTGGCGACCGCTTTTGCCCTGTTGATATCATTGTCGACACCATTCTGGCTGGATCTTCCAACCCGCTCCAATCGAGGAACGTCTGCGGTGCTCGTACTCGACACTGCGAGAACCAGCCAGGCAAATGTCGATGCCAATCAGTTCGCGGAAATGCTCAACGATGCGCTTTGGCTGAACGTCGGCCGGGAAAGGGCCATCCGCTCCGTCGGCGTGCGCCCGCATGAAAAGCTCGAAGCCGTGGCCTCTCGAGTCAGGACAATGTATGGACCGGAAAGCGATGTATTTGAGCTTCTGACCAGCGTTCAGGTGGAGGCCGATGAGGTGCGAGTCTATTGGCACTTGCTCAATTCCGCCTCTCGTGAGGTGCAGGTCTCATCTCTTGTGAAAGAGACCTTCAGGCCAGCAATAAAGGCGGCGCTGGCGGAAACGACGGCAGCCACGGTGGCTGCGGCGCTGTTCGGTTACGAAGGGGCTCTTGCCGAATACCAGACCGATGCCACATTGGCAGCAAACAGCACCGAGGATTGAATACCCTCAGGAACGAAAAGAGAATGCGGTTGCGCCAGCAGAAAGCGCAGCCGCATTGTGTTTATTACCGCGCATTCCCGGTGATCCTCAAACTGAAGAACAGGCAAGTCTCGGCTTCAGGTAGAATTCCTTCCGCGCGAGGCATCACTCCAATGGATCGATGATAAAGCCCGCCGCTTGCTTCTCAGCGCTTCAGACGCAAAAGCCAGCGCTTCTTTCGAAAGGCCCAGTTGAAGGCCGGGTGTTCTCTCTTGCATTCCTGGAGAATATCCAGATCCACCGCCCCCTGCCGCACCAACATGATGTCGACTTCCGCACTCGAGTATCCGAGCTCGGCCATCTCGTTGAGCAGAAGGAAAATAGTATCGCGGTCGATCAGCGGTTTTGCGGGCACGGCTTTTCCGACGAGTTCGGCACGTCACGCAAAACAACTGGGCCATTGCATGGAGGGTCCCAAAGCCTCACCTACACTTCCAGGAAGTGAGGCAAGGCTTTGGGAGAAAGCCGACCCGGGGGGCGGGAGGGCCGGCTTTGGCGGTCGCTTCACTGTGTGCGTGAAGCGTGTTCCTGTTCTTCGCGTTAAGGCGGGGACGCGGTTGCGCCGACATGAGGGATCGGCATGGATGTGTTTTGATCAGAGAGCACCATTTGCCCCGTCCGCCTTCTTTCGTCTTATGGTTGCAGTGTCGAGGAAACCGCGCTTATGGGGAAATCAGGAAGCGCATTTTTCCGCTCCGTGACGCATTTTTCCGATGTATTCGCCGATTGACAGCCAAGTGCTCGCAAGCCATAAACTTACGTCTATTTTGAGAAACAAATGTTCTAATCGCGAATGGTTCGGAACAGGAATTCAGGGGGAGGAAAATGGACACATTCCTGAGCGGCCTCAAAGCGGCCGTCGATACGCTTGGCGCAACGGTTCTGTTGCCCATCGTCATTTTTGTCATTGCCGCAGTGCTGGGGGCCAAGATCGGCAAGGCATTCCGTGCCGCCGTCACCATCGGCGTGGCATTCATCGGTATCAATCTGGTTCTGGGCCTGATGCTCGGTTCCATCGGCGACGTGGCGCAGGCCATCGTCACAAACACGGGCATTGAGCGCGACATCGTCGACGTGGGCTGGCCATCGGCCGCAGCGATCGCTTTTGGATCGTCGGTGGGCCTGTGGGTCATTCCAATCGGCATTGCCGTGAACATCGCGCTTCTTCTGACGCGCATGACCCGAACACTCAACGTCGACGTCTGGAACTTCTGGCACTTCGCCTTTATCGGTTCGCTGGCCGTGGCAGCCACAGGCAGCCTCGCTTACGGCCTCGTCGTCGCAGCTCTGATGGCTGCTCTTTCGCTGCTGTTTGCCGATTGGTCGGCCCGTGCCGTCCAGAAATTCTATGGCATTCCGGGCGTCTCGGTCCCGCATCTGGCGTCGGCACAGATCCTGCCAATCGCCATTGTGGTCAACTGGATCATCGAGCGCATTCCCGGCATTAACAAGATCAATATCTCTACCGAAACCATCGAGCGCCGGTTTGGCGTGTTCGGTGAGCCGGTGATCCTCGGTCTCGTGATCGGCTTGGTACTTGGTGTCATCGCTTATTACAATGCCGGCGATTTCGGCGTGGTCTTGTCCAAGGTTCTCCAGACAGGCATGACGCTCGCTGCCGTGATGCTGCTCCTGCCGCGCATGGTGAAAATCCTCATGGAAGGCCTACTGCCGGTGTCGGAAGCAGCGCAGGAATTCGTGCGTAAGCGCACCGGCGACCGGGAGCTTCTGGTTGGTCTCGATTCAGCTATCCTGATCGGCCATCCGGCGGCCATTTCCGCGTCGCTGATTCTGGTGCCGATCGCCATCATCCTGTCGGTCGTTCTGCCGGGCAACCGCGTGATCCTGTTCGCTGACCTGGCGGTCATTCCGTTCATCGTTGCGATGGCGGCACCGCTTCTGCGCGGCAACGTTTTCCGCATGGTGATTGTCGGCACGGTGACACTCGCCGCTGGCTTCTACGTCGCCAACGCTCTCGCACCTCTGTTCACCAGCGCTGCCGTCGATTCGGGCTTCGAAATGCCTGAGAACGCGGTTCAGATCACTTCGGTGGTCGACGGTTTCCTGTGGATTTCCTATGTGGTCATCGCAGCAATCCGGAACCTTGGCGCTGCCGGGCTGGGCGTGCTCGCCGCCATCATCGCGGCCTGCTTCTGGCTCTATCGCCGCAACACGCTGGCCTGGGAACGGGCAGCGGGTGCGGAAGACGACGAAACCACTGCACAACAAGGCTGAATAGGTTAGTGAATGGCTGAAGCCCTTATGAACCACATCGATCCCGAGGCGATTGTCCTCGGGGTCGATACTGATAGCCGTGAGGCTGTCATCCGACTGCTTGCCGACAAGCTCAAGGCAGCCGGCTACGTGAAAGACAGTTTCGCTGAGGCGGTTCTTGCCCGTGAGGCCACGATGCCGACCGGTCTTCCGCTCGGCCACGCGGTAAACGTTGCGGTGCCGCATACGGACCCGGATCATGTCGTGAAGCCCGGCATCGCGCTTGCCACGCTCAAGAATCCGGTGACCTTCGCAAACATGGAAGATCCGGATGAGGCAGTCGAAGTCGGCCTCGTCTTTCTGATGGCGCTCAATGACAAGGACCGTCAGATCGAAATGCTGCAGGAAATCATGGCGACCATTCAGAGCGAGGAAGCAATTTCCGGCCTCATGCAGGCATCGTCGCTTGATGATGTCGCTGCGGTTCTGAAATAATGCCCAATTGATCGGGAGAAACCTATGAGCAAGAAGACCGTCCTGTTTGCCTGCGGCACCGGTATTGCCACCTCGACCGTGGTTGCCAATGCGGTAACCGAGGCTATGAAGGAGCGCGGCATCACCATCGATTCCCGCCAGTGCAAAGCCACCGAAGTGCGCTCTGAACTGAATGGCGTGGATCTGATCGTTTCGACCACGCAGCTGCCGTCGGATCTTAGCGTGCCGTCCATTGTGACGCTCGCTTTCCTGACCGGCATGGGCAAGACCGAAGCGCTCGACAAGATCGAGGCAGAACTGCGCAAGTAAGACGCGGTTTGCCAGACAGCAATATCGAGGCCCGTTGCCTAATCGGTGACGGGCCTTTTCTTTGCCACGCCTCCTTGCAGATGTTTGCCGATGTGCTGGCCGCGGGTGCCCCGCGCCAATTTCTCAATGGCGGCAACTGCCAGATCGGTCGCATGGACATCCGGCTTGTGACCGAGGCCGTCCACAGCGATGAGTTCGGCGTGCGGCAGCTCCCGGGCAAGACGATGCGAATGAAGTGCCGGCGAGACAATATCGTCCTTCGTCCCTGTGATGATGACTGAAGGCGTCTCAATGGCCCTGTAGCGAGGATAGGTACGCTCCGTCCAAGCCAGAAGCGCACTGATCTCGCGCGCATTGTGACGAAAGGCTGCTGGCGCGACCGCCTCGAGCGCGCGTGTCGCTTCCAGGTAATCGTCCGGCATCGGATCGGGCGAGAAGACGCCTCGCGCTGCGGCCTTCACCGCAAGACGCCCCGCCCATGGTACGACAAGCCGGCAGAATGCGGCGCCGAGCATGCGGGTCCTGGCAACATTGTAGTACCAGGCGACACCTCCGGGCCATGGATAGAGAGCTGGCGCGAGGAACAGTGTACCAATGACCCTCTCCGGATGATCGAGCGCCATGGCGGCGGCAACCGCACCGCCATAGGAGTGGCCGATAATGATGGCCCTGTCGATGCCTCGCGCTTCCATCACCCTTGCGATCGCACCACCCTGAGCATCCGGCAGAATGTTTTTACCCGGACCACGATCGGACAGACCATGGCCGGGCCGATCGATAAACAGGAGATGCGCTCGCCCCTCCAGCGCCGAACGAAAAGCATAGAGTGGGTCGAGCAGGCTCGTGCTCGCTCCATGAATGAAAACGAGCGGCGGGAGGTCTGGCCGGTCTGCAAGGAGACGGAGACTGTTCAGACTGTATCCGCCAATGTCGACGCGCCGTCCACGGCCATTGTCCGATCTCTCCTGCCCGCGCATATGCGGGCCCTCTGACGCGTTCATGCCAATTAATCCGCTCGCCATGTGTTGCTGGGATTCACAACACCCTGGCCGCAGGCGTAACGGATAACCAAGCGTGTAGACAAGCCTGGCAGGGCGACGAACAGTCCCCCCTCCCCCTTCGATCTGTCAACTTGCGGTCTTTCTTATCTGCGAGGCTACGGCAATGGCCGAAAGATCATGTTTTGTATCAACTGGCGTCCGCCCACTCTGCTTGCGCTCCGAATAGCGATCAGTCAGAAGATCGACATGCGGTCGCAGCAAAATCGTGAAACGCATCAGTTCCTCGACCACATCGACGATGCGTTCGTAATAGCTGGAAGGACGCATCCTTCCATTTTCATCAAACTCCTGAAAGGCCTTCGCCACACTCGACTGATTGGGAATGGTGAACATTCGCATCCATCTGCCGAGTAGACGCAAAGTGTTCACGGCGTTGAAGGATTGCGATCCGCCCGAAACCTGCATGACAGCGAGAGTTCGCCCCTGGGTGGGCCGCATGCCGCCCATCTTGAGCGGCAGGTGATCGATCTGCGCTTTCATGACACCGGTGATCTGCCCGTGTCTTTCAGGACTGCACCAGATCTGCCCCTCCGACCACATCGCGAGTTCGCGCAACTCGCGCACCGCCGGATGGTCATCCCCCTTCACCTGGTCCGGCAGGGGGAGATCGGACGGATCGAAGATCCGCGCTTCACCGCCGAAGAAGCGCACGAGGCGCGCGGCTTCCTCCACGGCGAGGCGGGAGTAGGAACGATCGCGTAGCGACCCGTAGAGCAGCAGAATGCGGGGCGGGTGATTCAGTTCTCCCGGGAGTCCACTCGCAGGTCTTTCAAAGGCATGCTCGCAATCGAGCGCCGGGAGTGAATCGGGGTCGGGAAGCGTGCGAAGTCTCATTGATAGTAATCTTTCAACGGAGTTTAACGACAGAGGGAGGGCACCTTCCAAGACATCGATTGTCGATGCCTCGATGGGCGATGTATATTTGCAAAAAAACACCGCTTCATAGGGATCACGAGCGTCCCTGTGAGCGGTTCAAGGCATCGGCGGAGGCCTTGCCGGCAAGGATGCAGTCAGTCGCCTCAAGCCAGGCTGCGACAGCGGTCTGGAACGCCAAGCGCCCCTTATCGGTCAACCTGTAGATCTTCCGCTCCCTGCCCTGAACAGTCTCGCGCTTGGAGGAGAGATATCCTCCCGCTTCGAACTCATTGAGCATGGGATAAACCGTGCCCTCGGTGGGGCTGCAGCAGCCGTTGGTTGTTTTCTCGACGGCCTGGACCACCTCGTATCCATGCATCGGCTTGTGATGGAGCACACTCAAAACGAAGAACTTGGACAGCGACATCTTGATAGTTCCCTGCCAATACGCCGGATCGGTGTAATCGGGTGCTGGGCGGGAGACAGGACGAAGTGATGTCGAAGCGCGGGCCATGAACCCTGACTATACCTCGATGATCAATGCGTCAAGCCGCACTGGCTAGAAGCGCCTCGGTGACATCACTTTGTCTCCCACTTTTCACACCCTCACTTTTTCTGCGGCGATAGATGCCGGGTTTCAATTTCGAGCCTGTAACGTGATCCGATGTTGCGCCATTCGGAAGAGATCAGCCCACGAACCGCAGCCAGCCTCTGCCGGGCCAAACGATTTTGATCGCCCTCATAGGAAATGCGCAACACTGAGGGCTCCTCGTCGAGCAGGGTAATCAGTTGGCCCACCCGCGAAAACCACTCGGGCTTTAGTTGTTTCCCGTCCGCCTCAAAGGCATCAGCGCTAAGATCAAGCCTTACGACACGGCCGATTGAGGCACCGAATAGAAATTCTGACGCCTTACCGGCAGTCAGGCGAACGACCCGCGGGTTTTCTGTTGTGATACGATAGCCTGAGGGGAGCGATCGCGGATCAAGTTTCAGGATATAGTTGGTTCCGATTGTTTGATCAGGAAGGTCTGCACAGGCCACGTGGAAGCGTCCGTGATCATCCGAGGTGACAAGCAGTCCTTTCACTGCCGCAACGCGGGCACCCGGCAGCCCAGGTTCACCAGCATCCTGATAGCCGTTGCGATTCTTGTCATCAAATACCTTTCCGAGAATGTCCCCGCAGTCGAAGACCGGCTCCGGTACGATTTCAACCTCGGCTGTCGCTATGCCGGAAACTCTCTCTCCGGTCTCATCTTCCATCCAGGCCCGGTTGATGTAGCCGCCCGGCTTCGCGGCGGCAGTCGCGCGAAGGTCGAGCGCTATCTCGACATCTTCATCGGGATTTAGGGTAATGTCTTCAAACGTGTGCTTCCGACCGTCGATCTTCGGCGTCAGGGCTGTATCCCCAAGCATCGCAGAGCCGGAAACATAAGCAAATGCGATTGGTATCTCGTCGACGATGTCGACCACTTGAGGCGACGTAAACCCGATCAATTTTGCCCGGATCACGTAGGGTACGCGCCCCCCTCGCTGAACCTCGAATATCTGCGCCGTCTTGCTTATAAGATATCCGGGAAGATTGACTTTGCCGATTGCTTCCGGCGAGGTGGTCTCGTCTCCCTTGGGCCCCTTACCCGTCGCGGTTGCAGAGTTTTGAACGCCATG
The DNA here is from genome assembly GCF_019891395.1 of Nitratireductor kimnyeongensis. Taxonomy (NCBI): domain Bacteria; kingdom Pseudomonadati; phylum Pseudomonadota; class Alphaproteobacteria; order Hyphomicrobiales; family Phyllobacteriaceae; genus Nitratireductor; species Nitratireductor kimnyeongensis. The sequence goes on along the minus strand of NZ_CP078143.1, from coordinate 2,615,971 downwards.
CTCCACGTTTTGAGCATTGGCGATATCCGCCTCGGACAACGTATAAGTAGCCTTGAATGTCTGGCTTTCTGCAGGGTCGAGCTCGGCGCTGGCAGGTGTGAACGGGGAAAGCGAACCCGTGCCCGGTTTACCATTGAATTTCGGACCGGCGTCATGTGGCGTCACATCAGATGCGGTGACTGTGCCGTCATTGGTCACGGTCACTTCATAGTCAATTGTGTCTCCAGGCTGAGCAAACCCGTCTTGCGTTCCGCGAAAGGTGCCTGTCTTTTCCGTCGCCAGCGAGAGGTTTTGTGGCAATTTCAGCACCGTTGGATCATCCGGGTCATCATCGCCATCGGCGTCCTGATCAGTGGGGTCTTCAGGGTCGTCTGAAAGGTCGCTTACCGGAGTGCCCTGAGGTGTCTCACCGCGGGCGGTGGCCTGATTCACAACCTCGCCGGCGTTCACCTCCTCCTGCGTGAGCACGTGTTTTCCTGAGATCGTTTCAGCATCGTTTTCGCCGGAGGCCAGACTTGAGATCGGTATAGTGCCCGTCTCCGCATTTGGATCTTCGACGGTGATATTCGACAACGTCACATTGCCCGTGTTCTTAATGTCGAACACGTAGCGAACGATCTCGCCGGCGTCCGGGAAACCATTGCCATTCGTGTCATCCGCAGGGTCGAACGATGCGCTTTTGGTCAAGCTCAGGCCAGGCACACTCGGGATGTCGAAGTCAGTGGCGGTGCCTGGCGTACCGCCAGGGGGATGCGACTGGACGACCACGTCTTCTCCCTTGGGGTCCTTCGCCTTGCCTTCTGCAACATTTTCTATCGTGCCCGCATCCGCGTCTTCCTGGGTGACGACGTAGGAGCTTTTGAAGGTCTCCGCGTCTTCGCCACCTGGTTCCAGGCTTGCGAGAGGACCGCCTTCCACGTCCACCTTTTCGTCTTCGACGGTAACATCGGTCAGGGTCACGTTACCCGTGTTTTTCACCGTGAATGTGTAGAGGATCGTTTCACCGACATCGATGACGCCATCATTGTCCGCATCCTGATGTTCGGCATCCTTCTGCAAATCCATATCGCTGTTCTGGTCGAGCGGTGTCTTCGTCATTTCGCCCGGCGTCCCTCCCGGGGGTGAGGACTCCGCGTCAACCGGATCGCCGTGAGGATCAGATGCACGCGAGGTCGCGCTGTTGGCCACCTCGCCTGCGTCGATATCCTCCTGCTTGACTTCGTAGGTGCCTTTAACGCTCGAATCCGAGTTTCCCGGGGCCAACGACGCGATCGGGCTGTTCTTCACGTCAACCTTTTCGTCCGTCACTTCAATGTTGGTGAGGGTCACATTGCCCGTGTTCACCACGGTGAACGTATACTCCAGGGTCTCGCCGATATCGGGCAGACCATTGCCATTGGAGTCAATCAGCACAGCCTCTTTCTCAAGCGTATTGGCACCTGCGGCAGCGAGCCTGAGGATGGTTATATCGTCCGGATCGCCATCCCCCTCAAGATCCTCATCCGCGGCATTGTCGGGATCGTCGGAAAGGTCCTCGACTTCGTGGCCAGTGGCCGTAGTGGTGCCCTTGACGACGGCCTGATTTTCAAGAATGCCTGCATCGACATCCGCCTGGGTCAACGTGTAGCTGGCGGAGAAGGAAGTGTTGTCTATTCCTCCTGCCGGCAGATTGATGGGGCCGCCCGAAACCGGAATACCTGGAAGAGGCGCTTCGACGGTAATCCCGCTCAGTTCAACAGAACTGGTGTTGGTCACCTCGAATTGATATGTGACCATCTCACCGGCATCCGGCACACCATTACCATTCGAATCGATGAGCGTCGCCACGTTCGTGAGTTCGATCTTCTCTTCCTGTATCGTGTGCGTATTGCGGGCATTTGGTTCACCACCGCAAACCTGAGTGCTTCTCATGACAAAGCTGTCACCCCCAACCAGCTCAAATTCGATTGTTTCGTCTTCCTCCGTCTCCTCATCTTCAATGATGCTGACCCCGAGATCGAAATCCATCGCGGTATACGTACCTGCCGGGATGGAAACCGTAAAAGTCTCTCCGCCCCCAGGGGTGGTGTAATCATCTCCGAGGTCAGCAGTTCCTCCCACCACATTCACGGTCACCGTCAACGGTGCTTCGAGATACCCGCTGACGCTAATCTTCGGCAGGCCCACTTCCTCTCCGCTTTCTGGATAAGTGGTCTCAGCCTGCGAGAACTCAACCAGAGGATCGATGCGCAACTGGATGTCGTCGAGGTGATTTCCAGATTCCGCGCTTCCACCGGAAGAAGATACCGATTCAAAACCGAATTGCTGGAGACTGGTGGGACCCATCCAGATGAAACTACCTGTATAATCTCTCCAGGTGCCAGTTTGGGTTGAGCTGCAAGTAGCATCACCTACCGTGCTGCCGCTACCGCAAAGACTCTCCCCGCCAATGCCGGAATTGCTTGTCGTCGCCCGAACAACACGACTGGTACCGCCGATGCTGAAATCCATGGCATCGGTGCCCGAAAGGCCACGATGGCTGAACTGCCAGTCGATCTTGTCTCCCTCAAGCAGACACACCGTCTGATACAGTCGGGAACCATGATTTGCATTTAGCTCGGCGTGTTGACTGCCGGAACGAGAAGGAACACCGTTGAATCCACTCCTCCAGAGTTCTATCAAACGTCCACTTCCGTAGCCGCAATTTCCGGGTGCATTTGAATGGGTCGTGGACCAACCGCTAACTGAAACATCAGGTAGCTTCACTACACTACAGCCGAGAACGGGAGACTCGAATCCAAGATTGAGAAAGCTTCTTTGCACCTGTGCATGGGCAGTTCCGACGCCGGCGAACCCGAGTACAGCCAGACCGAATGCCGCAACCGCGCCCCTCCGCATCATCGTGGCCGCCAATGACGGCAAACGGCAAGGCATATCCGCACGGCCTGACGAGTTGTTTCTTCGCTTCACAGAAGAAACAAAAACACCCTTCACGCGTCGCCTGAAATGCCCCTGATGTAAATTGTCCATCTCGCGTTCCCGTAGCATATAAGCAGTTTGCTTCGATCGTTCTGCCGCATTGATTTCAATGCTTGCAGGCAGTGCCGAGCATGACCAAATGCCGACCGACCCATGCTCATCCTGAGGAGAACGACGGGCTTGGCAATAATCTGCAGAGTCTCAACGGGTAAACGTTACAGGTAGAACGCGTATCGATACCTGACAGGCGATCTGAACCAGGCACCGTCAGCAAACAGATCAGAGAATATCGGATGACTGGTGCTGCTGGAGGGAGAAACTTCTAACTCCCTTCTCGACACCCTTGAAAAATGGAATGCTTACCCGAAGACGATCCGGGGTGACTAGGGCTCGGAGTTCATGTCCCGTGATCTTGACCTATGGGCTTACCAGCGTGACGTCGATCTCGACTTCTCGCGTCCGGGCAAGCCCACGGACAATACGTTCATAGAGTCCTTCATCGGCAAGTTCGAAAATGGAGGAATGGCGTGAGGACCACAACAATGTCGGACCGCACAGCGCAATCGGCAACTAGCCGCCGATATCGATCATGAATGGTTCCTCGGCACCTTCCACCGCCTGAGCCGGACACCCCGGAAGTTCCGTTAAACACCTTATCTCGGTATCCACGAAACCGGCAGCAGGCCACGGGTCCATACAGGGGAGCAGGTCAGCAAATATGGCGCACTACCAGTTGAGCCAGTCTTCGAGACTCCTCTAGCGGAGCTTGAGCCTTTTGCTTGTTGATCGCACATCATTCCACGAGTATGCGTAAGAGCCACAAGCATTGCATCGTTTCACACCCACCTAAGGCATGTGCCTATGGGTGTGGAATTGAGAAGTAGGAGTTACAGATGGCGCAAGCAGACCGCACCAGCGGTGTAGCTCCACTTCATAACCCCGATCCACGCGACTGGCTGGCAGCCATCATTGAAGGATCGGACGACGCAATCATCAGTAAAAACCTCTCCGGACACATACAGAGCTGGAATCCTGGCGCGGTGCGCATTTTCGGCTACACGGCCGAAGAGGTCATTGGCAAACCAATCACCATCCTGATTCCCGAGGAGCGGCTCGATGAAGAACCGCGCATCCTCGCCAAGATTAGAAGCGGCGAAAGAGTAGAACATTTCGAAACAGTGCGCCGCCGCAAGGATGGATCGCTGGTTGACATATCCTTGACGATTTCACCGATCCGCGATGCTTCTGGCATGATTATAGGTGCATCAAAAATCGCGCGCGATATATCCGAACGCCGCCTGGCTGAGGAAAGCCAGCGCCTGCTCATTCGAGAGATGCAGCACCGGGTCAAAAATCTATTCGCAGTGGCAACTTCCATCGTAACGCTTACATCTCGGCAAGAACCTTCTGCAGAGACGCTGGCCAGCGCCATTCGTGAGCGCTTATCTGCACTTGCACGAGCCCACGACTTGACGACAGGCAGTTGGTCAGCGAACAAAACCGAGAACACGGGTGGCGACCTTCTAGAGCTCATTCAAACGGTTCTTGCCCCCTACGACGATGGAAACCGTATCCAGGTAGAGGGAGATCACGTCCCCGTCGGCAGTCGCTCCACCACCAATATGGCGCTTCTGATTTACGAGCTGACCACGAATGCCGCCAAATACGGCGCCTTGTCGGTTGCCGAGGGGCGCCTCGCCATAAAACTCCGTGTGGATAACGACCAGGTCCGGATCGAATGGACCGAAACAGGTGCACCGGGGTCGCACAAAGAGAAGGCGTCAGGGTTCGGAAGCCAGTTGACGCGCAACCTGGCCTTGGCGTTGGATGCCACCCTCACCCACGATTGGCGAGCAACGGGTCTTGCCGTTACGATCGAGCTATCAGCAACTGCTTTAAAAATCTGAAGACCCCCGATCAAAAATCTTGGTTTTCTCCCTCAGAGTGGGCCCGACCCATACCGGCCACGGATTTAGGATTTTGGGAATGGGCCCACGTGCCCGAACAGGCACCCCGCCACCCTTGGGCGACGGGGCAAAAAGCTCTTCGGCTGGAAGTGACCTACTTTTTGTTCACTTTCGAAACAGCCAGGTTCGTAAGCTTGCTGTTGGCCGCCTTCTCCTGATCAAGGATTTCGCCCAGAAGATTGTGTGCCTCTTCATGGCCAAGCAACTTCGCCCATTCGCGGAGTGACCCGTAGCGAGCGATCTCGTAATGCTCCACCGCCTGGCAAGCAGCCAGTAATCCGGCATCCAGCGCCGTTCCCGACGCCTCCTCCATCAGACCGTCAGCTTCCTTGATGAGGCCTTCAATCGCATCGCACTTTTCGCCCTCGGGCTTCTTGCCGATGGATTTGAACACCGCTTCCAGCTTCTTGATCTGATCCTTTGTCTCACCGAGATGTTCTTCAGCCACCTTCTTCAGCTCAGAACTTTTCGCAGCCTTTGCGACTTTCGGAAGAGCTTTGGTGATGGCGTTTTCGGCGTAGTAGATATCCTGCAGTGTGTGCTCGAACAGTTCATTCAGTGACTTCATCGTGAATCTCCAAATTGCCCCGCGCTCCTTAACTTTGCGCAGGTAGGAAGGTTCCACGAGGAAGTGCGGCAGGTTCTGCCCGAGGGTCCGCTCTAGGCTGGCTTCTGACACTCCGCTCATCCACACGTTTTGTTCTTTGCCATTGGCTTGTCGAGGTTTTCGGGGTCTTTGACCTCCGGCTTTTCAATCGTCTGGGATGGATGGTGAACACCCTGGGCGGCCGTGTGGATACGAAGGCCGGCATCATCCATCGGCGCGGTGCTGGCGAGACCGAGACGAGAAATCGCCGTCTGCCCATTCGCATTCCGCGCTGCCTCTCTGGCTTCCTCGGAAGATGGGACGCGGCCGAGTATGCGGGAACAAGCCTGAAAATGATCGAGGATCGTGAACGGCCACCATCATCCGGAGTTTCAGGCCGACATCACATCGAGGATCGAAAGACGGGAGTTTCTGTCACGACAGAAAGACGGGTGCCAGACAAGTGGTTGATTTGATGGTGCTGCCGGAGAGATTTGAACTCTCGACCTCTCCCTTACCAAGGGTTAGGGCTAATTTTGCAACCCCGTATTTTGAAAGGGTTTGCGGGTTTTTTCCGGTCTGTTGTACAGGTTTTGTACAATTTTCGCCCCTAACCCACAACCGCCCTGCCTTCGTGCGCTCTGGACGGGAACTCCCATACCACCCTCACCCGCATGCTTCCGCAGCGCGGGCACTTGAGGCGCGACGACAATAGACCGATTGGAAAGTTCCGGCCGCGTGTGCAAATCAGCGTCTCCATATCGAGATAGCTGCTGTAGGTGCATTCGCGAATAGACTTCAGACCGTCGCGCTTGCCCCAAGCGCAGCGCATCCAGACCGTCGCAGAGTGTGCCCAGGCATCGCCAAGTGTTTCGATTTGCATTGGAACAAAATAGGAACGATGGTGGGGTGGAGTCAAGCCAAATGCGAAAGCGCATATCGCGCTTGACAGAATATGCGATAGCGCATATTACTCTCCAGAACACACACCACAAAGGATTTCACCATGAACATGAGACGCTACTACGCGATAAGGTTTCGATACAAAGGCAAGGCAGAATGCCGGATGCTGAGCTCAGACTTCCTTATCGAAAGCGATGCGAGCTGGCACGATGTTCAGCGGGAAGCGCAACGGGTGGCGCGTGAGACGCTTATGAAACAGTTCTCTGATATCTTTCCCGACAGCGCGTTGTCGCACCTCGCTAATCCCGAATACATCGAGGTTGTGCCGGGGCCGTGCTGGCCGGTTGTTGATGGCATTGGGAGCTTGGAAAAGGAGGCTAACGTCAATGGGACTGCATGACGATGAAATTGAAGCGGAGCGCGACGAACTGCTTGATAGGGCGCTTTCAGAGAACAGAGTTCTTCGAGAATTCGCGCAGCAGGCTACATTCGCCCTCACCAACTTGACGCCAGGCGGTTCCGAATATTTTGGCCAGCGAGTTGGTCATATGTTTCTGGCCGATGTCGAGGCGTGTCGCACTGCCATCCGCGAACGGCTGAACGAATCAACAGAGCGACGGATTGATGCATACCGCAAGGCGGCAATGCACAACCAGCTTGTCGAAGCGCTGGAAGCTATGTGTGCCGAGTTCAGAGCCGCTGACTTGCCGTACGGCAGTCTCGCTTATCAAATGGCCGGCGACGCACTCGAGCGCGCGCGCAAAGGAGGAGACTAATGTCTAACGACCACCGCGACTGGACCAGCGGTCGCTTCATGCACGCGCCTCCGGTGAAGGTGGCGCCACCGACCGACAAGGAAATCATCGACGCTCTGGTGGCGGCTTTGGAGAATGTGCGTGACGGCGTGCCGCGTGTTCTTCGCGACGAGGGCATGCTAGAACAAATCGACGCCGCCTTGGAACTGGCGCGGAAGGGAGAAGCGTTATGACACTGGAATCTCTTGCCAGCGCGGTCTCAAAGTCGCACTGTGGAAGCGAGCTTGGAATCAAATTGCAACCATGGCAGCTTCGCATGATGCGCGATCTTGATGACTACTACGCAAGGGCGGCATCTGCCGGCGTCAGTCGAGATGATGCTACGGCGCTCCTTGCATCGCGGATGAAAAGAGCGCAGGGCTCTCTACGCTACACTTCCGCAGATGCATTACGTGATGCCCGTCGCACTCTCCTCGCCTAACCCCACAACAACCCGCCTTGCTACAGCACGGCGGGTTTTCTATAACCGCTCCATCTACAGGAGCGATACATGACCAAGACAGCAGAACATATCCGCGCAGAAATTGCCGCATTAGAGGCGGAACTTCAGAAACAAGAAGAGGCAGAGCGCAAAGCGGCGCTAGCCGGCGATGCAAAGCGCGCCACGGCGCTGCTAACCGCCATGCGCACCTGCATGAAGGAAATCGAGCGGATGTTCCCTGGCACGTTCAGCGGCGACAAGTGGGAAGCGATCGTTCCGCAGGCTTGGCCGCGCGACACGTCATTCAAGCGGGCGGCCGACTTGTCCGAGACCGAGGTCCACGACGCGCGGGAGCGCGGCAAGAAGGCAGTGGAGGAGGTACGATGACAATACAACAGCGAATTGACGGGCTGAAGGCGGCTATCAAGCACCAGAAAGAAATGCGGGATTGGGTTCTAGAAGAATCTTGGAGTGTCAACGACCAAGACGCGCAGGCACTTGCCAAGGAGCACGATCGCCTTATCGAGATGTACGAAAAGCTTCTTGCAGCTTTGGAAGATTGAAAAGGGCCGCTCTCGCGGCCCTGTCTCTATGGGAGCGATAGCAACTTGAGCCGTCGCTCTCTTGTTGAGGCCAGCCTAAGCCCCGCCGCACTGGCCGCGTGGTGCTTGGCGGCCTCACGCGCGCGCTCTCGGATTTCGGCACTGATGCGCGGTTCGTCTGCGGCAATCTCGCGGCATCCCTGCGCCTGCTTGTCGTGCCATCGGGCGGCCAGCTCGTAAGCTTCGGCGGTGGTCATGCGGCCTTTGCAGCCTTGAAACTAAGAACCCTTGCCGACCCTGCTTGCTTGGCCTCCCACCTCCACCTATCTAGCCCGACACCATCAGACGCGGTGGCAGCTATTTCCCTAGCCTCCCTCAGAGTTTCGGTGAAGATCATTTCCCCCGCATTCATGCTCGTTACGCACCAATATAGAAGTGGCGACGGCGGTGTATATCCAGCCTCTCGCACGTTCCTGATCACGAACCAGCCGCATAATGGATCGTACCTACAACCTCGATAACCCGGCAGCCTGCTGTATGCCTTCTGCATCAAGCAGCCCTCCTCTCACCAGCCAGCCAATCCACCAAGCGCCGGCCTTCCTGCTCCAGTTCTTCGACGCTACCGGCAGAGATTGTCACATCGGCATCAATGAGCCCCTGCGCCGCGTCGCTCTCAACGCCTTCCGGGCTTTTAAAATCCGGCCGCTCGAGCCGCACAATGACGCCACCAGCACGACGGAACCATTCCGCCTCATAGACCACCGATTCAACGACGATCGGCGCGTGTGGACTTTCACGGCGGGCCTTGTTGATTTCGACGGCCAGCGTCCAGTCGACTCCCAAATCCACGCCCATGAAGTGGCCGAACTTCTCCAGGAAGTAGCGCGGCGCTACACCGCCAGGCAGGTCTGCGCACGGTTTGTCTTTCAGGTCGCCATAGACCATACGCACCGCACGGTCCACATTGCCGGTCGCCTCCGCGAACCAGGTCAGTGCGGCCTCCTTACCGGCGCCGAACGCATGGATGCGGTTGAAGCCAAACTCCTCCTCCAAGAGATTGGCCAGCGTCGTCTTACCCACGTTGCGTTTGCCGGTCAGGCCGACCATGACGGGGCGGTTGGCTGGGGTTGGGTTGTTGTCGTTGATGGGGGTCATACCACCTCCTCCAATTCCTTCTTGCTGACGCCCGAAACTACAGGCCGAAAGCGGCTTGCGCGGAACGGCAGGTCAGGCTCGCAATAGCCGGCCGGGTCTTCACCGCGCACGACTTCCTCAAGCCGCACACCGCGATACGTGCCGTCGAGCGGATGCGTGACGGTGCCAATGCTGCGCACCGTGTATTCCCCACCGGCGCGGATGCCTTGCGGGCCAACGCCAGACGGGAACGTGTCATCGATGCAGATGACCTTGTCGCCGGGTTTCATTGGTTGCGCCAATCTTTAATGTGAAGCAGCCAATCGTAAGCCGCATCAGCGTTGTCTTGGTTCTTGAAATCAAGAACGATTTTGTTGCCTGAAACATCAACATCAGAGGCGCGCCGTAGAGCAGCCGACAGAGACCTTGGATACCCACCTCCACAAGCCTTTTCTCTTTCGCCCATCACACCGCCCCTTCCCATGCTGCACAATCCGGGATGCTGTTGCTCACGGTAAGGTCTTCCGCCTTGGCGTCCCGCCAATACGGAATGTCTGGCGCACGACCGGGACGCCAGCACTCGACCTGCAATATCAGCAAGCCGCACTTATCCGCCCTGTGCCGGCTTCGGCCGGTCATCTCCTCGCGCTCGTACATCAAGCTGCCTCCATCTTTCTATCGCCGCCTCGCAGCACACGCGCTGCCTCGCGGAACACGCGCCAGAAACCTTCGGTTACGATATCCGGAGCGTAGATCGCGCCGCGCTCCAGATGCCCTTTCTCATGGCGGCCAACCGCCATGAAGTTTTCCATCGCCGCGCGTTCGAGCGGCTGCGGATTGTGGCCGGCCTCAAGCAGCCGGCGGGTTGTGTCGGGGAACATGGTCATGGAATGTCGATCTCCCCCATTATTGCATCTGCAGCGTGCTCAATGCCGCCACCGGTATGCTCAATGCGCTCACATATCTCAGCGCACCTCTTGCGCTCAGCAAGGATGGCACGAGCAACGGTGACAATTGCCATCTCTCCTTTGTCCAGCTCCGCCTGCGCCATCACCTCAATATCTTCCGGTATCTCGCTCACTCCGCTTCCTCCTCTTCCACATCCGCAACATCCCCATCCGCCTCAAGCATCACAGCCATGATGTTGAATGCCTCGGCTGCGTCGCGCGCCTGCGCTGCGGTGAACACTTCCGAGAACGGGCCAATATTTGCGGTCAATTGCCCTGCAACCCGCCGCAACGTGAAGTTCTTGGTAATTTGGATTGTCACGCCGCCCACTCCCTCGCCATCACCAGGTTGCCGTAAGTGCGCAGGAACTGCTCCTCTGATGCCTCCGGCGTCCAGAACTGCAACTCGATACCTAGCGGATTTTTGTGTTCGTCATGCCAAGGCATCCACCTCATGTTTTGGGCGATCTCGTCCGCCAGAATGCGATCGTCAGCCTCGTGCACAATCGCCGGCACTTCCTCCGGAAGGTCAAACGCATCCGCGATAACGCGCCACAATCGGATTTCCGCCTGCTTGTAGCGTGGCATGTCCGCCTTTACCGGTCGCGGCAGATCGACAAGGAAGGCCTCAGTTGCGTCATGCAGCAGACCGCAAAGCGCCACCTCTGCGCCGTGGCCCTGAACCAACAGCCACTGCGCGATAAGCACGGAATGCTCAGCAACGCTGTAGAACTGCTGGCAATGACCGGCGTAGCGGCACTGCATCGACAGGCTGTGCGCGATGTCTTGGATGCAGACATCTTCCGCGCGCGGATCCAGAGGCCAAAACTTGCGGCCGCTGTATGTCTGCATGAATTGGCCGGTGCGCGCAGCAGGCACAAGGCCGCCGTTTGCCCCATATTTTGGTATATGGTCCGGCGCATTGTCGTTATCGCCGTGAATGCCGTACATGTGGAGCGGACCGAAGGTTTCGGCCTTCCACGATCCACCTTCTAGAAGTCCCATGGTTTTCTCCCGCTTATTTCTTGCTGGGCAAGTAGTCCTCGATGACGCGAAACAAGCTGCACAGCGGAAACTTGTGTGTGACGCGCGCTCCGTCCTTCTCAAACAGGACGCAATACATCGGCCCTTTCGTGTAGGCATTGAGCGCACTTTCGTAGATGAGCGGCTGACTCGTCTCATTGCGTTGGATCTCGATTCTCACGCCGCCCTCTCCTCTGCTTTGCGGTTGTCGTTTGCGGCAGACGGCGCACCATCCAGAATTGCTACCCGCACGCGGCTAAACTCGCCGTAGCTCTTGTGGTAACTGATGGTTTGAATGGATCTCCCGGAAAGGAACCCCGCGCCGTAGTGCCATGCATCCTGCGGGATGGGTGCCTGATGCGACTCGCAGACAACGCCACCCTGTTCGGTTACGAATCCGGATTTGTGGTGAACGTGGAAGCCGTGCGCGTAACGGTATCGAGTGCGCCCCCACATCTCTGCGCGTCGCGTCGCCATGATTTGAGGCATATCGCGGAGCTTCGCAGCGTGACCGTGCGTGGCACCGAGCATTGTAAGACCGTGTTCGTGGTAGAAGAAAAGCGACTGATCTACGTCCACATCGACACGCGGCTCATTCCGGTACCAAGCCTTGAGGAACCACGCGATTGCCGGCGCAGTTTCATCGTCATGGTTGCCCTTTAGGTTTCGGACCTTCACGCGATCGTGCTTGTGTAGCGCAGCGTCTACAGTGCGCACCATGAGCTCGCCAGCCGTCTCGACAACCTTTTGATGCCGGCCATCAACATCCAGAACATTCCCGGATCTCTTTGTGCGGTTGTCATTGTTGTCGGCATGAGTAAGGTCGCCGCCACCAAGCACAATGGCTGTGTGCGCGCTTGGTGAACGGGCTATGGCCTCATCTATCGCATCGCCAATGACGCGCGGGCCAATCTTCAAATCCCAATTTTGGTCAGTCTCGCGCGCCCACGAAAACATTCCAACATGCCAGTCATTGCACGGAATGAGATTGTGGATGTCGGAATCGCCAGACGTTGACTTCAACACCGCAGGAGAAGCGGGTGTGTAAGCCTCAAAGCGCTTCGCTAAGATATCCGCAATATCAACAGCCGATGGCGTCTCTCGCGTTTTGACCCACTGCTGGATCACGCGCCCGTCCGCGTCGACAAGAGCGCTGTAGCCCTTAGCCGTATGGCCGTCCGGAACTTGGAATACTTCGCCGTGCTCGCGGGTCTGCTTCACCCACGCGTCGCCTTGCTTGCTGGCTATGCTCTTGATCGCATACCCAGGCAGCACCGGCTCAGTTCCAAGTATCCCGCGCTCCGCAGCTAGACGCATATGCCGGCGCACGGTCTTCTCATCGACGCCAAGCGCCGCCGCAGCCTCGACGTTGTTCTTGGACGCCTGACGCGCCTCGACGGTGCGCAAAAGCGCGTCGTTCTCGATTGGTGGTGTGGGCAAGGTTTGCCTCGTGGTGGTGGTGAAAGGTGTGTGGTGTGTGGTGCGGGAATAGGTGGTGGGGCTGGAGGGGTTAGGCGGCAGAGGATCGCTCTGCGCGCCGCTCACTTTCAACCCACGCGGTGACAACTGGCAGAATGTCGCTTTCGGACTTTGCGTACAGCCATTCTGTTCGGTAGCAGCCCCACGAGAAATGGAAGGCACCGCCATCACCCAATGGATTCATGATTGGGGTTGCCGCGCGAATGAGAAAACCGGTAGTCCCAACCAGATGACCGGCAACGTCTAAAACATCAGGGTAATCGCCTTCATCAGCAAAGCTCGCAATCTGAGGCAGCTGACGATAAAGTGGTGCATCAGGATTGCCGGGTAGGTTCCCGACAAAATCTTCAAAGGATTCTGGGATAACGTCCGGATCACTGATGGCTCCAGGAATCCAAATAACGGACTCAACTCGCGCCGTTTGTTCGAGCATCTTTTCAGCTTCTGCGCTCAATCTCATCATCTCGTCCTCAGTTCGTGGTGTGGTGTGTGGTATTCTTAAATTATGCGATTTCGCATATTTTGTCAAGCAGAAACGACAATAGCCCCCTCCGGCGCTAACCAGAGGGGGCTATTCATGCCTTTTGCGGGAGCGCAGACATGCGCATTCGCATTATTTGTTGTCGTGCCAACGGTCCAGACGCTCATAAAGACCGTCGATGCGTGATGCCACCGCTTCAATCGCGCGCATGATCTGGCTAGTCTGCTCAACCATGCCCTGCTTCGTCACGTACACCTCCGCGGTGTGCAGGCGCTGTGCAGCGATTTCATCGCGCGCCTTTGCGGCAAGCTGGTGGGCGGCGTCAGCACGCTCCACGGCTTCCGTCTTGGCTGAAACAATCCTGCCTTCGACGTATTTCCACACGCCGAACATCGCGCCAAAGACTGCGATTCCAAACAATACAACCGCCGAAAGTTCTCCGCCGGTCATCCTATCAATCCCTTAAGGCCAATTACAAAACTGGCCGCGTGCCAGTAGATTGTTGATTCGGTCACGGCCGCACCCCGCATAGTTTTGAAAGTTTTTCGTTCTCGGAAAGAATTTGACGCTTTGTCTCGCCTGTCAGCCTGTCCTCAACAGACGGCCGGATGGCGCGCGCCACATCGCAATATTCAGCGCTTGTCACGCATCCACTCATTAAGGCGCTGGTCGATATCAGTAGCGCCAAGGCCATCAATTTCATGCTCCACCTTCCTGGCTTTCTCCACGGCCTTCAGCCTGTCTCTGGCGCGCGCGGCCTTTTGATCAGACCGCCCTTTGCCATAGATGACAGTAAGCAGCGCCAACACGACGCCGGCTGCCGCTGCCCACTTGACCAATTTGCTTTGGATCCAAGCCAGCATTACGTCAGCCCCAATTTCTTCCGAACCGCCGGCATTGTGAGGATGGCGTATGCCGCGAACACGACTAGCGCGCCGCCAAGCAACAGCTGCACATTGGGATCAAGTGCGCCAACACCGGAGAACACGGCGCCAATGCCGCCCGTGGTTAGCCAGGTCCAGAAGCGCTTGGATTTTGCGACGGACTTGTCGTCAGTGGGGGCCGGTTCGGGTTCTGGGCGCGGTGTTGGCGTGGGAGCAGTGTTTCCAGCCGCTCTTACCCTATCCAGAACCGCTTCAACGGCATCCGGAGAAACCAGCGCCTTGTTCAAGCCGTCTCCTGCATAGTAGGACTGCCCGCGCCGGACGGTGCGCTTCTGTCCTTTGGTGTCTGCCAGCACGGGGAAGGAAGCCCATTCCATCGCAAGCCGTTTGCCAAATTCGGTGCGGCTCATCTTACCGGCCATGAATGCCTCATAACCGCGCCGCTTCAATAGGTGGTAGCCAAGCCGGTCCTGTAGGTCCGGATTGAATATCTGCCCGTCGCCAAGGCCAAGCTCCTTGCGAAGCCCCGCAAGCGTGGCGCGCATGAACTGATAACCGCCGCTCGCCGTCGAGCGCGCCGGCCAGCCTTTGCGCTGGTGTCCCTGCAGCTCCGCGATGGTCATGCTCGTTATTGGCTTCGGTAGCAGGTGCTGCTTATTGGAATAAATAATGTCGTAGCCACGCCGCGATTCTGTTCCGACTTCAGTCTTGCGAGTGAAGTCGAGCAGAATCGCCGCGCCGGCTGGCACGGTTTTGTCCATGGTGGTTTTCCGTGTTGTGGTGGTGTGGTTTATGGGGTGTCAGGTAAGGAAGGAGCGCATGGGGTCTCCGAAAGCGATGTGATTAAACAGAGGCTTGACTGCACGGCCAAGGCGGGGCAAGCCAACGACTGCATCTCAAGGAGACAGGCTATGGACGCAGAACTTCAAGAAAAAGTGGACGAGAAAATGCGTGAGCTTGGCGCGCTACTCAGGGAGCACAAACAGGATGGACTGGTTTCTGAGCTAAGGCTAGGAGAAGAGGGTGCGCATTTCTGGCGTCTAACCCTCTCTCTTGAGCTAACCGGTGTTACAGGCTTCGTCCATTTTCATAAAACTATTTAGTCACCCTTTTAACTAGAGCTTTCACATATGGAGCGACCAATCGCGACATAAGCTCATTGGGCGGTGGGAGCTCAAGCCGCCCAATCTCACTCGTCGGGTCGGGCATACCCTCCAAGAACAACGCTTCGCGTGAGAAGTACGACCGCGCAACTGAACGGTTCCCGCTCTCAAAAGAATCGAGAATTCTCTGGCGCTCGTCATGCTCAATCAAGAGCGGAGAAGATTCGCGGGGTGAGAGGTTATCTTTTGCTTCTTTGTGGATTTCCAAACAAGCGGCTTCCAAGTGCACCTTTATAGGATCGGGGAAATCCAGGAGAGGGAGCTGACGAAGAAATTCGGCGTAGACGGGGGATAAGCTAACATTTTCGTTATCTCCCTTGGTCCATCCGTCTATGGAATTGATGCCAAGAAGCCGGCAAAAATGAGTAACAGGCCCTCCGGGCATCATTTCCTTTTCAAAGACAAACGGGACGATGTTATTATCTCCGAAAAACTCGGAAAGCCTGCCCATCAAGAGGTCGTAGTCTATCCAGTGGAATTGATCCCTTCGGTCAAGAAACTGACGAAGAGTCAGCTTCGCTAGAGCAGTATCCCACTGCCACTTGATGTTTTGAAGATACCAACTCTCCAGCCATAGATCCTGCCGCCGAAGCGCCACGATTACCTTTACTCCGCTAAAATGCTTCGCGAAATCTGAAAGAGGTGCCAGCCGCAACCTGCGAGAGAGATCCTCGTCAGAGAGGAGTATGGCGTGTGCTCCTTGCGACCGATCGATCAAAGACTTAGCGAGCTCCTCCCCTCTCCTTCCATCGTCATAGATGGCTTGGGTCTCTGCAAAGGCGCGAGGGTGCCGACTTCCTAGGAAGATTCCATTCGCCCGCAGTCTCCCCGCATTTTTCGCAAGGAAACTCTGGATCAAGGATGTGGCAGTTCGCGGAATTCCTATATGCAGCAGAAGTTGGGGCACCTAAATATCCTCTCGCAATGGTTAGGTGCCTCGGAGCATCACATTTTCTCCGTTGGGTCAAGCCTCTCCCACGCGGGGGCCATAATGGCCGGAACCCCTCGCTTTGCCACTAGTCGCTTGAGAAGCGATACATCTTCGGCTTTCAATGAAACTTGTCCCCTTGAGCGCCCCAAGCCTCGAGGCGTACACCCCAACGCCTCGCTCGTTGGCGCCATTTCTAGATGTACTATCTCCGGCTAAAGCGCCGCCGCCTGTTCCCACATTGCGTCAACCTGCTCCGGAGTCAGACCAAGGGAAGAAGAGAGTTGCACGACGAGTGGGTGCAGCCTGTTGAACTGTGTGGCGTATTCCCACTCGACTTGCCCCCTTTGCCGCTCCACCGGGTCAGGGATTGCCGCAATGGCAGTCTCCACGTCTGCCAGATCAATTCCACCATCAACCAAACCAAGACGGAACTGACGCGCTGAGAGTGTCGGCACGGCGGCGCGCTTCTCCTCAAGTGACGGCTGGACAGGCACGAACTGTGGGATCGCGTTTCCTTCCGCTTCCCAATCGGCAATCATCTGACGATGCCGATTTGCGGAATCGTCCGGAATGATCAAGCGAGAACCACCAATAGTAACGTCAATCGAGCCGCTTTTTGTATAACCATGTACTTCCATAATTAAAGCTCCGCGTCTCGCGCTATCCATGCCAGTTTATTGTTGTAGGCCAATAGAATGGCCCCTTCCCCTGCGGCGAAGCTCCCCGCAGGTGAGTTCCAAGACAACCCAAAACTGCCGTTTGAAAGGTCTGAAAGCGAAAACGTGATTGAACCAGTAACGCCCACCGACTTCGAAATGGTAAAGTGAGTTTCATTACTGATTTCCAAGGATCCATTGACCCGCATCATATTCCAGGGAATGATCACATGGGAAAGGGAATTTGTGGAACATACACCTGTTCCAAATCTGCACCAATTGCTTGCGCTATCTGATGCTTTAACCCGCCGATAATACCACTGACATAACTCCAATTCCAGCCCCGGATGGCGCACCTCGAATTCTGTGGGGGAACTACCTACCTCGAGTTGCGGCTTTGAGAATGTACCAGCGGAAAAACGCACAGTGACGTTTGCCCCTCCGGTCAAGGGAAATGACTCGCCTTTTGCGCGCGCTACCCCATTCACAGTTGCAGTAGCGGTGCCTTCCCAATTAAGCGTGTATGTTCCAGATAGAATAGCCCCACCCTCAATCACCTGCTCAACACCACCCGCAGGTGCCGTAAAGGTGCGAACACCCGCCGCTTGGGTCCAAGAAAGCGATTGCCCGGAAGCAACAACGCGCCACCTATCAACGGTGTACTGGTTGGCACTACTAGTCGTAGCACCGCTGGTGTAATCACGCTGGTTTACGACCCCAAGTGGGTTGATCAACTTGTTACGCATCCCCCCAATCGACGCCAGCCCAAGCGTGCTTCTAGCCGCCGATGCGCTTGCCGCTGTTAAGAGTGATTTACCGGTGGAGCTCGCACCTATAGCGTCTTGAGCAGCCCCAGTGCTTCCCGCAGCCAAAACGGCCTTGCCGGTGGTTCCAGCCGGAAACCCATCCTTCAGCAGCTTGCCTGTTGCACCATCAAACAGCGCTACGTTGCTATCGGTCGAGCTTGTTGGACCAACGACATCACCGGCGTAGTCACTCAGGTCCGCCAAATCCATTGCGCCGGGCCCGGTGAAGATGGGGAACGTGCCAGCCGCCCCCACCAACCCAGCCAGTGCCTCGACATTACCTGATGCAAGCATCTGAAGCAGTTCTCGCACCGCCGCCTGATAGCCGGTGTCGTACGGCGTGAACTGGATCTCATATGCCGCTGCGGTTTGTGCTGGTCCCTTCCAAGGATATGCCAGTGTAAGGGATGTGTTGCTGTTGACCGAAGCAATGCGAACAGGATCGCCAACATGCGTGCCGAACAGATCACCCGGCCTCACAGACTGCGCCCAAGAGGTGCCCTGCCCCGTTACAGCTGTATCGTCAGCCGCAACGGTAGCTGTACCTGTCTTGTAGTAGGAAGCATCAATATCAAGTGGCATCGCTCGAATCCTTGATCTTGCCTTTGGCAGTGCTCTTCGCCGCCGCATCCTGAAGCTGGCCGTTGATCTTGGTCAGTCGGTCGACCTCCGTCTGCATGGCGTCCAGTTCCTGCTGCTTGCGCTCCAGCGCATCCGCCAGCATGAGGTTGCGGTTTCGGAAGTACTCGTTGAGCGCGGTCAACTCGACGGCAGCAGCCATCGGGCTGACCTGCTTCTTCGGCTGGTCAGTCATGGAATGTCCGGTGTTGTGGTGTTTAAGCGGTTAGGGGTGAGCGATTATCGCCGTTGAGCTGCCGCATGAAGCCGACGATGCGAAACGTCCCACCCGGTACCTGGCCCGGCTCCGTTCGCAAACATCTTCACCAGAAAAGTGTGGTTTCCCGGCGTCGGGGTCATCCAGACAAACTCGACTTGGAATGGTGACCGCGAAACGGTGTCAGTAAGGAGGAAGTTGCCATCAACATAGAAATTGAATACGGGCGTGTAATTCACGTTGCTCGTCTGCGCAGTGAAAATGCATCGCACGAACAGCGCATCTGCCGGGACATTCAGCGTTACCGACTGAACATCGGTCTGGGAGAAGGAAACCCATATTGCCCCAGCCGTGTATGCGCTGTTGGTAACATTGATGGCGTCACCTGCGAGCTTGAGTGTATCGACTGAGAGATCAGCAATCTTTGCGCTGGTAATCGCGGCATTGGCGATCTTTGCATCAGTGATCGCGCCATTTGCAATTTGCGCCGTGCCGATAGAGACATTGCGAATCTTTGCCCAATCAACAAAGAGCTGGTCCGCATAGAGCGCCCCGTTCTCAATGACGACCGGGCGGAATACGTCTGTTCCGTCAGAAAACACGAACTGATCAGCGATTGCAGCAAACCGGGTTGGCTCCTGATCGTCAGACGGTACATCGAGGAACCATGCCGCTGAGCGCCAATTACCCGTTCCCCCAACACGAGCCTGCGCCCCGATACGGGATGCATAACCCGACGCCCCAGCAGTAACCTCCATCCTGAAGTTTGCTTCAGCAGAAACATCATCAACCTGAGCGGTCAGCGCTGTGAGGGCATTTGAGTTCGCGGTCACATCGCCATCGACACGGGAAATCTCTGCCGAGAACAGGTTCGTTATGTTTGTGAAATCATCTTCTGTTTCGGCTTGGAACTCTTCCAAGCGCTGTGACAGGGCAAACTGCTCTCCAGTTATGAGCGTGATGTCTTCGCCCCAACGGGCGTTCATATCGCCTGTGGTGGACGCCAATTCCCGCCGCAACTGCTGCTTGTCGAGGTAATTGGCGGCATCCTGCTCAATGTCTAAAATGATGTTCTGTCGGGCACGCTCGATCTCTTCGCGCGTGTTCCAGCCTATCCAGTCAGTTGCCTCGTTGACGAATTCACCGATGGCTTCATAGTCGACACTCACATCCGTGAACGGCTGGTCCGGTGTCGTCACCGCCATTGGCGCCGACCATGCAATCGGCCTTTGCGGGCTGGTCAGCAACCGCGTTCGAACCTGATATTCCGTGTCCGAAACCACCGCTTCCGTCAGAACCGCAATGGTCTGATCATCCGCAACGGTCATACTTACGCGAGACACCGGATCGTCGGTCGGCCACCATTCCAGTTCGACACCGACAACAGTCACGTCTTCGATTGCATCCCATGAGGTCTGAATGGCCGGCATGAGCTTGGTGCCAGAGCCTGCCGTTACCCCCGCAAGCTGCAGGTTCTGGACCTCTTGTAGGTAGACCGGCTTTCCGGGCGGATACGGCACCACAGGCACCGGTACCGTCACCGCGTCATAGATCGAAGCATCGCGTTGCTGGAGCGCAATCCGCACATTGCGCGGCCCCTGGCTATCCAGAGAGTAAAGCGTGGATTCCGTCACCAGATAGGTGAGCGTGCCGTAACGGTCCGACTGCCAAGTGATCCAGTCACCGGCTTTCAGACCACGCCAGCGCGGCCGGAGCGTGATCTCTGCCGTAGCCTCCAGACGGTTCTCGGCTGCATAGATTGATGCAAGCTGTTTAGCCTGCCGTGCACTCGTGACCGTGGGGAAGTCCATGACCAGATCGCGGGTGCGACGGTCTACCACGATAGCGCTGTCCAGCACCACCGGGTCATAACCCACCATCGACCACAACTGGCTTGGATCCGGATGCGTGCCGGAGATTGAATTGACCAGTTCGGCCATCGACCGCTTGGCCTGCCAGCGCACCGGTTCACCCACGACAAGGTCAACATCGGTGATCGTGGCAACAACTGGCTGGGCAGCACCAATCATCGGCCAGGAACCGTCCGGGGCATCGATCACGACACCGCCGCACGCCTTCATGATGGATTCGATGTTGTTCCCATGGGTGGCGGTGCAATCCAGAAGGATCGAGCACCGATAGCGCTTTTCGCCCTCCACAATCTCATCACAGACGTTTGCCGCCGCCGTGAACTTGTCGAGTGGCAGATCGCTTGCAGGCATCTCCATGCCACAGAACAGATCGCCATTGACCGATAGCCCGCGCCGATAATTGTAGTCGATCACAATCGGATTGTCGGTCCACTCATGGGTGGAAGGATCGTTCCAGCGATGCGGGCCTGTGCCGCCCACCGTTGAATCCTTGCGCCAGTCATAGAGCTTGGCGCCTTTGAACTCGAAGAACACATCCGGCATTCCGACCGTCTTTTCGCGGTCGTACTTCGCCTTGACGATGACATAGGAGCACCCAACACCGACACAGCTTTCACCCCACCGATCGATTGGGTTTGCATTGTCCACCAGGTCGGGGTCTGCCGTAACCTGTGTGCCGTCATGGAACTTGATCCATGCCAGGTTCGCATACTCGCCAGACGTAACCTTGCGGTATCCGTTGGCCTGCGGGGCATCGAGCGTCACCCACTCGCCATTGATCGCGACACGCTCAAGGCTGGTGCAGGGATAATCGGATAGCTGGTAGACGTCCTGCAGCCAGCCATTGTCATTGCCGAACGTGTTGACGTGGATCTCATGACCGGCAATGCCCACCAAGCCACAGGCGACTTGGCGCGGCACGTCTGCGCCGTATTCGGTGTGAATCTTGACGCCGGTCGGTTCTGGGGCCTTTTGCTTCTGCTTCAGGAGCGCGGAAGCGGCAAGGTTCAGGCCGATGCCAATTACAAGCTTGCCAAGAAAGCCAAGGCCACCGATGAACGACGCAACCGCGCCAACAGCGCTGACAACTGCGCCAATCGCTGCACCAATAAAAGGCATGAGTTACCCTCCGCGCGGCGCTATGCGCCCGCGTTAAACAGTCTGATTGTCTGTGGTTGGTGGCGGTTAGCGGTCGCCTACCTGAAACGCCGTCTTCACCTCGGTGGCCGGCAAGAACTCGAGCGAGCGTTCGCCACGCGTCGCAAATCCGATGGAGGTAACGACACCCCCGGAGATGACGCCATCGCGCTCCACAACGCCCAGATCGCCGCGCTGGGCCATCAATCGGCCTATCTCTGGCAGGCGAGCGCGGAAAGCGTCTTCCACGGTCTCAAACCCGCGCTTGCGAAGCTGCTTACCGGCTCCGGCTTCCGTCTTGTATCGAACGCCGGGATAAAGCTTCTCGCCGGTAATGGCCTCAAAAGCATCGGCAGGAATGAGGTAGCAGTCAGACACGCCATATTCGCTTGGCAGTGCCATGTGCTTTTCAATCACCTCGTTGAGGCGCTTTTCCCAATCAGGAACCCGTTCAATCATTGGCTAGATTCCGAGACGCTTGTTGATGTCATCAATGAAGCCCTGAATGGACCCGAAGCCCCGCGCCCTCTTCGGAGAGGAGGTTGCTCTGCCCCAACGGATGTCTTGCCTGCCAGTAAGGGCGGCATTCACATAGAAATTGTCGCCATCCACGCGCCGGTATTGATCCGCCATGTTGCGCTTGCGACCATTCGTGCGGGTGTAATCAAGCGCCCGTGTTTCGCAGTCGGCAATGAGCTTGTAACCCTCTTCCGGGTCTTCCTCGTGCGAAAGCTGGTCGATATATCCGCGCCGCAATGCCTCGACGTGCAGGAGTGCGCCGGTATCCGGATGAAAGAACGCATCGTAAATGGTGACGGGCCGGTCGCGATAATCCTCCGCCTCAATGGTCTTGAGCACATCCGGCGTCAGCCCATCGTCGGGCGATTCCGCAAGCTCAATTGTGAACTGCCGCGCCGTGGTGCCCGTGCCTCCGGGGAGGTCCGACACCTTGATGATGCCACCCGGTTGATAGGTCAGACCATTCCACTCAATCGGCTGGTCCGATTTTGCAAAACCATAGGTGCCGGTGCCGAACTGGAACTTCATAAGCCCGCGAATGGCAATGCGGCCTTCATCCAATAGGTCTTGAACGACTGTGGGGAGTGCCATTTCTAAACCCTGCTCTCGACAAATGAGAACGACACCACTGGTCGCGCGCCCTCCGACACGGACCAACTGTCCACCGGAGACCGCATGTTGAGTTCCGGCTGTTCAAAGCGCACCACAGCGCCGGCCTGCGCCACATAGGAGCGCGGTGGAGGCTCAACCGTGATCGATCGGCTGGTTCCGGAACCCGAAACGGCGATTACGCGGTGGAGTCCTCGGAAGGTCAGGCGTTCCAAGCCAAGCAGATCGCCAGGCTGGAGCACCAGTGAAGGCGACACGCCGCTCACTGCCAGAACATTGCCACCCGAAACACCGTCCAGAACGCCCGCATCTTGCGCAGGAGCGGCCTGTGCGGGATTGCTGTGAGCAAATGGCCGGCAAGTGACATTCTGCGTTACCAGAGTGGATTTGAGGCCGCCCCGGAATTGGCTCCACCACGCGGCAATTTCCGCAAGCTCGCTCTCCCGCAAGGGGACGCTCGTGAACTGGATCGTCCAGGTCGGATCTGCAGTTTCGGTGAAGTTGATGCGCCCAGCTCCGGACGGAGAAGACGCAACAACCCGTTGAAGCCTGAACCGCGAATGCGTGAAGCGAATATGCGGGTGGGTAAAGGGGAAGGCTGTCAAAGTGCATTCCTCTTTCTGGCGTTCCCCATATTGGCGAGGAAGCGCTGATAGTTGCCGCGGTCATACTCTCGCAAAGCAGCCGCAATCTTTTTCTCAACACCAGCCTCGGAGCCCCGCGCATCGATGTTGTACTGAGGTGCATAAGTCTCTCCGGCATTCGCCGTGCTTGACTTCAACATTGGCATTGAAGGCGCAACGAAGCCGCCTTCCGCATAGCCCTTCAAATTGCGATGCATGGCCTCGAGATTGCCGACACCGATGCGGTCGACAGCCCTCTTGCTGAAGACGTACTCGCCTTTGTGAACCACGCCTGCTGGCTGATACTTGCCGCCTGGGCCAGTGTAACCGCCCTTGTCGTAAAGGCCGCCGGCGCCGCCCATAACGGCGCGCATGGCTGTTCCGGATACGAAACCACCGCCCGAAAAACCGAACAGGCCGCCAAGCATCTGGAAGATACCGCCAAGGCCGCCCTGCATGTTCTGAATCTGAAATAGGCCATCCAGAACATCATTGATCAGCCGGTCGCCGACCTTCTTTAGCGCATCCGCGAAGATATCAGCTGCGTCCTTACCCTCAATGAATCCATCGATGATGCCTCGCGCCAGATCCTTGTTGAACTCGGCGAGCTCTTCCGCCTTCTCGCGGATCTTATCCTGCTCTTCGGCAAGCTTTGCGGCCTCAACCGTTGCCGTAGCGTATTGGTGCGCAAGCTGGTTGATCTCATCGCGCAGCGCAGGCGTAATTTCCTTGCCCTGTTCCTTAGCGGCATTTAGCAGGTCTTGCTGGATGCGCGCACGCTCCACGGCATAGCCATAGTCGTCAATGAGCGGATTAAGTTGGCGCTGGGCTTCGGTCTCGACCACCGTAGCAGCGGCCGCGTCGGCGATACGCTTCGCAAGACGTTCGTAATCGTCGGCGCGCTGCTTCGCTTTACCTTTGCTGGAGTCCTTATCTTTGACTTTATAGTCTTCCAGGGAAATTTCATTTATCGGCGCAGAAGGCTTAGATGTCTTTTCAGTCGTTCTTGAGCGTGAACCTATACCGTTCCGTGCCGCGTAATCCTTGATTGCCTGTTCAGAAAGTTCCTGCCTTGGGGCCACAATGTCGCTAACCGCCCCCAAAATTTCGTCATTAAGCGTGAAGTAGCTTAATGTCTCAATTAGCCTTTTGGCGGCGGCGTCTAGCTCGCCAATCTTGCCAATGAACGTACCTATCGGTCCATTGGCAACTCGGAGCATATATTCACCGATCGCCTCAACAGCGATTGCCAGTCTCTCCAAAGCTTTACCAGTCTTATCACTAGCACCTGTGGCCTTGTTTAGTTCCCCTGCAGTCTTTACAAGGACATTCTGAAGACGAACGAACCCTTGCGAAACCGTAAGCTCCGCTCTAGCTACCTTCTCTGTTAGGATTGATGATCCGGCTTCAAATGCGCGAAAAAACGCTTCTGATGAAACTTTTCCATCTACCACTAGTTGTCGCAACGTCGCGACTGATCCGCCTGCCTCTTTAAGACCCGCGGCCACAGCCTGAAGAATAGGTCGCGCGCCTTCGTTGATAGAATTGTATTCTTCTGCCCTGACAATACCAGATCCAAGAGCCTGACTAAGCTGAAGTAGCGCTCCACTGGCCTCTTGGGCAGAGGTTCCAGCGACACGCAGGGCAACACCGATTTTATCGGTGAAGTTCGTCATCTCCTGCTGTGATACGTTCAGAGAATCTTGTGCCTGAGCGATTCGACCATAAAGTATGGCCATAGATTCTAATGGAACGGCATTTCGTTGCGCGCTCTCGTATAGCTTGTCATAGACTGTGGTAAGCTCTTCTCCGGAAAGACCCGCTACCTTGAGCGCATTTTCGATTCTGGTTGCGGTGTCTATTAGCTCCCTAGCACCACGCACAGCCGCCCCCCCGGCAAATGCGCCGGCAATAACTCCACCAAGGCGAGCTGCATTTGAAGATATTACCGAGTTCATCTTCGAAAAGCGCTTTTCAATACGGTGTGCCGTACTATTCGTTTGCCCCATTGCCTTTCTGAGGGCATTTTCATATTTTTTGACGTCAGCGCTAAGTTGAACTACAAGTCTTTCTAGATCGGTCTTGGCCATGCATAACCCCGGAGGATCGCATGCGAGCACTAGTTCTACTGGTAGCCGTAATTGCTTCCAGCGCTGTGAGCGCAGGCGAGATAGATATTGATATTGAGAATTTCACAGCCGCCGGCGGCGTGTCCGAGCTGGTGTTTAAGGTGAGCAATAACACCAACGATGACTTGAGATCTGTCTTTGTTAACTGCGCTTTTATGAACAAAGATATGAAGGCAATAGACATAGGGAAGGTGCTAATCAGCACCATCCCCGCAAACGATTTCGTTTATGAAAAAGCCTCAATACAAAGAAGCGATGGAGTTGCACACGCTCAATGCAGGGTTAAAGGTATACGTTAATCTTTTTCCTGCATCCATTCCCACAACTCATCGACTTCGCTGCCGGACAACCCATCCTGCTCGCCAGCGTGCGCAGCCATATAGCCGTCAACCGCCGCAAGATATTGCCAGACGCTCATCTCATTGACTTGTTGTGGCGTAAAACCCATCACGGCTGCATTGCCGTAGATCGACGCGAACCGTATTTTGCCGTTGGGGAGGTCGTCTATTCGCTCGCCTTTGTTGCGACCGCTTCCGCCTCCCCTTCGTCCTCCCCCACCTTTTCCTCCGGCGCCCCCATCAAACCAGCGCTGAGTATGGCCTGCGCGAGCATGACGTTCTCCAGCGGAGGCCGTTCTTCAACATAGCGACGCACCAGCGCAAGGGCATCGGCGGGCTTCGTTCCACCACCAATCAGGCCGAGGCGGATAACCTGAGAGATATCTTCGATGCGCCAGGTGTTGTCGTAAAGGCGACGCAGAACCACGTAAGGGCCGGCATCGCACTTCTCCTGAAGTTCGGCCAGTTTCCCCCATGGCAAGCGGAAGGTGTAATCACCATCCGCAAATGCCAGTTCAATACTAGCGTCACGCGACATTAGGCTGATGTCCGGACCATCTCGCCGTCAGACTGCATCGAAACGCTGACTGTGGCGCGCTCGCCGTTGTTGCCGCCAATCTCGAGCGATTCCACATGCATCTTGCCAGTATAGGTGTAAGTCGTGGCAGGGAATTCGATTTCCACCTTAACATTCACTGAGTCGATGCTTTCGGCAGCGTCGAACCACGCTTCAATGGATTCCGATGCGAGAACGCCTTCGCCCGAAATCGCCATGGAAAGCGATGCGGCATCCCGGCCCAGCCAATCGACCTTATCTGGATCGAGGCAATCCGGGATTGATACCTCGTTCAAAGCCTTGGAAAGCGTCACTGCGCGCTGTGTGAGACCGCAAGGCGCGGAGAAAACCTCCGGGCTGTCGCCGTCAGAGAGCAAAACGCGCACCTTACCACCTTTTATAGTTGTCGCCTGGGCCATTGTGCCCTCCTATAATAAAGGCCGCTCGCGGCGGCCATATAAATGATTATAGCTAAATCATGTATACCAATTTAGCGTGTTTCTTTCTGTTCTCTTCTGCCCACAGTGGCCTAAGATTGGTTATGGCCCAAGCTTCTTTGAACTCGGGACATTCATAGGTTTCATACTTGAAGGAAGACTTTGGAACGATATGGTCAATTTCCCATTCACCTATATTCTCCCAAGACATCCCTGGTAAGAACTGCCTCTCAAGGTGGGAAGCCAGCTCCCTTCTGGAGTAGCCAAGTATCCTCTCCCATGAGCGCCCATCCTTACCTGAGATTAATGCGCTGCGGATTCCAGAAGAAATACGCGATGACAGTATATAATGAATATCCCGACTTCGCTTCTCCCGATGCCGTTCCGCTCGAGCATTGCGAGCCTCAGAATCAGCATCGCAATAGCACGCAGCGCTGCAGTAAATATTGTTATGAGACCTGCGCGCAAACTTAGTGCCGCAAATACGGCACGGTATTATCTCACCTTTTGGCTTGTAATCGGGGTTTGTACCCTTCTCAATAAAGTACCTGTTTTCTCTACGGGTCTTTTGGCACTTAAGGCATCGCTTGTTGCGACCACCAGTATATAGTGTCTCTCCACCACAGTCACAGCATCTTATTGTGGCACCTACGGTCAATTTACCTTGTTCACCGCGCTTGTGGTGATAAGCCGCGAGTGTCCTCTGGCTTTTTCGACTTCTGATACAATCACGGCAAAAGGTCATGGTCGCCCCTGTTTTCTTTACAGGGCGATGACAACCCGCGCAGTGAATGATGGACCCGACCGCATCGCCAGACCTTCTTCGTTGGTTTTCCGCGTGTCTAGCGCATTTCTCGCCGCAGTATTTGTGCCGAGAATTTCTAGCACGAAATTCCGCACCGCATGATGCGCATTTCTTTTCATTGATGGATTGAGAATTATTGGAACACGCACTACTTATATGGTCAGCCATACCGCTACCTCTATTAGCGTTATTGGTTAGGGCTGATTCGGTGTTCGAGCACCGTCTCGGCCCGCCTAATATGGTAGCTTGTAATTATTGTTTCAAGGCGACTCTGTCAGCGCCGTAAACCTGATGGCGGCGTGTTTCACATTGCCGTCCCTGATGTACTGCGTGCGCTCATGCTCGAAAGAGACAAGCGCGTTTTGCGTCAACACGATCTCAAACCCGCGGAACGCCTGCCGAACCGCATAAGCGATATTGCGGACCTCCGGCATGCCGACATCAATCGACCAAGCGTCGATCTGAAAAGTGATATCATCTGCAAAGACGCAGTCCGCATCATCGCTGATGGACGCGGTTGGCCCGATGCTTACATAGGGAAATCGCGCCGCGCTCACAGCGCCACTGTCATCAGTTGGAACCTCGTCATAAACGCGATTGCCGATGAGCGCTGTAAGTGGTGCAAAGGAACGCAGGCGCTGCACGATGGCACCTTGCAACTCGAGTGTGGGATCCATGGATCAAGCCCCTTTGCCTGCTGCGACTTCCTTGGCTGACTTTGTAATCGCGCGCGTAATGCGGGACTTCGTTCTACGCCGCAGAGCCCTCCAACTGACGTAAAAGAAGGGCTGCGCTGGTGCGCCTGGGTGCTGCGCACCCTCAAACATGCCGCCCGCTATGTGCGGCGCGGCGCCGAATTCTACAAGATGGGCATATCTGACTTTGCTATTGCCGGCATAGACCGTTATCGCTAACCTGCCATCTGCCGACTTCACCTTAGCCAATGCCTGGCTGTATTTTGGCTTGTCTCCCCACGTCCAGCCGATACTATCGCGAAGGTCGCCTTGGTCGACGGGTGCTAGGCTCTTCATCATGGCGACGATTTCGCCCGCGCCCTTTTCCATCGCTTCTTTGATGCGCTTTTCGGCTGCAGGTGGCAGGCGCTTCAGCTTTGCCTCCAGGCTCTTCAAGCCCTTGATCGTAACCGTCTTGGCCATTACACAGCGCCGCTATCGACAACCAGCATTTCGATGTACGCGTTGCGTTCATCGATATTGGCCGCGGTCTTGATGTCAAAAGCTCGCGCCGGCGTCTGCACGTCGCCGTCGATCAAGCCTTCACGCGCATCGTAAGCTCGCCACGCCGGTGTGATTTGGCGTGTTTCGGCGCTGCTGCGAACCGTCATAATGAAAGGCTGGATGCCCTGCAGTCGGGAGGCCGTGACTTCTTCGCTGCCCATCTTCGGCTTCAGCCTAGCAGGAACCGTGAATTCGTCTTGCCACGCACCGCGTTCGTTGCCGTACGGGTCGCTCTCGACAACGCGCCGCTGGAACGTCACGAGGTGGTTCAGAGCGCCAGCGCCTTTACGCTTCCTCGCCATCCGCAGCCTCCACGCCAACGTCTTTGTTCGTCTTGCGCAAGCGAACCGCCTTGCCGGAAGCCACGGCCATCGTCGCGCAGGAGCGCGGCACGTTATATTCCCCAGGCGGATAATCTATCGTGGTCTGCGGGTTTGGCTTCCACGACCAAGCCTCAGTAATTCGGATCCAACTCAAGGCCAAGCCTCCCATGGTCGCGGTTTGCCGTGAAAGCAAACCACCCGCGCCGCATCCGGAATTTTTCCGTTGCCCCTCGATCGCGGCCCCTCGTTGCGTGCGACATGAACCTTGTAGCTCACCACGCGGCCATCATCGGGAATGCGGTCAATGTCACCCGCCTGCTGGACAATCCATCCGCAATCTCCGCGGTTGGGCTGCAGGTTCCTGTATTGCGGCACCAGCGACTCGCTGAACCGCTCGAAGACATGGCTGTAATCACCGCGCCACGACATGACGCCAGACGCCGGAATTTTCGGGTGATAAAAATCTGACAGCATCGAGAAGCCATCAGCCTTTCGCGCCAGGAATGACAGGTCGCCAACGACTACCGTGTCGAGATCCAGATAAACAACCGGCCCGTCGAACAAACCAGGGCGGAACAGTTCCAGTTTTGCCAACCACCCCGGCCATTGCGTTGCGAGCGGGATGTGCTCGCATTTCACCGCCACATCACTCAGCGCCACGAACCGGCAGTCGGTGTGGCGCGTAACGTCTCGATGCAGCCGTTCGACGTGCTCCGGCTTGAAATCTCCGCCCGACCGCAACACGCAAGCTACGGTTATGGGCTTATTCATCGGTATAATCCGGATCGACCGTGCGCCACACGCGAAAAGGTGCAAGCAAGGCGCGAACGGATCGAGGAAGGACAGCGTCACCTTTGGAATCCGGATCCGCCTCGCGATACTCGTAAAGGTCGCCGGTCACCAAAAGAATTGCCGCCGTGATGGCGGGTGTAACCTCTATGGCTGTTCCATCGTCGCCGGAGGGTGGCGCACCACCCTCCGCGTAAACGACGCGGTCAAGGTATTCTGTAACAATGTTTTCGGCTGCGGCTTGATACGCCGCAACCTCCGTATCTTCATCGTCATGAAAAATTCTGAGGTGGCGTTTCACCAACGCAAGATCAAGCAGTGGCATTGATTGCCTCCTCAAAATCCACTTTTCGGTAATTTTGCAGCGCGCTAATCTTCGATGTGTTCAGCACCTCGACGCCAATTCCGGCAAGAGTGCCAGCAACGTCATCCAAGCGCTTGCGCCAACTGCGCGCGTTTGCAGACGTAGGGTTTGACAACCTTCCACCGTGGCGACCGTGCCAATGCACACCGGCATCGAGATGCATATCATAACCGACAAGAACAACCCGCTTTGCGCCAAACTGAACCGCCAGATTCAAAGCTTGAAATCCAGAATTGCCGCCCCAGCCGATATGCCCGAACCGGTCTAGCCGCATTTCATCGTCATGACGTACGATCTGCACGCGATGCACATCAATGCCTCGCGGTGGGACGTAATCGCCCTGCGTCACACGCATGCCCTGAAAATCAGGCACGCCGTTATTTACTTGCCACCAGGCAGCGTCGCAGCCGTAAAGAACATCAGCCCATGGCGCCAATCGCCATGAGCTATTGATTGCGATTACTCGGCATCGTCCTTTGGCGAGGTCGACCGGCGTTTCCGCTGCGGACGGTCCTCCTGCGATGCAGACGGCTGTTTGTCCTCGCCAGTCGAGCCACCAGTCTGGCGCTCCACGAAAGGGTCGGAATCACCTTCCGCCTCCGGCTTCGCCTGTGGCACTACCGGCTCGCCGCCAACTTCAACTGCGTAGCCTTTGGCGATAAGCTGGCGTCCACGGTTATGCGGGACGTCGATAATGTCGCCAGCATCCGTTGATTTGCCCTCGCCATAGAACGACTTCAGTGCTCGAATCTGCATGTGAACTCCTAAATCAAGTAAATGCGCTGGTCTTTTTTGCGAATGTTTTCACTGCCCCACATCGGGCGCAGGTTCGTTAATGCCCAGCATTCCTTGAATTCAGGATCGTCTGAGCTCGTGTAGCTGAAAGATGAAATCGGCCGTATATGATCTATGTGCCAGCCATTAAGTCCGCGGTTATCCCATGTCATGCCCGGCAGAAACTGGCGCTCCAGATGTTCGCGCAGTTCCTCCACCGTGTACCCCACAAGGGATTCCCATGACCGCCCGCCCTTACTTCCATTGAGAACGCGAGAGACGCTGCGGCGCATGATTTCATTTAGAACAAACTTGGGGTCAGATGCTCTCTTCTGCTTGCGCCAAGAACGCCCCGCGGCCCGGTTGTGTGGCAGCTTGTTCTGGTCGCTTAGCTCTCGACACTCCTCACAATATTTGTGTCTCGCGCCTTTCGTCATAACGGTGAATTTGCTTCCACAATGCGCGCACTTGCATTCCCTGCCGACCCTAAGCCTGGAACCATCATTGTCGTTCAGGAATGACCGCTCCCTCGCGGAACGCAGGGCGACTTTAGGTCCACATTCGCAACAATATCGTTGGCGACTTTTGGAAGTTGGCGTGAAGTCCTCACCGCATTCTTCGCAAGTGAAGGTCGCTCCCTTTACCTTGGGGATGCCCTTCTTTCGCCGCTGCTTTTCAGCCGCCCGAATGTGTCGGTCGCGCTTGCGCTTTTCCTTGCACTCATTGCAGAACTGCCTATGCGCAGTCACGCCATACACATCAGCACCGCAATCAGGGCAACTCTTTATCAGCATCGGTCGGTTTTCAGGCGCCTTCGCCAGCGCACCACAAGAAGCAGCCATGTCACTCCTCGCTGTTCATGGTGGGATAAGAAGGGCGCCATGCGGCGCCCTTCTTTTGGTCTCACTAGCCGTTAGGCTGCAGAGGTGAGCGTATCGATGTCGCCCGTGACGAACGCCAGCGGACGCTTCACGGCGAACGCGAGACGTTCTTCGATGCGAACGCTTGCCAGGTTCTTTTCGAAGTCATCCGCGTTCTCGGTAGAGAGCAGAACTTCAACACCCATGCGGTCGTAAATCTGCGCGCCGATGTTGAATGCACCGGTTAGGAACGTGCCGGGTGTCATCGACATCGATTCCGCGACAGGCAGACCCCATAGGCGAGGACCAATCGGGGAAAGCGCGTTGCCGACGATGTAGCGCCCCTCGTTGTCCTTCGTGGTCTCGATTCGCGCCCAATCAGTTGGGTGGAGAACGAAACCAGAGGCCGGATAAAGCGAAAGCACCGTCTGCAGAGCCGCAAGGCGCAGGCGATCGATTGCAGTCTCACCTTCCGGATTGAAGGCCGGTGCGAACGCAGTGGCCTGCGGGATAATGCCGTGGAGGTTCTGGCCCGTACCATCACCCTTCAGAATCTGCATTTCCTCGACATACTTCAGGCCGTAAGTGCCTTCCGCATCAATCTCGCTCATCATGTATGGAGCATCGTCCATCATCTGGCGCGAAATCTTGAAGAGGTGCGCAAGGGTGCGAACCGGTGCAGTTTCAAGCTCGTAAGTCAGATCCGAGTACGGCTTGGTTTCGCCTTCACTTACAACGGCTGCGTTGTTGGTGCGGCTAACCTGCCTCGTGTACTCAATGGAGTTCGACTCAGTTCGTCCCGTGGCGACAAGATCACGGATTGTGAACTTCTGCATCGGAAGGCGAACGATACCAGCCTGACGATCTGCCGGCACAAGCGACGTGCCAACGGACGTGTTGCTACCAACCGTTGCCGGGTAAGAAGTGATTGCGGCGTTCTCAGAGCGAACGCGAATGGAACCGCGCCAGCCGCCGGTCACATCCGTGCTGCGGAACTTCTCGGACTCAATGAACGCCTGGCCCAGGCTCTTGAAGCCTCGCTCGACAGCCTCGGTCTCACGCGCAGCGCGGCGCTCAAGGTCGGAAAGGCGCGTGGTTACATCGCCAAGCTCGGACAGCGCCTTGTCGGTCTTGTCCTTCAGCTCCTGACTAACAGAAGCTCCCTGCTCAACCTTTGCGGTCAGGTCGGAACCGAGATTGCCAACGGTTTCCTTGATAGCGGCAAGCGAATTTCCAAGCTCACCAATCTTGGTGGCAAGTTCATTATCAGCCAAAGTGGCCTCCTAATGGTTAGATTTTGAATGTTTTCGTTTCGGCAAGCAGCCGATCTAGTGCCGCCGAAACAGCAGCATCCGCATCGCCATCAGGTTCCCCCTGATCCTCCTTGAGGTAGAGCCGAGCGGCCCGCTCTGCCTCTGAGTTTGAAAGGCCAACAAGTCCCTTGAGGCCGTGTTCAAACTCACGTTTCGTTATCGGCTCGCCAGCGCGTAGCTTGGCGGCCAGAACCTCCGCGGCTTCTGCACGCGAACGGTTGGAAATCTTGATGCGCCGGACATAATCCGGCTCGGTCTGTGCGCCGAAACGGTCAAGCGTTTCGTCTAGCGTCGCAATGCGGTCAGCCATGCCGCGGTCAATGAGCGATTCCGCGTAAAACACGCGCCCCTGCCCGTAACGGTCCTCAACCTCGCTTTTGCTGACACCGCGGCCCGCTGCTACGGCAGAAACGAACTTGCCGTAGGACCGATCAATCATGCCCTGATAGTAGGACAGCGCATCTTCGCTAAGCGGCTCGGTTTCGTTGCCCTCGACCTTGTGCTTGCCGGCGGAAATATACGTGCGCTTGATACCGCGCCGCTCCATTGCAGCGGAAAGGTCATCATGCGCCGTGTAAACCCCGATGGAACCGGCTCGGCCGGACGGAGTCACAACGATTTCGTCGGCCTGCGCCGCGATCCAGTACGCCGCACTGGCTGCAAGGCTGTTTACCTGCGCGATGATTGGCTTTTCTCCGCCTCGTACCTTCCGGATTTCGCTAGCAAGCTCATCCGTTCCAGGAACGGAACCACCTGGACTGTCGATGTCTAGAATGATCGCCTTGACGTCATCGCTCGACAGTGCCTTGTAAAGCGCGCGCTTGATGCCCTGATAGGACGTGCCTCCGCTCATGGCGGAAAATGCGTCCATCTTGTCGGCCAGAACGCCATGAATCGGGATGACGGCAACGGATCCGTCCGTTTCTGCCACCTCCTTGGCACGCGCGTCGGAAATTGCGGCCGCAAAGTCGGATGGCACAAACTTTTCGCCATCCGCTCGGGCAACCAGAATATCGGCCAAAACAGCAAGTTTTTCGCGCTGAATCGCCCACGGCTCGGCAGCAAAAGCTGCCAAAGTGTTTTGAAATTTCATCTTTCAACCTGATTTTTAGCGATTTTCGCGCGGTGCAGCGCGCTCTTGCTCGTCATTGAGGGGCGGCCCACCATTGTGACCGACCATGTCCAGCCGCGTCATTGTTCCGTTCACAATGGCGTATTCGCCACCATCAACTGTTGGCTTGTCTTCGTAAGCCCGCGCCTCGTTTGGCGTGTAAATGCCGTTCTGGACCATCTTCTGAAGGAATTCGGCTCGCGCCGCGCTATCGCCGCGCAGCAGTTCCTCCATGTTGAACTTGACCTTGACCTTTCCGCGCTCCTTGGAGGTCAGGATGTCGCGATAAATCGCAGCCTCGATGCGTTTCAGCATCGGCCGCATGCAGGTCTTCACGAACTGCAGGATCAATTGCTCAATCCCGCTGCCCCAGGTCGTGGTTCCGTTAGCGGCGTGTCCGATCATGACAGGCGGAACGCCAAAGATGCGGCAAATCTGCTCGACGCTGTATTGCCGCGTCTCGAGCATCTGCGCGTCTTTGGGGTTGATGGAAAGCGGGTAAGGTTTGAAGCCAGCCTCAAGGACTGTAACGCCGCCTGCTTTTTCAGCGCCCGCAAATTCCTTCAGGGTGTCAGCAATCTGTTTGCGCTGGTCCGGCTTCAAGATCTGGTCGGAACTAACAAGGAGAGACGATAGCAGGCCGTTCTTCAGCATCTTGCCGGCGGCCTTGTCGCCCGCCATCGCGCTGCCTAGAACATTCCGCACCGCGCCGATTGGCGAAATACCCCTGTCGCAACCCGGCATCCGATAGCCACGGACGTGGAACATGCGTTCCTCGGATACCTGCCGCGTCTTACCGTCTTCCTTTACCTCGTAATACCGAGTGTTCTTGCCATCTTTCGTGCGGCAGACATCGACGGTTAGAGGATCCAGAGGATTCAGTGAAACGAGCTTGCCGCCATTCATCCTCTTCTCAGCGAAGAAGTTTCCATCCAAGCAAAGCGACATGGCGACCATGGACCAGAATTCCGGCGCCGTGTCATCCATGTTGGGCATGTTGTGCAGGATGTTGTAGAGGTCGCTTTCCTTGTCGACCGTAACCCCATCCTCTTTGTAAACGAGGCAAGGCAGCGTGCCAGCTGCGTTTTGTATGAGATTTACGCAAGCCCAAACCGCATCAAGCTGCAGCGACTTTTCAATCGTCACAGTCTCGCCGGATGGCGTAGTGAGGCCAAAGAAGCCTCGCCAAAACTCGCCATCCGTTAGCTTGATAGGCTTGCCAACCCACCGATCAAAAAAGCCCATAGCCACTCCCGGCGGCAGGGCCGCCTGTCACTACCAAGTGACGGAAATCATGTTGTTTACGAAATCATCGAGGCCAGGCGTCTCAACCTGCCCTTCAACCGCGGCGCCAACCGCCATTGCGCAAGCAACGGCCGGGTCAATGCGCACCGTGGCTTTCTTCTTGTTGAACCACTGGTTTCCCATCAACGGGTCGGTCTCGATCGCCACACCCATAAGCGCCGTCATTGTGACGGGCGACTTGCGAATGCGCACGCGTTCCTCGAGGATTAGCGTTTCCAGCGCTGCAACACTGCCAGGCATCCACAATCCAAGCGGCGGTTCTTCGCCCGCAGCCTTCGCCGCCTCGACAGCCTCTTCATCGGGCTTCGCGCGTTTCTTGCCGCCCTGGGGATGCGCAACGGTTTTCAGTTCGACGCCATACTCATCAAGTTCATCCTCGAACTTGTCATATGCGTACCGGTCGAACGCCAGGACACCAATGCCGAACTCGGTGTTCAGCTTGGCAAACAGCGCCGCGACATGGTCGTAGCGAATGCGCGAGCCTTCCGGCGCGCGGATATAGCCCTGCTCCAGCCAAGTGCGATACGGCACATGATCGACCTTCGACCGCTCATCGATCGTGTCGCCAGGAGTCCAGACCTCAACCCACAAGTCATAGGTGGGCAGATCCGCAATCGTGCCGTCCTCGCGCTTGATGCTTTTTCGTCCTGTCTCGCGAATAAACGCAGCGGCCGTCAAATCCTTCGCGCCCGACAAGTCAAGGCCAGCCGCCGTTATAGGGCCGGCGCCTTCTTCGTACGGGTCAAAGTCATGCATCACGCGGTCAAGGAGCGGTCGCGGTATCCATGCCGTGTCTGCCTCGGTCCAGACGCAAAAGTGCAGCCGCAAAATGCCGTTGCGCTTCGACGGGATATCCTTGGCCTGCGCCACAACACCGGCAAGATAGTCATGTTTCAGCGTGACGCCGAAAAGCGGGTTGGCTTTCTGCCAGCACGTTGGGTCCGTGAACGGGTCATCGTCTTTGTCCAGCGCGCAGACGTAACTGAACGTCCGGTCATCGATG
Organism: Nitratireductor kimnyeongensis; assembly: GCF_019891395.1. Classification (NCBI taxonomy): domain Bacteria; kingdom Pseudomonadati; phylum Pseudomonadota; class Alphaproteobacteria; order Hyphomicrobiales; family Phyllobacteriaceae; genus Nitratireductor; species Nitratireductor kimnyeongensis. The sequence continues at coordinate 2,579,336 of NZ_CP078143.1, read as the reverse complement.
ACCTCGCCAACATACGTGAATTCATCGTCTGGCGTTGCGGTTCCTGCGGCCACCTTTACCGCGTGCTGGTGTTCATCCCAGCAAATGCTGTTTCGATCGCTGCCGCTGTTCGTAATCATGAACAGCAGCGGCTGACGGCGAAACTTGAAGCCGCGCTCCAGCATCTCGATGACCTTGCCATCGGGATGTTCGTGAATTTCATCGCACAGCGCCACGTAAGGGCGCGGGCCGCTGTGTGCGCCTTCGCGCGAAATCGGGCGGAAGAACGAACGCTTCTTCAGATAGGAAAGATTCCAGACCGGATTGCCGCCCGATGGCGTCAGTGTCGACTTCAGCCGCGGCGACTGCTCGTACATCGCAACCGCGTCGCGGAACAGAACGAAAGCCTGATCCTTGTTCGCCGCTGCGGCGTAGATTTCAGCAGCCGGTTCTCCGTCCGCAATCATGCAGTAATGGCCGATGCCACCAGCAAGCGGGGATTTTCCGTTGCCTTTGCCCATTTCGATATAGGCGCGGCGAAAGCGGCGAACGATTGCGCCGTCCGACTCCTGCAACTTCCAGCCAAACAGCGAACCAACGATAAATTTCTGCGAAGGCTCAAGTTCAAACGGGCGCCCCTCGAACTGCCCGCCATTCAGGCGCAAGACCGTGCGGAAAAACCGAAACACCCGGTCTGCCGCTTCCGGATCCCAATGCACGCCGCGCTCCGGACCATTAATGCGGTCAGCGCGATGTCTGCGGCAGGCATTACGGACATGCGGTCCAGCGATGATGTCGCCGGCAATAACAGCTTCCGCGTATTCATCAACCGGGCCGCTGGGATATTCAGGATTCAGGCCGGTAAGTTCTTCATTGGAAGAACTCGTCTGCTGGGTCTTCGCTTTCGCCATTTTTACCTACAGCACCCGCCTTGCTCGCATCGGCTGGCGTTGCGCCCATCTGCCCCAAGCACTGCCTAAACAAGTTCATGGCCTGCACACCCACCTCCTGGCCCGCAATCATGCGACCTAGGATATTCGCGGCTGTTGCCACGAGCATGCGGTGCGAACTGTTCAGCCATGGGATTTCCTTGCGCAGCGTTTCCCACGCCTCGCGCGCCTTGTTCTTTTCAGTGTCAGTGATCCAATCAGGGGCATTCCCCAATTCGTCATTGACCTCGGGCTCGTTCCTGCCCTCAAATTTCTTGCGTCTTACCGCTGCCTGGCCAGTCACCTCGGCCTTAGCCTTTGGCGTTCTTGGCCTTGCCATTAGGAATTAATCCCCAACATTTGAAATGGAAAAATGTGCGAAATGGTCCCACGCCGGTCCGCGACCCGCGGCCCTCTGGACTTTCGATGCCCCCCCCCTAGAGGGGCCACCCATCCGGCCCGAACGCGATGACGCGCTGCCCCAAGTCTTCGCGCTGACCGCGCGAGGAGTGGCACGAGGAGCACAGGCTCTGCAGGTTGTCCTCGTCCCACATAAGCGCTTCGTCGCCTCGGTGTGGCTTGACGTGGTCGACCGTATCGGCCGCCGTCACCACTTCCCGCTCAAGGCAGTAGGCACACAACGGATGCGCTGACAGCTGCGCCTCGCGCATGCGCTGCCAGCGCGCCGTCTTGTACCAGCGCCTGTAGCGCTTGGCCGCGGCGCTGCGTTGGTCGGTCATGTAGAACTCTGTGATTGGTCAGTGTGGCTGGGCTCGAACCAGCGGCCTCCGGAGTCCAGGTCCGGCGCGCTCCCATCTGCGCTACACACTGAAAGCCAAAGCACTTGGCGCCAATCGGTAGCGTTGCTGCTTCGGCGGGTCGTAATGAGTTGGTTGCACCGGCGCGGATCGAACGCGCGACCTTCAGGTTATGAGCCTGACGAGCTACCACTGCTCCACGGTGCTGTAGAATGAATTGAAGGCGGGGAGTCCTTGCGGACTGCAACCCGCCACACACCAAGGCCGCGTGAGGAGAACCGCGCCACAGTGTGGTTAGGTACGGCAGTGAAACGGGCGGGCATCCCCATCCTTCTCAGCCAAAACTGTCACTGCCGTGTAGTTGCGCCGCTATGGCGGCTTAGTTACCCGGAACTCAGCGGCTGCAACATCGTGCAGCATGGCTCCGGGTCCATCGCTTTTTGCGCATGGAGGTGGCGGGGATAATCACCCCCTCACTATACTCCGGACTTAATCGCAAAAACTCCCGAATTACCTATAAGCACGCTTCAAATTTCGAGTGAGATTATCGTTGGCGGCAGATAAAGCAGTTGATCCTGCGATATAGGCGTTTCCACCGCGCTTGCCCGGCGCCAAATCCCTAACAGACCGGGCCGCCATGGTTGCATCAAGCGTCGCCCTGTCCTCGTCATTTAGCGCCGCAAGCGTCTCTTCCCAAATCTCACGATCCACAATTGCGGAGCACATATCCTGCCACATCATCGCGCCGCTTTCACCTTTCTTGCCCTTGCGCATCCCGACAAACGAATCCGCGACTCGTTCACCGCCGCACGGCAGGCCGGGACGAAGCTTTGTTATCTTCGGCATGGCTTTGGTGTTTGCGACCGCCTTGGCTAACTCTGCCCGGCTCTCGTCAGCCGAAAGTGATCTGCCGTTCTTCCTCTTGCCACGCTTGACATAACGTGGCTCAATCGTGCCAAGCATGGCTGCGAAATAAAGGTTGCTTTGCTCGTTCTGCGCCTGTGTGTAGCCCTTGCCACCAAGTTGCGTCTCCGCCTTCTCACGCGTGCCAAGCATTGCGCCGGCCGGCATTCGCCGGTCGTATTGGACCGCGGAGCCGTCCGGGCCTAGCGTAAACGCCTTTTCCGTTTGCGTCCCGTCGCTGAAGCGCAACTTGCCGATGCGCACAATCTGGTTCTTGTCGTTGCGCTCCTCGTCTCCTGTTGCCGCGTGCCGCATGATTTCCTGCACTGAAGGCGTAATGCGTAGATCGCGCTCAAACCCGAAATCGGCAATCTCCTCCGGATTGTTGTCGTTTGCCGGAACAACAGACCAATTCGTCTTGACCGGCATAGGATCGCCTTCCGGTCTGTTGCGGTATTCCATAAGAGCCTTAAGCTGCTCCGCCAGCGATCCGTGTCTGGTCATGCCGCCACCAGATATTCTTCGTCATCGAACCCGAAATCGAACTCCGCTTCGTAATTTATCTTAGCTAACTCGATATAACGACGCCGAACCCTTCGCGACGCTGATTCGTATGTCGAGTGCCATGAGACGCATTGTCCTTCGCGCACCCGTTCCCCTTCGTCATCCGTCTCTATGTCCGGTATGAAAGCTGCATAGAAAAATTTCCCGCCACCAGCGGCTGGCAAGACGTATCCCACACGGGGATACCCATACCGTCTGATGATATGTTTTTCCGCATTCTCTTTGTTTGATGTCGTGCCGTCGGGGAACGTCAATGTTTCCGGAAGTTGCGAAAACCTCAAGCTTATATCGCTCCGCATGTGCCCACTCCTAAAGACTGTTGACGCGCATCTTTCGCGCATCGATGCTGTTGATGGTCACGCCGCCCCGGCGACATTGATTGTGGCGAGTTGGTTCATTTCGATTCCTCGGTGGTGGTGGTGTGGTATTGCTTACAATATGCGAATTCGCATATTTTGTCAAGAAAAAACCCGCCTTGTGGCGGGTTAACGGGGAGGATTGTTTTGGGCTTGCCGATCATGCGGCCTTCTTTACCAACTCAAGGATCACGCAAGCCATACCACCCAAGAATTCGCTGCGCCGGAAAACAATTTCATCGATATGGTTAGCGTTGTCGATAGATGGGTCAACCATGAGGTCTTCAGCCATGTGGGGCATGATGCGTTTGACTTCAGCGTTATATCGTTCGGCGTCATTCATCTCGTCTCTCCTTCGTTGTTGAGATAACAGTATGCGAAAGCGCATATTTAGTCAAGCCGTTTTCGCATATTTTTCGTTATCATTATCCGCCAGCCACCGCCGCACCGTAGTGACAGCTTGAGCCGCTGCCTCCTCTTCCGTAACAGCCCGGATGACGGCCTGCCGATCGAACCCTAATGCCTCCAGGAGCGCGTGCCGTAATTTCTGCGCTGGCGACAGCTTGCCGCCGCTTCCCGTCTCTGGATTACCAACCTTGTTCTCGATCAGCCCCAGGCGACCGCCGGCCATGTAGATGCGCAAGTCATGCTCGCCAGCAACCATACCGGTGCGCAGTGCCTCGCTGCGCGCCTTGGGGCCGCGACGGGCCGCGTTCTGGTCCGCAGCGAAGGTGAACGCTGGTTTCCCTGTGCGTGCCGCCTGTGCCGCGTCCTTGGCTGTTGCGACATATTCCGGCATGGCGCGCAGGGCTCGCACCTGGGCGGCCTGCAGATCGCTTTCCAGCGGCAGAGCAGCGCTGGTGGTGACCTTGCCGTTCTTGGTGACGATGCGGACGCGCTTGCCGTTGATGCGGGTGGTTTGGGTGTGCTGCTGTTTGGTGGTGGTCATGTGGTGCCTCGTGGTGGTGGTGAATGGCGACGGGCGGCGGAACGCTTCTTGTTGTTATTGCCCTATATTAAGAGTACCTATTCAGAATCAGGAATAATCCTATACCCCCTTACAATTACAACATTTTATATATAGCTTATTGATTTTAAAGGAAATTCGTCTTGTAATCGGCTGCAACAAAGTTGCTATAGTGCAAAATCGCAATCTTCGAAATTTTGCAATAACCGTTGTTGCAATTGCCGTTTGCAAGAAATGAAGGCCGCTCACGCGGCCTCCCTCATCAATGTAACTGTTGCTCTGCCGCCGGTAGGGACGGGATAAATCCGCTGCGCCTCGGCCAGGTGCTGAAGTGCGGCCGAGACCATCCGCGGCTCTTTCCCCACGCCTCTGGCGCGCAGCAGTTGTGATTTAGGCATCTTCCCTCCGTGACGTTCAACCGCCTCGAGGATGGCCTTGCATAGCTTCTCGAAGTCGCCGTTGACCATGTGCTTGTCGACACCCGACTCCAGGCTCCAGATCGACTGCGACACGATGGACCAACCCCATTCCACGTCATCCATAGACACTTTCGGGTCGGCTGGGCTTCGGGACACGGCACGCAGCGTCGCAAGCTTTAGCGTCTGCTCCGCGGCTCGGCTGACAAGGCCGTCTTTTGACGGATCATCGTCAATCACGGATAGCTGCCAATCCTCGATTTCGCGCCACCTGCCCTTAACCTGCGGCGTCTCCCACGGAACGTGGTAGATGGCCGGTCTGGCTGTCGGCATGCGCCAATTGTTGTTCTGGAGGTTCCCGCCGCTGGTTGGGTATTCCGATGCCACGCGCTTGACCTCAGCAACCAGTGACCGCGGCGGGATGACAGGTTCGCGGTCATCCCTCGGCGTTGGTCGCTTGCTCGCATTGATGATGGTCATGCGCGCCACCATGCCATCGCTAAGGTTGGCCTCGGACAAGCCGGAATAAAACTCCGTTGGCGTGGACATGCCCATGATGCTTACGGTCGGGTTGAACACCGGCTCGGCAGCGCTGTCATTCACCGCCCCGCTTCCCTGTGTCGGCACCTTCTGCTTGCCTGTCCACATGCCGTCGCCTTTGGTGTAGATGTCTAGCAGAACCTTGCGGATCCGCCGCTCATAGCCACCAGCGTTGCGCCCACCCGTGGCCTGCATGAACACACCGATTTCATCCATAGGCATCACGAAACACGCGCGTTGGCGAATGACATGCTCCAAGGCTGAGTCAGACGTTATGTCGCCCGGTCCCACAAGGTACTGCATACCGGCATCCGCCATGAGGTTCTGCAGCGCTTTCAGCGGGTGGTCCTTACCAAAGCCCGGACCGGCAATCCCCATAAGGTACAGGTTCAGACCAAGGCCGGTCGGTGACGCGTACCGCCGGCCGAACAGTGCCGCACAGAACGCGATAGCTCCAATTGTTGCGAATTCCGGCACGGGCCGCCATGCGCTTTCCAGCATCCAGCGCGACACCGCACCCATTATTCCGCCTTGCATCTTGGTGTCGTGCGGGTTCATTTCACCCATCGGTGCGCGTACAGCCTTTGAAGTCTTTTCAACAACAACACTTTCGTCGTTCACCGCTTCAGCGGGAATTGAAAGTGGTTTCTCGGGAGCGATGTCGCCTTTATTGCGCCGCCTCTCCGCATTGGCTTTGAGAGCTTCGACGTTGACTTTTGGTGGCTCAATTCCGAGCTTGTCGCGCAACCAATCGAACGCGTCCTGGAACGCACAAAGCCGCGTGACCATAACCAGATCGATAGGCGTATAGCTGCGGTCGTTGTCGCCCCAATCCTTGATGCCGCTGGCGTGGATTGACAGGTGCCGGTTGCGCTTTTCGGTGGGCTTGCCGCTGCCGCTCGGGCGGTATCCAGCAACGGCACGGTATCCGCCCATGGAACGGTGCAGTCTCGGCAAGCCAAGGTCAGGCACCCATGCATCAAGATTGGCCAGCGCCAGGTCGTTAATCTCGCGCCATGCCGTGTCCGCGTCGCCATAGACAACGTCGCGTTCGATGGGCGGGAGATAACCGAATTCGCTTAGCGCATCCTCGATACGATCGACGATGTCCTCCGGCAGTTCCGGCAGGTCTTCAGGCGGAACATCGATAAGGGTTTCGCTGCCCTCGGTCCAGAAATATGGCTTGCCCGTATCAGGGTGCAGCGTAGGTGGGATAACGGTCTGCTTGCCATAAGCAAGAAGATCAAGCACGCGCTCGCCACCCAGATTGAAGCTGCGCGACGTGATTGTTTCGGATCCGCGATAGAATGCCGAAAAGCCTTTAGCCCCGCGTTTTTTGACGGGGCTATCGGGAATGACCTTCAGAAGCGCAGCGCGAATATCCGGATCGTCGGTGTCGACATCCAGAACCTTGATTGTTTTGTTTAGTACAAGACAGACGCCCGCGCCGGGCCATGAGTTCCAGTGCCGGAGCTCGATGTCCGTTGGAAGCCGGTCCCCGAACGTCTGCCAGCCGTAACGCGCTGACCACGTCTTGCGCTGGTACCGCCCCGGCCATTTGCTTCCCGGCATGCAGGGAATGACGGAATAACCATTATCCACCATCGTGTCGGAAATCTTGGCGAACGGCGAGTCCGCCGGTTCAAATCGAAGCATCATGTGCGGCTCCTCGGGGTGGACATATTAGGGGTTACAATGCGATGCCATCGCGTGTGGCATGACTTGCACAGATTGCTGGTTGGCCACTCATCCGCATCATCGAACAGGTGCCAAGGCGCCCAATGATGAACCTCGGTTCCTTCAGTGCTGCCACACCGTTCGCAAGGGATGACATCGTGCTGTGTCATTGTCGGTATGCGGTCCAGATCCAGCCCCTCGACATGGGTGTGCGGCAAATCGGGGCCACGGCCACCGCACTCCAAGCAATACGCCTTGAACTGCACACTGCCGCTTGAGCAAATCACCTTGCCCAACCCGACGCGCTCAGATGTCTGGCTACATGACATCCGATGGCGCGGCCATTTCGTCGTTGGCATATCGCACTTGCTCGCGGTGTAGGGATTAACTGCATCACCTGGCTTGAACATCACGGCACCCACCCCCGCTCGTTGTAGGCAAGGGCAAGGTCGAGCATGGTGGTGGTGGTGCTAAGCTGCGGCTGCATTGCGGTCCTGCTTATTGTCATTTTCAGAATGGTGCCTCGCTTTCCTTGATAAGCTCCCTCAACCGATCAGCGCAGCCCTTCCAGACCGCCCCGACGAACAGCAGCACCTGCTCCTCGCTCCACTGGCTCAGATTCGGGCCAAACTCCTTCACAAGCGGCGCGGCTGCTGCCATGCCACCCTCCCTCGCCTTCAGCTCGTAAGCGGTGGGACGCTTGATGCGTGACAGGTCGTCGAACGCCATGACGCACTCCTTGCACAGCCACTGCGGGCTTTTGGGGTTGCCGACGCCGATGCCAACGGCGTGGCGGGTGCAGATGCAGGTTGATGGGTCATGCTGCATTGGTGTTACCAAACAAAGGCAAGTTATCGTTGGCGGGTCGTGCTGTAGCTGCCTTCCGCGTTGCCGGCCCCTTGTCGGCAAGCTCCATGCGGCGCGCAATGTCGGCTTGGTATTCCTCCTCGCGCTCGACAAGAATGCAACGCATGCCTTCGCGCCAAGCCGCTTCGCCGGTGCTTCCGCTGCCGGCGAACGGGTCAAGAACCAACCCGCCCTTCGGTGTGACGAGTCGCACAAGCCACTGCATCAGATCGACCGGCTTTACGGTCGGGTGCTTGCTGCCAAGCCGGTCGTTCTTGTCGGCCTTGGCGCTGTAGAAGAAGCGGGCAGCAGATCCAGAGTCCAGACGCGGGGCGAAATCATCGCGTGGACCGTAATCGCCGTAGGTGTTTACGCTCGTTTTTGCGCCGTGCTGCGGACCAACTTGGCGCTGCTGTCCGGGGGCATCTGGGAAACATGCAACAACCTCTTCGCTGCCGTCATGCACGATGTTGGCTGGCCAGCGGCCAGCGGGCACTGCTCCAGTTGCCTGCGTTTTCCCCTTGCCGCCCGGCTGTAACTGCCCCGGCCCATAACTACGCGACGCGGGCCATGTTTCTACCGTATCACCCACCCGACACCCATCAATATTCAGCGCCCCCGTGCCGTGCTCCAGCACGTTCTCAGCAACGGTGCCGATCAACGGCTTGCGGGCAAGGCAGATTGGTTCCCAACTCGGCTTCAGAGAAGTACCTGTACCTTTAGCCTGCGCGACGGGATTCCACGTAGCACTTTCTAGAACAGTAAGAATCGGGATGGCGTTCTTGTTCGTATTTCCGTCTTTGGAACTTGATGCCACAGTGATTGCAGGCCACGTCCACCCATTTTGAAGGGTCACGCTGCGGAGCGTGGATTTTCGCGTGATCAACGACGTTAGTGACTTCCAGGTTTTTGCTGTCGTTATCTGCTTTGCGTTCGTTTCTGTGGTGTACATGCTCCTCGGTTCGGAGCGGTCTACCAAGTTGCTCTCCCATGACCAGCCTGTGCTCAAGCTGATATTTCCCGCCTCCGATTCCGACAGCGACATAACCGTCACTTCTGATGAACCGCCCGCCTTTCCAATTTCCATTATCAGCGCCGGAACGCCCTCTGGCAGGATTAGAGCAGGCGCGGCTACAATATGTTCCTTCGCCTCGCTTGATTTGAGATGGGTAAACGCTGAAAGTTGCACCACAAGCGGGGCAGATTCTTTCGATTGGCAATTCAATACTCCCTTCCACAGACCGACATCGACTGCATGACTTTTCGGGAAGCCCGACCCGTAGCACCACGCAAGCTGATCGCGGATTTCAAACCCCGCATCCTCGATGGCAACCGCCATGCGGTGATAGGTTCGCGTTCCTGAGAATGCTGCGACGTGTCCACCCGGCTTGAGCACACGCAGCACCTCGGCCCAGAACTCGGCAGCGAATGCGGTCTCGCCCGTATCCCATTGCTTCCCCATAAAACCGGCGCTGGCGCGGGCATACAGGCCGTCTGTACCATGTTGCGCTGCGGCACTACCTGGCTTGCCGAACCTCTTCTGGATGGAAACCAGCGCGTAAGGAGGGTCTGTCACGACCGCATCCACGCTATTATCCGGCATCGCCTTGATAACGTCGCGGCAATCACCGGGGCGAAGTTCGACGCGGCCGTCGAGAAACAGTTGATTTGTCATTCCTCCTCCACGAACCAATCGTCATAGCTTGCCACGCGGGCCATGTTCTCTTCTAGGCTATCCGTCTCTGCGATGTAAGCGTCGTAATCCGGCTCGTAGTCTGTCCACATCCCCGCCCGTTGCGCTGCAACAGGCGGGTGGCTGCCCTTGACCCACAAGCCGAATCCACGCGGCTGGTAAGTCGCACGAGGCGCGTGCCCCAGCATCTCTGCGACCTCGCTGTCGATTTCATCATGAGACATAGAAGGCAGGCTCCATTTCACGCTCGACTTCGCCTTTCCAGACGCATTCGCCGTTCTTGTAGATGCGGAACTCAACCGGCCAGCTCGATTCCCACCCGTCATGGTTGGAGTGGTAGTCTTCAGCCAGGTCGCTTGCTACCAAGCGCCAATCCTCAAAGTAGATGCATTGGCCTGGAGGCATAATGAAGCGCGATAAGGGCGAATGATTATCGGGGTGGTCGCCGGCGCTGTATTGGTAGTCTGGCTTGTCCGAAGTTTGTGTACACTTTTTGGACATCAAACCGCCCTCACGCTAAGCGTCGGCTCGCCGGTAACAAGCGCAGCGCCCTTCACGTTCTTGTTTGCGGCTAGACGCTCCAGGATGGCTTTCTTGTCAGGCTTGCGCACTGTCTCGTAAGCCCAGCGCGGCAGCGCGGCTTCATCCGTAATCTCGACCTTGTCTCGCCCCTTGGAAACGGAAACGGTGCCTTCCGGCAGTTGCCGCTTGGAAAGCCCGCCGGCCTGCATAAGGCGCAGCATGAGCGAGCGCATGGCTTCCTTCTTGCGTTCAAACCTGGCCTTGCGTGCCTGCAGGTCTTTGATGCGCTCCGCGGCCGCGCCGGACAGCGCATTTGCTTCGCGTTCCTCACTCAAAAGACGCGACAAGATGCGGTCAGCGTCCGTCTCGCCTTCGAACATGTCGGCGCGCAGTTCATCGTCTTCTGCGAGGTCGGGATAGGCTGCGACAAGATCCGCAAAGGCGCGTTCTAGCGCCGTGATTTCGAACTGGTAGTTCATTGGTGTTTCCTCGGTGCGCGGTGTGGTGTGGTGGTGTGTGGTGTGTGGTTATGTGCTGTGCGGCATAAGTGGTGGTTATGCCTTGGAGGGGTTAGGCTAGGCTAAACAGCTGCCTTTGCGGCATCGTATAGCGGATGGCCCGGCATCAACCGGATAGAGTCTGCCTCGAAATAGTCTTCGCGCATGTCGCTGCGGTTCTCGACGGACAGCGCTTCGCGTATCGCCGTAGGGAATGCACCACGCTTGCATCGCACCTTGATGAGCTCGGCGGGAATACCTTCGACCCATGGTCCAGCATCGATGCGAACACCCGCGCGCACGCCATTGACGGTCAGAAAGTTGCGGGAAAGCTTCATGCGGTTAGTCATCACTCTCGTCCTCAGTTCGTGTTCGCTGTTCATCTACCGCCCGTTATATGCGCTTTCGCATATTTTGTCAATCACAATATGCGCTTTCGCATTTTTCTGTCAGCCCAGCGCCGCCCGCGCCCTGCCACCAGGCCGGCCTAGAACGGTATTGCGTCGTCCAGCTCATCCCAGCTTGCATGACCCGGCCCGTTATCGTTCGCAGGCTCCATATCCCGCGTCTCCGCAACGGGCTCGGCAAACTGCCGCTTGTCACCCGGCTCGTGCCCGACAACGTCCCAGTATCGACCGCTCGGCCGCACCGAAATGCGTGCGGTTTCAAGCAATTCGTTCTGTCGTTCGAGCCACTCCATGACCGTCTTCGGAAACGGCCGCTCGCCGCCGTGCTTGATCCACCACCGGTCTGCCTTGCTCTTGGCAAACCCCGTGTGCTGCGGGCACAACCACTCACGCATCGCGGTGAGGCCGGCCATGTACGTGACCTTGACGGATGGCGGCTTGTTGCCTTTTCCCTCGTGGAAGTCGAAGCGGCGGCTGACGATTTCGCGCCAGGTGGGCTCTCCTTTGGAGAGGATTGGTGTGTCTTCCGCCGTTTCCTTAATCTTCGGCGCGGTGTCGATCGGGAATTCAAAGCCGCAATCAGGACAAACGCGCGCGCTAGCGTGCACCAGCGACCCGCAGCCTTTGTTGTCGTGCGCATCGGTTTCCGTTTCCGGACACTGCTTGATAGGTGCTTCTCCATCGCCCTTGCGCTCGTGCGGCGGGATAACCGCATCAATTGGCCCGTGCTTCCGCACCACTCCAGCGAAATCCAGAAACAGGCAATCCTCCTTGCCTGGGAACAGGCGCAGCCCCCTACCTGCCATCTGGACATAAAGGCCAGCCGATAGCGTCGGCCGCAAGAAAGCAACAAGGTCGATGATAGGCAGGTTGGTGCCGGTGGTCAGGACAGAGTTATTCGTCAGAGCGCGAATCTTGCCCGCCTTGAAGTCGTTCAGGATGCGGTCGCGTTCCGCCGCTGGTGTTTCACCCGTGATGGTTTCGCACGTAAAGCCACGGTCGCGGATTTCATCCCGGATATGCAGCGCATGCTCTACACCGGAACAAAACATCAGCCACGCCTTACGCTCCGCTCCCGGCGTCGTTCCATACTTGACGATTTCGTCAACCACGGCGCGGTTTACGTCGATCTTATCAACGGCGGCCTGCAGCGCCTTCTGCTTGTAGTCACCGCCAAGCTTGCCGACACCAGACAGATCGAAGCCTGCGACCATGCCCTTGCTGACCGGCTTGCATAGGTAGCCTTGGTCGATCATGTCGCCAATCGGCATCTCGTAGCAGATGTCATCGAATAGCGCGCCTTCGCCCTCATGCAGCTGCCCTTCGCCAAGCCTATATGGCGTCGCGGTCAGCCCCATCAGCTTCAGGTCCGGATTGATTTCACGCAGGCCGGACAATAGCTGCCCGTATTGCGTTTCAGATTTGCGTGGCATCAGGTGCGCCTCGTCGACCGTGACAAGGTCGATGTGGCCAATCAGTTCGGTCTTGCTCGCGATTGTCTGAACACCGCCGAAGATGATTTGCGAATGTGCATCGCGGCGACCGACACCAGCGCTGAAAATCCCAGCCGGAGCAAAGGGCCAGATGTTCAGCAGCTCCTTGTAGTTGCCAAGGATAAGCTCCCGTACATGCGTGACGTTGAGAATGCGCATGTCGGGGTAGTTTTCGACCAGCTCTTTGCAGATCGTGCTAAGAACCAAGCTTTTGCCAGAGTTGTGGTGGACCGTGAAGTCGTCCGTGAGATAGAGGTGGTCACCATCGAGCTCGAATCCGAAAAACTCACCGACGCCAACAGGCGAGACCGAGAAGCCCGTCACCAACGGATTCTTGATCTGCTTTCGCGCAGTTCCCTTCTGTCTCGGAACCCTGTTCGGGATCACGTCGACATCGCCTGAAATGGACACCCGCCAATAGGTTCCACCTCCGCCGGTTTGACAGCGCTTCTCGCACGCACCCATGTATGCTGCGAGCCCAAGGCTTCGCGCCAAGAAAACAACATCACCGGATAGGCGGCGTGACTTCGAAATGAAATCGAAATGATTGCCCTTGGACAGGTGGCCGTCCGTGTCAAGCAGGCCGGCAAGAACATCGAGACGAACTTTGCGCGATCCCGTCTTGTACGAATGCGGAACACTCTTTTCTTCGCAGCGCATTCCCCAGATGCCAGCCGCCTCTAGGCGCGCGACAAAGCGATTACGAGTGACGCAATTCGATTGATCGTCTGGAAAGTAGACAGACCAGGCACGATTGTTTGGCTTCTGGTTGACACGCAGCCGAACACCAACCGACTCCGCAAAATCGCAAACGGCGTCCAGCACTTCCGGATCCATGCCGGTGAAAGCAGCGCTGTGAGTGGTGCTTCCGTCACCAAGAAATGCACCTAGAATGTATGGCGGAACCGGGTAGTTGTCATTGCCGGCCTGCGGAAAGTCGACACCAGTGCGCCATAGCTTGTGAAGGTGTTTAAAATACTTAGGCTTGCCGAGATAGTCCTTGACGCTTATCTCAACCAACTCGCCGCCTTTGCGGTGCGAGTTGGGATAACGCAGGGCCTTCTTCCCTTCGTTCGTAGCCTTCAGGCTCAGGATGTGGTTTTCGTTGACGACAAACGGATCGCCTTTCTTCGGCGCGACTTCGTACATTGGCTCAACACCGCGTATCGTCCGCAGAACGCGACGCGGCTTGCTGTCAGGCCCCATGACGTTGTCGTTTGCAGCCACACTTTCCACGGGCTTAACCGATCCGTCATACATCAGGATGCCCGTACCTTTGGCGTGGCAACCGGTAGGCAGTACGATCAATGGAGAGCCGGCCTTTTCACCCCAGTATTCGTATAGCGAATCCACTGCGTCCCGCTGATAATCGCGAAGCTTAAGCACCCTGCATCTCCCTCTTTAACCGCGCCCTGTCATTCACCACATAACCCCGACCGAACACATTCCGGATCGTGTAGCCGGCCGGCGCCAGCTTCTTGCGCATGCGCGAAATGAAAACCCGCAGTGTGTCTTCGGCGCAGTCTGCCTCGACGCAGAGCGCTTCGATCGTTGCTATTTCGCGTGTTGCTAGTTTTGCTGCGACGATGTTTTCCTTGGGTGTAAGCCGCCAAGCCAGAGGGGCAGAAAGACGGGAGTCTTCTTCCCTTCCCTGCCGCAGCCGCTCTACTTCTGTTTCAAGCTCGTTGATGCGCCGCCGATAATGGACCTCCTGCAGCATCAGGCGGCCTCTTTGGTGGTCGGCAGGTCTTCGGCTGGCAGATCCACCCAATGGGTTGGCTTGTGCCATGTTGCGGCGATGTATCCGTCGCCGTCCCACTGGACGGTTTCCCACTCGCCCTTATGCCAGCGCGTAATGCTCCAGCTTGGACTTGGGGCGTTCTTGTCTATGGCGAGGAATTCGCGGTTCTTTGGCGCGGTCTCAAACGGAAACATGGTGCTCTTACTCGCGGTGGTGGTGTGTGTGGTGGTTACTTCTTACGTGGCGCGGGTGGTGGACTCCAGGCGCTTTGCAGCACGTTCGGCGCCTTCATATGAGGAATAGGTCCGCTCTGACCTGAATATCGCATTACCAATCTGAAGTTGAATGCGGTGCTCGTAGACCGTTTTGAATCGCTCAACGCGACCGAAGATGCCGTCTGTTTCACGAACGTACCTTCCGATCAGTACGGGCTCAGCTTTTATCTTACTCATCCCACTCTCTCCTTCCTCGTCTCCCCATCAACCCATGTCTCGCCGTTGGCCAGCTCATAGGTGACGGTCTCGTTTTCTTCATCGACATCCAGCTGCCGGCCCGGCACCAGGTCCGGAATGAATAGATGCGCGGGGCATGCGTCCTTTTGTTCGTCGATCGACAGCGGCTTGTTCCACCGCGCGCACGACCAGTGCGCATCGCCGCCCATCTCCGGCGTGCTGTGGAGGCAAGAGCGGCACGTCACGCGTGCCCACGCGCCGTGGTGGCAGGAAGGCTTGTGCTTGCAGAACCGGCAACCAAAGAACTCCGGGTCTTCACTGATGCGGCTCGGCGGCACGGGTGAATTGATGATGCGTTCAAGTCGCGCCAAAAGTCGCAGCGTGAATTCCGCGTCGTAATGGATGCGCTCGGCATACAGCGTGTCATCATCCTTGGATGCTACCAGGTATAGGCACCGCGTCAGCCCGAACTCGTGCATTCCAAGCTGGCACTGCCCGTAATGCAGCGGCTTCGCCTCCTTACACCCCTTCTCGATGATTTCCCGCATGCCTTTGGCATTACTGGACTTGAACTCGCACAGGTGCTCGGTCTTGGGTGCCTCCGGCACGTTCATGGCCTTGCCGTCGCACTTGCCACGCACATGGCCGCCAACCAGCCTTATCTTATCCTGCTGGCCGTAGACCTCGACGCCGATGCGCTGCAGGTCCGCGACAAGCCTGTCCTCTTCCAGGTTTCCGGTTTCAAACAAGCGAAGGGTGCGGCCGGTGTGGCGTTCCAGTGGTGTTACCCACCGGAACGCATTCCAAAGCGCGCGGTCACAGTCCGCGTTGGCTTCACCGACCGAGATGCCCCAGCTATCCCAATAGTTGGCAGCAGCCTCGTATGCAGCGTAGATCGCGCGCACGGTGCTGGCTTCAGCGCGTGGTAGCGGGGCCATTATACCAGGATCCGCATGTCATAGAACTGATCGCGCGATATCTGCTGAACTAGGCGTCCGTCTTCATTTCCAAGATCAGACCGTCCAAAATCATGCCGTGACCAGGTTCTGCCACCCGACCAGTGGCTACCCTTCTCTATAAGCCGGCAGTGGTTGCATATGCGTATCGCCGGAAGCCCGCCACTTTCCCAAAGAGCCTCCGATACAATGCGATGGTCGCAAATAGCTTGCTCCTCAATGAGTGCATCACGAAGTGCGCCCTGAGACTTCGAGACCGCGGAAAGCGCAGTTTGAATTGCTGGAGCAATCACAGCTTCTGCAAGTGGCCTCATCCAAACATCTCCATCGTATGCAGGCACCGTGCCGGGTTGTTCGGGTCTTCCCGGAACATGGAGCAATCCCGCTTTCCGTCCTTGATGGTCCACTGCGGGATCGGTGACTTTAAATCTGCGCCCCAGAGCAAGGCGCACATGGGCTCGTTGTAGTCGCCGAACTCGTCTTCCCAGCCTTCACCGTCGCCAAATCGCTCAAGGCAGTGCGCGCATGTCTCGCTCTGGAAGTCTTCCAGATCGCTTTCGTTGGCGGGCCGCCGCAGCCCGCCTTCCGTTTTTTCCTCAGCCATCCCCGCTACACCCGCATCGGCATCAGGACGAAGCAGCAGCCATCATCCGCTGC
This sequence comes from Nitratireductor kimnyeongensis, assembly GCF_019891395.1. Classification (NCBI taxonomy): domain Bacteria; kingdom Pseudomonadati; phylum Pseudomonadota; class Alphaproteobacteria; order Hyphomicrobiales; family Phyllobacteriaceae; genus Nitratireductor; species Nitratireductor kimnyeongensis. Next base: position 2,562,983 of record NZ_CP078143.1, on the reverse strand, counting down.
GCTTTCAACGCGCATCGGTGAACCGCCGTCCGCGATGTAGAAAACCGCCTCGCCCGCCGGCATGTTCGCCAGCAGATCCGCCAGATATTTGCTGTTGAAGCCAACCTCGACCGGTTCGCCGCTGTATCCGCAAGGCACGCCGTCCTCCGCTTCGCCGTCAGAGCCGCGCAGATGCAGCTCAATGGTGTCGCCGGCGATGGACAGGCGCACGCCATGCCCCCGTGCACTCGCGACCAGAGCAACGCGCTCCACAGCGGCGCGCAGCGCGGCATTGTCGACACGGATGGCATTCGCCGCCTGCGCCGGAATCACGCGTCGGTAGTCGGGATAGGTGCCATCGATCAGCTTGCTTGTGATCGTCACATCGTCATTCTCGACGCGGACCTTGTTTTCGGTCACGCTGACACGCAACGCACCCTTGGGAAGCATGCCGACAAGCTTGCGAGGCAGGATCACATTGGGGTGTTCGCCCCATGCACCTCGCTCCACGTGCGCAAGCCGGTGCCCGTCCGTCGCCGTTGCCTTGCCGGCCTCAAGAAAGACGCCGCAGAGATAGAAGCGGGTCTCTTCTTCTGACATAGCAAACAGGCATGGCGCGACAATCGACGCCAGATCCAGCTCGAATGGTTCTGGCATGTCATTCGCGGCCAAACGCGGGAAGTCTGCGGCGGTCTGCACCGCGAGCTTGAACCGGCTTCGGCCAGCCTTCACGACGATCTCCGTAGCGCCGGGCTCGATTGTCACCGTATCACCCGAAAGCTTGTCGACGATTCCCTTCAACAGGTTGGCGCTGACGCAGCCAGACCAGTCGTCACCTTCGACTTCGATGCTTCCCGTAATCTCGATATCCAGGTCGCTTCCGGTTGCGGTTAGCTTGCCGCCGGATGATTCCAGTAACACGCAGGACAGCACAGGAATTGTGTTTCTGGCCTCGACAACCTTAGATACCTGTGCTAATAGGCGCGATAGTTGATTCCTTGCGATGTCAATTCGCATGGGATTTGCTCCTCAGTTCGGGGTGGTGCCCGGATTGTGGTTGTGTGGTTGAAAGGCAGGCTGTGGTGGCCTGCCTTTCGCTTTTTCTGGGGGCGCTATGGTCGCCCCATTGCGTTAGCCCCAGGGGCGCTTCTTGCCCCCGCCAGCAGCGGCTGTCTTGGCCGGTGCGTTGTCGTTCGAGGCGGCCTGCCGGTTGTCGTTCGCAGCCTTGGCGGGCTGGTTCTCGTCGATTTCCGGCTCCGGCACGTTGCCTTCGTCGGGGAAGTAGTAGCGTTTGATTTCAGCACGGGCCGGGTACTGGCCATCCTTCGACGGCTTGCCAAGCGCGAGCTTCGCCGTGAACTCGCGGAAGTGCAGGTCTTCCGAATCCTCGACTTCGCTTTCGCCGATCGCGCGGCAAAGGCTGGCGAACTGGCGCTGACCGATCTCCTGCGCTTTCGGGTTCTTGTTCTCCAGGTTGTAGTTGTTGAAGAGCTTGCGGCCCTTGAAGTCTTCCGGCGCAGTCACGTTCATCGTGGTCTTGAGAATGGTGCCGCTGCCGGTGCTGGTTTCGGTAACGTCCGAAGCTTCGATCTCAAGTTTATAAATGCCGTTAGGAAGTTCTTCGTAATCCCGCTGCTCGGTATCGTGCTGGGTTGCGTCGAACTTTTTTCCGAGTTGTGCCATGGTATTTCCTTTTGGTGGTGTGGTGGTTGTGGTTGTGTGGTTAGGGTGGTCAGATCGCTAGTGACGGCTGAAAGGCTCTCTCCAACCTGTTGCCCTTAACAATGTTATCTCGCTCCCAAAGTGGCTGAAGGTTATCGAGTGACCAACATCTCCTGAAGTCGATGTGGTCCGGCGTCTCGTAGTTGAATGCAGACCGGGGGATCTTGTGATCTATATGCCATCCTCCGCGGCCATAATTCTCCCAAGTCATCCCTGGCAGAAATAGGCTCTCAAGGTGGGCCATAAGCTCTTCGACCGTGTAGCCGACCAAGGTTTCCCACCTGCGGCCCGATTTTGCGCCCTTAACGGCCTGATACAGACTTGACGACATCGTGTCCTCAATCCTACCTTTGGCCGTAAGCCTCCTTTTCTTTTGCGTGTTTCGCGAGTGCTCTCGAGATTTCTCTCTGTTGTCTTTGTTCCAATCGGTAGCCCGTTTGATTATGGCTTCTCGGTTGTCGTTGTAATACTGGCGGTCAGCATCCTTCTTACTCCTAACGGGTTTCTTTGGTTTTGGAGTATAGTTGGCTTCATGATACCTACTATTATATTCTCTAATGTGATCCTTGTTTTCCGCCCTCCAAGACGCAGTTGAGGCTTTTACCAGTTCTTGATTCTCAGAACGATATTTCGCGTTATATTCATTTGTGCACTGCTTACATGCACTCCTAACGCCGAACCTTCCAGATTTTAGTTTCGAATATTCAGAAACTGGTTTTTTAGTTCCGCACTTGGTGCAGGTTTTTTCCTGCACCAAGTTATCCTTTTCGTGATCCACCTGTTATGCCGGCTCCCCGCTCTCCAATGACGAGTTGTCGTTGTTGGGAGAGTAGAAGTATTTGGACAACTCATCGAAGCCAGAGCCCTTGCGATAGGGAATTGACGGCGGCATATTGAGGCGGTTTTTGGCATGGAATCCGGCGCGCTCATCCGTGAAAATTACGCGCTCCGATCCAGACATCCCCTCAACCTTTGACTCCTTTTTGCCAAAGCCTTTGTCCACTTGCTTGACGGAAGTGCGCTTGGAAATGAACAGGAGCGCGTCGCTCTTGTCCTTGATGAGCTTCATGGCGCGATCCTGAAGGTTTGGCTTGTAACGCATGTATGCGTCCACAACCGGATCTTCCCACTTCTTTGCCTCACTGTGGATAAGCTGCACAACATGAATGCCGTTCCGTGCCAGCGCCCTAACCGCCGATATGTAGTCGTTCCAGTATTCATCGGCTGCCAGGTAGCCCTTGCCGAAAGCTGTCGGAGACCCCTTGTCGTTGCTGTCGATGGTGTCCCAACCCTCTCGCGCGCCGCCTTTCTGCTCGCATGTATAGGCCCAAACCATTTTCTCGAATGAATCCAAGCTGTCGATAATTACAGTCTTGAAATCGTGATCTTCGGTCAGCAATTGCTCGAAGACGTCGAGTATTTCTGTATAAGACTCTATCGGCTTGGGTTCGCCATTCTCATTAGTGAGCGTGGTAAGCTCGATATCCGTTGGCGGCTCCTCACCCTCCGTAAAAAGGTAAAGCGGCGAAGGAAACTCCGCGGCGAGCGTAGTCTTGCCGATGCCTGCCGTGCCGTACACGGAAAGCAGAGGCGGATGCTTGCGTTTCGTGGTGGTCAGATTTTTTAACGGAATGCTCAAGCTATCCTCCGGTGTTGTGGTTGTGTGGTGGTGGTGTGCCTACCCGACGAAGCGGATAGCCAACAAAACGATCAGCGCTGCGGATGTGGCCCAGACGGCCACGGTCAGGGGGTTGGGGTCGTCAGCCATGCCGCCGCCTCCATGATCCACATCGCGCCGCCAAGTAGCGACATTGCAATGACGATCGCGATGATTGCAGCCATGACCGGCTGCGCAGCTGGTGCCTCTAGCTCCCCGTGAAGTTCGGGGTCGTACTCGTCGTGGTAATTGGCCATTACCAGACCCCGGCAAAGCGACCGACGCCGTAAATGATGAAAGCGCCACCGGTTCCGCAGGCAACAAACCAGATCGTCATGATGGCCATGAACACTTTTACCTCAGTCTGCATGGTTTCTCCCCTTTCCCGCCTGCGCATGGCGCAAGCGGGTGGTTTCGGTTGTGGTGTGTGTGGTTGGTTAGGCGGCGCGGCAATCGGTAACGGCTGCCTTGGCGGCCCTCAAGGACATGCCGGCAATCTCGCGCAGCTTCTTGATTGCATCAATGGTCTGCCCATCCAAAGCGAGCCGCTGCCACTCGTGCTTCGCCTGCTCCTGCTTCGTGACAACGAGCTCGTAAACTCCGAACTCGCGCCCCTTGTGCTTGCGCGCAAGGCGGCCCGCTTCCGTCTCTGCCTTATTGCGGCTTGGATGGACGTATGGATGGGTCGCAGGTTTGGGCTGGCCGTTCTCGATCAGCGCAACGATGCAGTTGGTGGTCGATTCTGGTGCATCGAGGAAGAATCCGGCCGACCGCCACACACCGTTGTTGGTATCGTCACTGTCGGACGGCCACTCCGCGACGATGTCGAGGTCGGTTTCCCATCCGCTATTGCGCCGCCCGTCGCTGTACCACTCTGAAGTTAGGCTGTAGCCCTGCGAGCCGAACAGGTGCGGCGCCCAGCCTTTCATAAGCGGCCCGACACGCTTGCCGTTGCGCGTTCGATAATACTTGCCGGCCTCAAGCTTGAGCGGCGCGGGAGTCATCCAGTCGGCGGGGATGAAGTGGGGACCATCGCCACCCGGCTTGCTACTGTATTTGATGTCACCTCTGGAGTTGATCTCCGTAACGAAGAACGCGCCCTCGTATTCGCCGAATTCACTCCAGTATTCATTCCAGTGATCGATCAGGTCGGTCCCGGCTTTGTCTGACGGCACGACGCGATCCCCAACCTTGAAGGACGGCACAATCAGTTCGATGTGCTCGTCGTCGACATTGCCTACTCTTTGCTCCACATCGACACAAACCTGGTATTCATAGGTTCCCAGCCCATTGAGTCCTGAAATCACGCCTTCCTTGTGCGCCGTATGCGGCCCGAACCACCATGACCGGCAGCACTTGTCCGTGAACCGCACCTTGTCTCCAACCTTGAACTTTGCCATCACGCAGCTCCTCGCGTTTTTGCAGTGCGCAGATCGCGCGCTTTCGTAAAATCGATGACGTTGTCGTCTTCATCGACCAACGCCGGCTCACCTTCGCCATCATCACCGGCCGCCGTAAGTTCGTATTCGTGCAGCTTGATGACCTGCATGCTGGCCAGACGAACAAGCACCAGTGATCCCTCGTAACCGATCACGACACCGACGATTGCCGGGTTCATAACGTGCCGCACCAGGCAGCCCAGATCCGCAAAATCACCGTGCATTGCCGCGCCCTCCCCGATGGAACGAAACCGGCGCTCCGGAGCGGTAAACTCCATCCTCTCCGCGTACAGCGGTGCGCTTTGCTTCGGCCTTCTGCTTCGCCGTGCGGTACGGCTTGCGGTTTGACATGTCGCGCTCTCCGGTGCGCGTCATCTTTGTTGCGTATGCCATCGGGTTAGCCATCCTTGCGCTCCTTCGTTTCGGCGGCTGCCTGCTCCACTGCGGCCAGCGAAACCTTGTCGGCGACAACCCATTCGCGCACCGTTTTGCCCTTCCTCGTGTGTTCTATGAGATAACTTTCTCCGCCATTCTCGAAATCGCTTCGACCAGCAATTCTGCCGCGGAAATACACGACAACTTCGGTGCCGTTTGGAATCATACCGTCCATCATGCGGCTCCATCGATTGCTGAAATGCGGGGAAGACTGACTGGGATCATCCCGGAAAGAGTTGAGCAGCCGCCGTTGTGTGCTCCGTAGCGAACAACCGTTCGCCTTGTTGGACCGATAGCCGGCCCTGGAATGATGTCGGAGGCGCATTTATATGCGTGCTGTAGGCTGATGCCGAGGCTTTCGGCAATAGCGGCAAATGGCTTGCCGTTTGCCCGCATTGCGCGGACCGCGTCCTTGGTTCTCACCTTGAACTCTCCTCAGTGGTGGTAATGGTGTGTGGTACAGTTCGTTAACTACGCCATTAGGATTATGCGTTTTCGCCTATTTTGTCAAGCGGAAATATGCTATATCGCATTTTGACTTTATCCACAGCAGGCCGTAAACGCATATCGCGATATACGAACCCGCATAAAGCAAGGAGTTCAGATATGAAGAATGACTACGCGGATCGCGTAAAAAAGATCAGGGAAGCGCTCGGCTTGACACAGGTTCAGTTTGCCAACGCAATAAAGGCAAGCCAGGGGCGGGTATCAAAATGGGAGCGCGGAGAAAACGTGCCTTCCGGCGAACATTGGGACCGAATAAACAAACTGGCGGGAACGGCCGGACGTGGCCTCGAAGAAGTGGTTCCTCTAGGGGCTGGAGGATCGCCGCCGCGGACGTACCGTATTGTTGGGGAAGTTCAAGCAGGTGTCTGGATGGAAGCGATAGAATGGGAACACGATGATCAAATCGAAGTGGCTTTGACGCCGCCATTGGGTCTGGAGAATGTAGATGTGAAAGGATTTCGTGTCCGCGGGTCGTCAATGAATAAAATTTATGGCGAGGGTACGGTTGTATACGTTCAGCCAACCATCCTGAATGGCATAGAGCCCAAGAACGGACAGTATGTATTGGTGAACAGACGCAACCGTGATGGCCTATACGAAGCCACACTAAAAGAGTTTGTAGTCGACGGAGAAGGAAGGCGCTGGCTCTGGCCGCGTTCATACGATCCCAAGCATCAGGCACCGTTGGCGCTTGATAACGGAGAATCTGAGGAAGTTACGGTCACTGGAATTGTAAGGTTTGCGGTGACGCAGGCTCCATAATCGAGCACACAGAAAAACGCTAAAACGCATAGATGCGCATTCGGATATTCGAATGCGCATTTTTTTGATTGACTTGATATGCGAAAACGCATATATCTACCTACAACCACACCACCACCGAGGAAGAACCAATGACCAAGATTTTCCTAGTCGTTTTTCTGGCGGGACAGCCAGACGTTAGTGCCGAAGTTGCTGGCCGGGCAGTATGTCACTGAGCACAGCTGCCAGCAGGCCATGGAGCAGCTTTTCGACGACCTTGCCGCACAAGGCATGCCCGCCAGCCGCATGAGCGCCACGTGCGCCGATAGCCGCCTCGCCGGCTTCGTTGAGGAGGTGGGGCTGTGATCACCGACAAATGGGAAGCGGCGATCTGCTTATTGCAGGACATCGCCGCAGCAATCGCAATGGCCGCGTTTTGCACGGCTGCTTATGGGTTGCTTTGCCTCTACGCCTAACCACACACCACACCACAGGAGCACCACATGACGACGATTTATCCCATCCTTACAGCTGCAGAGTTCATCGCGCAGGGCACGTCTTACGCGGGCGTCCTTTCCGTTGCCAAGGCGAATGCAGGAACGCCGGCCGATCGCAAGCTGCGCCAGGTTGCGCGCGAGGTTGCCGAAATTACAGGCATGCCGGTGCGCCCGCGACGCGGTAGCGCGCGCCGGAACGACAGCGCGAAGCGGAGGGCTGCGTGATGGCTGACCTGATTGAACGGCTGAAAAGGCCGGGAACATGGGCGCGCCACGCGGACGATATTATCGCCTCAAGCGCGACAGAAGAACTTATTCGAGACGACGCGCCATTTGAAGCCGCCGCTGAGATCGAACGCCTGCGCGCCAAGCTGGCGGAAGCTGAGAAGGTGATTGAGCCGTTCGCGAATGTGCTCACAGCCCCTGACCTAGACCCGTGCGCCTCGATTGGTGACGTGATCACAGTCGGCCACCTCCGCGCCGCTGCCGAATGGATGGAGAAGGGCGATGAATAGAGAGCAGAAGCTTGACGCGAATGCGATACAAGCCGCCTTCGATGCCGCCGACAAGGTGTCGCCAACCGGGAAAGCGCACGCCCCATGCATAATAGCGGCAGTCATGGCTTATCTCGCCGCCGCGCCTGCCCCAAAAGCAGCGGCGGAAGAACCTTGCCCTGTCTGCACCAAGCCGTTTGCAGCCGGCGACACATGCGCCACCGATATCGAGCTTGGCAAATGCCATGCCGAATGCCTTGCGGGAAGCCCGGCCGTCGATCTGAAAACCGGCGAGCCGGTGGACGGGCCGATTGACACGTTTCCACATGTCGCCCCCAAAGCAGCGGCGGTGACAGTGAAGCAAATCCGATGGGACAAGCATACTGACATTGACGAATGGTATTCAAAAGATGCCGGGGACTGGGGCGTCAGTGACTATGTGGTTGACAAAAACCCCGTTGGCGACGACTGGCGGCTTAGGGTTCGCGGGCATCTTCTCGAAGATGAATTCGTGTCTCCTGCGGAGGCTATGGATGCAGCGCAGCGCGATCACGAAATTCGCGTTTTGGATTCTGTTCCCACCTCCCCCGTCCCCGTCCCCGCCCTCACCGACGAGGCGGTGGAGCGGGCTTTGGCGGAATGGTCGAAGCCAAACGACAAACGCGAACCTGCCGAGATTATGCGCGCCGCCCTCCTCGCCGCCTTCCCCAGCAAGGGAGAGGGAGAATGAGCGCGAGAGACGTCATCTTATCTGCCTGCAAGACATTCGATCTTGACCAAGGCGAGTTAAGCTTAAGGTTCCCAGAGCATGTAGAAAAAGCCCTCACCTCTTCCGGCTACCGCATCCTTGCGCCCGGAGAGATGGACAGGGAGACGCTGGAAGCTGCGGCGAAGGTGGCACGGAAAGAAGCGTTCAACGCTATCAGCGGTGCCGTGGTCTGCCATGGCGAGATGACGCATCGGGAAATGGAAAGCGATGCCGACGACATCGCCGCCGCTATCCGCGCATTAGGAGGCAAGCAGACATGAAACCAGACAACGATAACACACCGCGCCTCCTGTCACGGCAGGAGGCGGCCGGACGAAAGCCTGAGTTCGTCTACTTTGTTGTGTCTGAGAAGCAAAACGCCTTCAAGGTTGGCTTCAGGGGATCCGCGCCACGCATAGAGAACCTGCAGACTGGCAACCCCGATAAGCTAACATTGGTACGTGAAATCAATGGTGGTCGCGATGTGGAGGCGGCCATTCATCGTGAGCTTTCTGATTACAGGATCCGCGGTGAATGGTTCAGAGAGACGCAACTATTGGACACCATTCTGTGGGACATTCTTGATGCCACCATAGAATCCGACCGTGAAGACCGACCACTATCAGCAGAAGAAGCCAAGCGGGCAACCCGCAAGGGTGTCAACTGCTACAGGCACATGTGCAAGGAAGCGGCAGCATGAAACCAGACAACGATAACCTGGATCCGGTGTACACTCTGGCAGAAGCGGCTGAGCATCTGCGCATGACCAAGCGCGGCGTTGCGAAGATCGCAAAGCGCCATGGGCTTTGCATGGTGCATGGGAGACAGATTACACTTACGGCAAAAGACATTGAAGGCATAAAGGATGCATTGCGATGCCCCTCAAACTCTACAAGCGTGGTAAAGTCTGGTGGATCAGCGGCACCGTCCATGGACAAACTGTCCGCAAGTCTGCAGGAACTCACGACGAAGAAGTCGCGGAAGCGCAACGCATCGCCCTTGAGGCGCGCCTCGTAAATGACGCCATTTACGGTGCGAAGGCCACACGCACCTTTGCCGAGGCGGTGGAGTCTTATCTGAAATCCGGCGGCGATAAGCGCTTTATAGGGACGCCGAATAGCGGGCTTCTAGGCCACTTCTACGGACGGCGTCTGACCGACATCAAGCAGAACGACTTGGATAAGGCGGCCGCTATCCTCTACCCTACGGCGCAGCCTGAAACGCGCAACCGGCAGTGTTACACGCCGTTCATTGCGGTCTGGAATCATGCGGTAAAGAATGAGTGGGCGGACATGCGTAAGTGGCAGCGCCCGCGTAAGCCGAAGGGCACTAACGTCCGGCGCATCAAGACGGGCCGCAGCGGTACTGCCCCGGTTGATTACG